>NZ_CP158687.1:1312713-1640892 GCF_040580765.1 Lentibacter algarum | reverse complement strand
CCATAACGCGCACGCTGGATTTCTTCTGCGAGTGCAAAGCCAACCGCGTTGGCAATGCCTTGGCCGAGTGGGCCTGTTGTTGTTTCAATGCCTTTGGCGTGACCGTATTCAGGGTGACCCGCCGTGATTGCACCCCATTGGCGGAAGTTCTTCACCTGCTCGAGTGTCATGTCCTCATAGCCCGTGAGGTGCAAAAGGGAATAAAGCAGCATAGAGCCGTGGCCGGCTGACAGAATAAACCTGTCCCGGTCGGGCCAATCTGGCGCCTTCGCATCAAACTTTAAATGCTTCTCGTAAAGAACTGTCGCGACATCTGCCATGCCCATAGGCATGCCGGAATGACCGGAATTGGCGGCTGCGACCGCATCAAGCGTAAGTGCACGAATAGCGGCGGCGCGCATCCAATGCTCGGGGTTGGCGGCGCGAAGAGCTGCAATATCCAAGGCTTTGTCCTCATTTTGGCATTAGGTTTCGGTATGGTCTTTAACAGTCTCTCGCGCGGAGGCAAATGTGGTTTTCCTCACAAGGGTGCAAAACGTGAAAATATGGCCTAAACTTTTTGGAAGCCACGGCAGAGAGTGGCCGTTTGATTCGCTTGGGCGGACCGAAATGCGCAACAGGCACGGGTATTGAGGAAGTGCAGATGAGTAATATTGAAGAGCTCGAACGTCGTATCACAGCAGCGCTGGACCGAATTGGCAAACATGTGGACAACCTTGACGCGGTAACTCCAGCAAGTGTTGACCCAGAAGAGCTTGCTCAGTTGCGTGCTGAGCTAGAAGAAGAAAAGCTTGTCAGCGGTCAGCTGGAGGAGCGCAACAAGAAACTTCGAGAGAAATATGACGCTGCGCGGGAGGCCCTTGAGGCTGAGCTGGAAACACAACGTATGGCGACGGCGAAGCTTGATATGGAAATGCAGCGCATGCGCGCGGCCAACGAGCAGCTACGGAGTTCAAATGCGGCCTTGAGAGAGGCTAACGAAAAAGGGGTTGGAGAACCTCACCTCATAAATAAGGCCATGCTTGCGGAGCTTGAGGGGCTACGTGCATCTCGCGCTGTAGATAGGGCGGAGGCAGAAGCAATTGCCGAGACAATAGGATTGGCGTTGAATGGCCAGCTGCCGCAGCTTGAGGAGAACGTATAATGCCTGAAGTAAAAATAGAGATCGGTGGCCGTGTTTTTGAAGTCGCATGCCAAGAAGGGGAAGAGCATTACCTTCACAGTGCCGCGGCTATGTTGGATGTTGAGGCCAGCACGCTGACAAACCAGATTGGGCGTTTGCCCGAGCCACGCATGCTGTTGATGGCAGGTCTGATGCTCGCAGATAAGACTGCAGGCGTTGAGGACAAGCTTAAGACCCGTGATGCCCGCATTGCGGAGTTGGAAGGCGAGCTTGCACGGATGAGTTCCATGCCAAAGCCAGAACCTGAACGGATCGAAGTACCTGTGGTTCCTGCGTCAGTCAGTGACAGTCTGGCGGAGCTTGCGGCGCGCGCTGAATCCATTGCTGGAGCGCTTGAAGAGCGGCGGGGAACGGAAACTTCAGGCAGCTGACATTTTCTTGCCGATTGAGTATGGACAAGCAGAGCGGATGCCGCTTATAGAAGCGCTCGGTCCGGGGCGTAGCGCAGCCTGGTAGCGCACCTGTTTTGGGTACAGGGGGTCGTAAGTTCGAATCTTACCGTCCCGACCATTTATACTACAAAAAAAGCTCCGTCGTTTTTCACGACGGGGCTTTTTTGTTGGTGTCGCGCATCGCCATGATGAATGTCGAATACACTTAACATCACTTTTTGATGGTCATGACGGAAGAGCGTTAACCAGAATCACTTGTTGGCGAATCTACGGTTCACCCGTCTGCACTATGTCCCAAAGCAAGCGGGGCGCGACGGTATGAAGTTTTTTTTAAAAGTTAACGCAAAGCTATCAAATTTATCCACGGCAGTGGATAAAAGAGGCATCTCACGTGGCTGTTTCTTTAGGCTTTTGCTCTAACCCCGCCGAAAGAAAAGGCTTTCTCTCTTGAAGCCCAAATGAGCAGAGGGCGCAGGTGCCAAAGCTCGGCGGTGGATGAATCAGGGAGAAGTTTTCCGACCCCCTCAAACTTTTTAGCGTCAACTCTAAATTGCACAATTTTTGTAAAAGTTTCCGTTGACCTGCGCTGCGCAAATACGCCAGATAGTGTCAGTCAGATTAAAGACCACAACATATAGGGGTCAACAGTCGGGCAGGGACAGGTTTAAGTCACAGACATATCGCTCGCTTCGAGCGCAGTTTTGGCGCGTGGTTCATTTCCACGCAGCCCTTATCCTTGGCATCTGCATGGCGTGTCTGGCTCAAAAAGGGGGCTGACCAGAAATATGTGGTCGGCGGGCAATGATTGTAAAACTTAAGGCACAGAGGGCTAGGCAGAGCTATGAAAATTGACAGAAAATTTACTGAGGCAGGCAAAGACGCGTACGCGGATGTTGAGTTTGTGACGACAGTTTCAGAAATCCGCAATCCTGACGGCACCATTGTTTTCAAACTGGACGATGTAGAGGTTCCTAAGAAGTGGAGCCAGGTGGCCTCGGATGTGATCGCTCAAAAATACTTTCGCAAAGCTGGTGTGCCAACATCCTTGAAAAAAGTGAAAGAAAAGGATGTTCCTGAGTTTTTGTGGCGCTCAGTGCCTGCGACGGACACCACCGAGAAGACGGGTGAAATTTCTGCCAAGCAAGTTTTTGACCGTCTCGCAGGGGCATGGGCCTACTGGGGCTGGAAGGGCGGTTACTTCTCAACAGAGGATGATGCGCGCGCCTATTATGACGAAATGCGGCACATGCTTGCCACGCAGCGCGCAGCGCCGAACTCTCCGCAGTGGTTCAATACAGGGCTACATTGGGCATATGGCATTGATGGACCAGGGCAAGGCCACTTTTATGTGGATTACCAGTCGGGTGAGTTGACTAAATCAACGTCGGCTTACGAGCACCCGCAGCCACATGCTTGTTTTATCCAGTCGGTCAAAGATGATCTGGTTGGCGATGGCGGCATCATGGATCTTTGGGTGCGTGAAGCGCGTCTCTTCAAGTACGGCTCGGGCACGGGCACGAACTTTAGCCACCTGCGCGCCTCAAATGAAGCGCTCTCAGGCGGCGGCAAATCTTCTGGCCTCATGGGCTTCCTAAAGATTGGCGACCGTGCAGCAGGTGCGATTAAATCTGGCGGAACAACACGCCGTGCAGCGAAGATGGTTATCGTCGATGCGGACCACCCTGACGTAGAAGAATATATCAACTGGAAAGTGAAAGAAGAGCAAAAGGTTGCGTCGATCGTCGCGGGCTCCAAACTTCACGAAGAAAAGCTCAACGAGATTTTCGGCGCCATTCGTTCTTGGGATGGATCGAGCGAAGATTCTGTTGACCCAAAGAAGAATGAACAGCTTAAAGCGGCCATCCGTGGAGCGAAAAAAGTCCATATTCCAGAGACATACGTCAAGCGCGTGCTCGACTACGCAAAACAGGGGTTTGGCAGCATTGAGTTCCCAACCTATGACACGGATTGGGACTCGGAAGCCTACGCGTCGGTATCAGGTCAAAACTCAAACAACTCGATCCGCGTCACAAATGCATATCTCAAGGCTGTGAAAGATGATGCAGATTGGGAACTGATCCGTCGTACGGATGGCACCGTTGCTAAAACCATCAAAGCACGTAAGCTTTGGGAAGATGTTGGTCACGCGGCTTGGGCCTGTGCCGATCCCGGAATTCAGTTCCACGATACTGTAAACGAGTGGCACACCTGCCCAGAAGATGGTGAGATCCGCGGGTCAAACCCATGCTCGGAATATATGTTCCTTGACGACACTGCCTGTAACCTTGCCTCGATGAACCTGCTGACCTTCCTGAAGGACGGTAAGTTCCAAGCGGAAGACTACATGCACGCGTCACGCCTTTGGACGGTTACGCTCGAAATCTCAGTCATGATGGCGCAGTTCCCGTCAAAAGAGATTGCTCAGCGTTCTTACGACTTCCGCACCTTGGGTCTGGGCTATGCCAACATTGGTGGCCTCTTGATGAACCTTGGTCTTGGCTATGATAGCGATGAGGGCCGCGCGATCGGTGCTGCACTTACTGCCATCATGACGGGCGTTGCTTATGCCACCTCTGCCGAAATCGCGGGCGAACTGGGGGCATTCCCGGGTTACGAGCGCAACCGTGAGCACATGCTCCGCGTCATTCGCAACCACCGCAACGCGGCCTATGGGGCGACAGAAGGGTATGAAAACCTCGAAATCAAACCTGTTCCACTTGATCTGAAGAATTGCCCCGATAGTCAGCTGATCGATTTGTCGATGGCTGTTTGGGACGAAGCGCTCAAACTCGGTGAAAAGAACGGTTTCCGCAACGCCCAAGTCTCTGTGATTGCACCAACTGGTACAATCGGCCTTGTTATGGATTGCGATACAACAGGGATTGAGCCTGACTTTGCTCTTGTGAAGTTCAAGAAACTTGCGGGTGGCGGCTATTTCAAAATCATCAACCAGTCAGTCCCTGCCGCTCTTGAAAAACTCGGCTATGGCTCGGCCCAAATCGAAGAGATTGTGTCCTATGCGGTCGGTCACGGCACATTGGGCAATGCCCCAGGCATTAACCATACCTCGCTGATCGGGCACGGCTTTGGCCAGCCAGAAATCGACAAGATCGAAAACGCGCTTGGCACGGCTTTTGACATCCGCTTTGTGTTCAACCAGTGGACACTTGGCGAAGCCTTCTGCACAGGCACCTTGGGTATCCCTGCTGAGAAGCTTAATGATCCGACGTTTGATATGCTCAAGCACCTTGGCTACGCCCGTGCCGATGTTGACGCAGCAAATGATCACGTTTGCGGAACGATGACACTGGAAGGCGCGCCGCACTTGGAAGAAAAACACTACAACGTGTTTGACTGTGCCAACCCATGTGGCAAGCGGGGCAAGCGATATCTCTCTGTAACGGCGCACATCTATATGATGGCAGCGGCTCAGAGCTTTATCTCTGGTGCGATCTCCAAAACGATCAACATGCCAAATGATGCGACAATCGAAGACTGCCAGAAAGCCTATGAGCTATCATGGTCGCTCGGTGTGAAGGCCAATGCGCTGTATCGCGATGGTTCCAAGCTTAGCCAGCCTTTGGCATCTGCCCTCGTGGAAGATGATGATGAGGCGCTCGAAATTCTTGAGAGCGGTTCTAGCCAAGAAAAGGCGGCTGTTCTTGCTCAAAAGATCGTCGAAAAAGTGATCATCAAAGAGATCGTTAAATCACACCGTGAGAAGATGCCCGAGCGCCGCAAAGGCTATACGCAGAAAGCGGTTGTTGGTGGTCACAAGGTATACTTGCGGACGGGCGAATACCAAGACGGCTCACTCGGTGAAATCTTCATTGATATGCACAAAGAGGGTGCTGGCTTCCGTGCGATGATGAACAACTTCGCGATCGCGGTTTCGGTTGGCCTCCAGTATGGCGTGCCACTGGAAGAGTTTGTTGATGCCTTCACGTTCACAAAGTTTGAGCCTGCCGGCATGGTCCAAGGCAATGACAGCATCAAGAATGCCACGTCGATCCTTGACTATATCTTCCGTGAGCTGGCTGTGTCCTACCTCGACCGCACTGATCTGGCGCATGTGAAGCCAGAAGGCGCAAGCTTTGATGACTTGGGGCGCGGCGAAGAAGAGGGCGTGAGCAACATTCAGGAAATGAGTGAAGGCTCTGCATCTCGCTCGCTCGAAGTGCTTAAGCAGATCAGCTCTACAGGCTACCTGCGCAAGCGCCTTCCTCAGGAACTTGTTGTCCTGCAGGGCGGGCAAAGCTTTGGTGGTATGGCAATGGCCTCGGGTGACCCTGTTACGGCATTGAATACGCTTGTGCCGGAGACTTCAGGCGGGTCTGTGAGTGCAGTTGCGATGGGCGAGAGCCTTGCCACCACGACAAGCACAACAGCTCTGAGTATGGACGAGCGGACAAAAGCTAAAATGCAGGGCTACGAGGGCGAAGCCTGTGGCGATTGTGGCAACTACACACTCGTGCGCAACGGAACCTGTATGAAGTGCAACACATGTGGAGCGACCTCAGGGTGCTCCTAACAGTCACGGGGCGGGTGCGCTCGCCCCTGAACGCGTTCAGGCCGCAGGCATAAAACTACGAGCGGTGAAATATAACTGAGCCTGAACGGCGAAACTTTACGGGGGGCCCAAGCGGCCCCCCTTTTTTGTGTAGAATCAAGGGGCAGGAGCCAAAAGTTCGTCTTTTTGAGAAATCAAAAGGTGAGACGAGATAGAGATCAGCGTTTGACCTTACAAGTGGTCCCATGCGCGGTTGAATTGCATAAGCGCCGCTTTGCCAAAGTAGATCTGAGTCTTGCGCGCCAAATGGCTCAAACCTCTGTGCAGCGAGCCATTGAGCGCACAAGCGCCTGCCAGATCAGGGGTTTTTGGCGGCTTTTAGCACCTTTTGGGGAGACGCTCAGATGGTGCTGTTCGAAATCAAAAATTGGAGATTATCTCAGCCGAGAAGGCAAACCCGCCTTCCTCGACTTGGAGGATGAATGATGAACAAATTTGCACTGACCCTCGCAGCACTTGTGACAGCGATCTCACCTGCGCTCGCGATGAGCGACAGCGCCGTTGAAGTGGATACCAATGGTGACGGCGTCTTGTCATTGGAGGAGGTCCAGGCTGTTTGGCCGAGCGTTACCACCGAAGACTTTGAAACGATGGACGCAAATGCCGATGGTTCACTTGACGACACAGAAATCAAGACTGCTGAAGAAGCAGGCATGATGAGCACGGATGGCTAAGACCCAACGGCTCCTACGTAAAACCCCATGAAATAAAAGGAAAAGACCATGAAAAAGACAACGCTTGCACTGGCCGCTCTTGCGACGCTTCTGACACCTATGCTTGCCAGCGCTGATATGCTTGCAGAGCTCGATACCAATGGCGATGGTGCGGTGACTGTTGACGAACTGCAGGCCGTATACCCAGATATGACAGCCGAGAGCTTCTCGGAAATGGATATCAATGATGACGGTTTGCTCGATGCGGATGAGATCACAGCCGCAGAGGAAGCTGGCACGATCAACCAAGACGGCTAACGCTCGCTTAAAGCCGAGCCTGTTCCCCTCAAGCAAGGCTTTGCGCGCGATTGAAACATAAGAAAAGCCCCCGAAGCTTATGCTTTGGGGGCTTTTTTTAACCAGCGCGTTTGAGCATTCCGAAGAGATCCCGTGGGTCATCAGGATCTGCTAGCATATCCAGATTTTGAAAGAAGTCGGTGCCTTTGATGTGTTCACGCACATAGCGGAGTGCGGAAAAATCTTCGATTGCAAACCCTACGCTGTCAAACAGCGTGATCTGTTTGTCGCTCGTGCGGCCTTTTGCTTGGCCTGTGATCACTTGCCATAACTCCGTCACAGGATGGTCCTGCGGGAGCTGTTGAATTTCACCCTCGATGCGTGTTTGGGGCGGAAATTCAACAAATATATCAGAGCGATGCAGGATTTCTGCGGCAAGTTCTGTCTTGCCAGGGCAGTCACCGCCGATGGCGTTGATATGAACACCTGCGCCGATCATGTTATCTGTTAGGATCGTGGCGCATTGTTTGTCGGCGGTACAGGTTGTGATGATCTCTGCACCTTCCATGCTCTCTTCGGCCGATTTACATTTGGTGACCTGCACCCCCATGCCCTCAAGATTGCGAGCGGCCTTTTTTGTCGCTTCTGGGTCGATATCATAGAGCCGCACCGCCTCCAGTCCGATGATGGCCTTCATAGCCAGCGTCTGGAACTCCGATTGGGCGCCATTGCCGATCATCGCCATAGTCTTGGCGCCTTTTGGCGCAAGGTGTTTTGCGGCCATGGCCGAGGTGGCTGCCGTTCGGATTGCCGTGAGCATTGTCATCTCGCTGAGCAGAGTGGGGTAGCCTGTGTAAACATCAGCGAGAAGACCAAAGGCGGTGACGGTTTGTAGGCCCTCCGAGGTGTTCTTCGGGTGGCCGTTTACATATTTGAAGCCATATGCCTCGCCGTCGGAAGTTGGCATGAGCTCAATCACCCCCACATCGGAGTGACTTGCCACACGGGGGGTCTTGTCAAAAAGCTCCCAGCGTTTGAAGTCGGTTTCAATCTCGTATGCGAGGCCACGCAGCATATTTTCGAGCCCGATGTGGTGCACCAGTTTCATCATGTTGTCGACGGAAACGAAGGGGACGTAGGCTTTGGATGAAGGATGTAGCAAAGTTCTTAACCTCTAATTAAAATTGCGTTTGGCGCGAGGCGCGAGGTGAATTCCAGCGATCATGCACCGAGCAGATCCGCCCGCGCTTTCGATGATTGGCAGATCGAGAGGTAGGAGCGTCAGGCTTCCCTCTAGTCGGCGACGCTGATCTGGGGAGAGGGCTTTTTCTGCCCGGGAAGACAAAGCCAGCACGGGGCCGTTTGTTCCTGTGAGTTCAATTGCGTTACCCGCAAAATCACCAATTTGGCTCTCACTGAGGGCAATAACGTCGCGCCCAGTTTCACTCAGGCGTTCGGAAATCGTTTGTCTACGTTCCGCGTTGCTTACAATATCCATACCCACCATGGCGCAGGCCGAGCCGACAAACATGAGAACATTGGTATGATAGACGGGTGAACCGCCTGCGTCAGCGGCGTCAAAGACGATTGGTTCATAGCCAAATCGCGTGCAAAACCGTTCAAGCAAGATAGGGTCGGCGCGATGGGAGCGCGCAACAAAGGCCAGACGGCCGATGTGATCAAGAACCATGGCGCCAGTGCCTTCAAGAGAAAGCCCATCTGCTTCAAGCCCCGAAAAGTCGGTAACTTCGGCGACCCTGTATTCTTGCTTCAAAAACTCGATGACGTCCGTCCGCCGCTCTTTGCGACGGCTCTTGGCATACATCGGATAGATGGCTACGTGGCCCCCGTGGTGCGTTGAGAACCAGTTGTTTGGAAAAACAGAATCCGGTGTGTCATTGGCCCTGTCTTGGAAGACATGAACGCGCACGCCTGCGTCTTTCAATCTTGCAACAGCGTTGTCAAACTCTGTCTGCGCTTGGCGTGAGATTTCGGCAGACGGCATATTTGGGATAGTCTGAAAGCGGTTGTCAGTGGCAGTTTCAGGATTTGGTTTAAAGTTGTTGGGGCGGATCATAACCACCGCGTTTGGGGACTGTACGCTCATGAGAAAGCCCGTGTCGGGCGGTCAAACACACGCCGCCCAAGGGCGGAGGCCGCCAGATCGACCATCACCTGAGCCGTGCGGCCGCGTTCATCAAGGAAGGGGTTGAGCTCGACAAGATCCAGCGAGCTCATCAGGCCTGAATCACAGATCATTTCCATGACCAGATGTGCCTCACGGATGGTTGCACCGCCGGGCACGGTCGTGCCGACAGCGGGTGCGAAAGCGGGGTCGAGGAAATCTACATCAAGGCTGACATGGAGCGCGCCATTGGCTTTCTTAACCTTGTTGAGAAAAGCAGCCAGCGGCTTTGCAATCCCTGTTTCATCAATGCGGCGCATGTCATAGGCATGAATATTGGTGTCTTGCATCGCTTCTCGCTCGGCAGCGTCAACGGACCTAAGCCCCAGAATACAAACGTTTTCTTCAGGAATTGGGCGCTCGATTTTGGGGAAGCCTGCGAAGCCTTTGCGGCCTGTGACATAGCCAACAGGAGTGCCGTGGAGATTGCCTGAATCAGTCGTCTCGGGGGTGTGATAGTCGGTGTGGGCGTCCAGCCAGAGTAGAAACTGGGGCTGATTCTTTTCAGTTGAGTAGGCGTTCACGCCACCGACTGAGCCGAGCGAAAGGGCGTGGTCACCACCAAGAAAGATTGGCAAACCTTTTGCCATCGCGTCTTGGCCTGTGCGCCAGAGGCGGTTGGTCCAGCCGACGGTTTCATGGTGCTTGTAAATACGCGCTTCGGGGTCATCAGGCGCGTGCTCGGCGGGGGCGAGATTGCCCCAATCCCGGACGCGGTACCCAAGGCCTGTGAGTGCCTCTGTCAGGCCTGCAGTCCGGTAGGCATCTGGCCCCATGAGGCAGCCTTTTCGGCGCTTTCCAGAATCCATTGGAGCGCCAATGAGAATGATATCACGCATGGTCTTGAAGCCTTTTCCTGTCGCAGTTTGGCATAAGATTATGGGCTAAATGGGAGGCGATATAGCTTCCAAAGTGATCATTTAGATGCTAGATTTATCAATTTGATATATTGAGGTGATCATTATGGATGATCTTGACCAACGCCTTATTTCAGCCCTGCGTCACGATGCACGGGCCTCACATTCTGACCTTGCTGCGCAGCTTGGAGTGACGCGCGCGACGGTGCGGGCGCGGCTCGCGCGGCTGGAGGCGAGGGGGGTGATTTTGGGCTATTCTGTGGTGCTGAAAGAGGACCGTCTTGCGGACCCTGTGAGGGGGCTGATGATGATCGGAATCGAGGGCCGTGGGACCGAAAGGATTCTGCGTCAGCTGGCTGGATTTTCCGCGGTGAGAGGCGTGCATAGCACCAATGGACGTTGGGATGTGATCGCCGAAATCGGCACGGAAAGCCTTGAAGCTTTTGACGAAGTGCTGGCACGTATCCGCAAGTTGGACGGGGTCGCCACTTCGGAAACCTCGCTTTTGTTGAGTACTAAAAAAGCCTCAAATTGAGCAGCGTTCCACTTGGTTAACGCGTGTTTTGACGCCCGAAAACAGGGGGGTGAAAAGCGTGCACAACCCGTGCACAACCCGTGCACCGACTGAATCGAAGGTGTGGTAACGCAAAATTAAGTAATGGAGCGCTCGGTCGCGTCAGTCTTTACTCAACGCTTCGTGCTTTGGGGGAGGTGGAGAAAGCTATTATGGACCGCAAGCGGCGAACATCAGCGTCTGCAAATACCTCTCAAAAATCAAATGTGATCTGAGAGGTGCTCAGGCCGAGGCCTCTATCGGTCTTCCGGCGTGTTCAGGCATCAATCCGGTCCCTTTTAGCCGCCATTCTTGCATGTCTGTTGACGCAGTTCAGAGATTGCGCGAGCTGGGACAGCGCCGGCACTCATAATTCCGCCTGTGGCGAGCCACTCGGAGTGCTTAGCGTTGAGGCAATCGACCCGCAGAATACCAAAAAAATCTCCGCGCTTCCCTTCGCCGCGTATGAATACCTCATAGGCTTGGTCGTAGGAGCTGTTGTCGGCTTGTGTTGCATACCACCACTGTTTGTAGGGCGGGGGCAGGTCATCGGTGTCTTCGAATAGTAGGACGGTTTCACCTGCTTGAGCGCCTGTCGCCAAGCCATAGACAGAAGGCCAGAAAAGCGCAGCGGCCATCAAAAGGTTTCTCATATCCATCTCCTTTGCCTGTTCTTGTACCCTTTT
Organism: Lentibacter algarum; assembly: GCF_040580765.1. Classification (GTDB taxonomy): domain Bacteria; phylum Pseudomonadota; class Alphaproteobacteria; order Rhodobacterales; family Rhodobacteraceae; genus Lentibacter; species Lentibacter algarum. Next base: position 1,629,516 of record NZ_CP158687.1, on the reverse strand, counting down.
TACGGCTCAATAAGGCAGTCTTAAGGCAAAAATGGAAGCGAGAAAGGGGTTGAGAGGCGGAGCCTAGGGTATCATTGGGAAAATTGAACAATCATCTGAAGGCAGCTCTTTTTGTTTATGTAGGCCGCAGTCTTGCAAAGAGACCGTCTATGCAAATAGAGACACCCAAAAGGCTTGTTTGCTGTCTCGTGGGGTGGGGCAAGATACCAACACCCTATAGGATATTCAAACCCTGTTCTTTGCCGCAGCCAGCCAGATTAGCGTGAGGGCGATGGAGGCTATGGCGTTCCAGCTGGCCATAGAGAGGGTGAAGAGCTCCCATGGGGCTTCGTCGCAGCGCACGATGGGGGCGGCCATGATCTGGTTGAGCAGGTCTTGTGCACTGAGCCCTGAGATGTCGCTTGAGGTGCAGCTTGAGGGCCCAGCCCAGAGTTTGCGCTCAACACCCGTATGATAGACGCCAATGGCGGCAGTGGTGAGCGCGGCGAGCGCACCGAGGAGCGGCAAGAGCCGACCGGGGACCATCAGCCCGATCATGGCGAGCAGGATGGCAACAACATGGGGGTAGCGCTGCCAGATGCAAAGTTTGCAAGGCGGCATCTCTCCGATGTGTTGAAAACCGAGCGCGCCCAACATCATGGCGCCAGAACCGAGGCCTGCCAGCAAGATAAGATTGGGGCGCGAGAAGGTCATAAAAATTTCACCACATAAAAGCCGCCCAGAAGGAGCGCGCAGAATAGGATGAACATAAGGCCAAGACGCCGCTCGATAAAGTCACGAATAGGTGCGCCAAATTTCCAGAGCAGGAATGCCACGATATAAAAGCGCAATCCGCGGGCAAGAATAGATGTGACGATAAAGGTGAGAAGGGGCATCCCTGTCCAGCCCGACATGATCGTGATGACCTTATAGGGGAACGGTGTCATGCCTGCGACGAGCACGGCCCAGAAGCCGACATCGTTAAAGCGCTCATTGAAGGCGGCGACGGCATCGCCCTTGCCCAAGCTCTCAAGGATCGGCTGGCCTAGCTCGGTAAAGGCCAATGCGCCTATGGCGTAGCCCAAGAGCCCGCCAATGACAGAGGCGGTGAGCGCCACAGAGGCGATGAGCCATGCGCGCGAGGGACGGGCGAGGATCATCGGGATCATCAGGATATCGGGTGGAATGGGAAACACCGAAGATTCGATGAACGCCACGAACGCCAGCCACCACATCGCGTGGCGATGTTCGGCGAGCCGCATTGTCCAGTCATAAAGCCTGCGCAACATTGTTCTGCTCTTTGTTTTTATTGTTGTTCTTACTGCCTTCGCCTATTGGGCCGCGCTTTTGCGCTGGCGTCAAGGCTTTGGCGTCCTTTAACATGGGGGAAAATTTATACGGAGGCATTCATAATGACCGTTTTGATCGCGGGCGCTGGCATTGGTGGACTGACTCTCGGGCTTTCGCTGCATCAGCTTGGCATTCCTTTCAAGATATTTGAGGCCGTCCGCGAAATTCGTCCGTTGGGTGTTGGGATCAATGTTCAGCCCCATGCGATCCGCGAGTTGTTTGAGCTTGGGCTTGAGGGGGAGCTCGACAAGGTCGGGTTGCGCACAAAGCAGGTTGCGTATTTTTCAGCGCAGGGCGGTGAAATCTGGCGCGAGGCGCGAGGTGAGTTTGCGGGCTATCATTGGCCGCAATATTCGATCCACCGTGGTGGGATGCAGATGTTGCTGTACCGCGCACTTATGGAGCGGGCGGGGCCTGATGTAATCCAGATGGGAGCCGCTGTGACGGGATCGGTTGATACTGCGACGGGTGTTGAAATCACACTGGCCGACCGAAGCACGGGCGAAACACTTGGCTGCGCAGCTGGCAGTGTCTTTGTGGCCGCAGACGGCATCAACTCTGCGGCGCGCCAGGCGCTTTATCCTGATGAGGGCGCGGCTCATTGGGGCGGGATTATGATGTGGCGGGGTGTCACGCGGGGGCCGAGCTTCCTTGGCGGGCGTACCATGGCGATGGCGGGCAAGCGGGACTGCAAGTTTGTCTGCTATCCGATCGAAGAGTTTAATGACGGTACCTGCCTGATCAACTGGATTGCGGACCGAGCCATGGCGGAAGATTACGTGTGGCGCGAACAGGACTGGAACCGTGAAGGGCGCTTGGATGACTTTCTGGGCGTTTTTTCTGACTGGACGTTTGATTGGCTCGATGTGCCTGAGATCATCACCACGGCGCAGAGTGTCTGGGAATATCCGATGGTCGACCGCAACCCATTGCCGCGCTGGAGCCACGGGCGGATGACGCTTTTGGGGGATGCGGCCCATGCGATGTATCCGATTGGATCAAATGGCGCGTCGCAGGCGATCCTTGATGCGCGTGTGTTGGCGCGGGAGCTGCGCGACATGGGGCAGGGCGTCGCTGCATTGGAGCGCTATGACGAGATACGGCGTGAGACAGTAAATGCGCTTGTGCTCGCCAATCGCGGGGCTGGACCTGACAAAGTCCTTGATATTGTGGCTGAACGAGCGCCCGAGGGGTTTGAGAGCATCAGTGATGTGATGAGCCAAGTTGAGCTGGAAGAGGCGGCAGGAGCCTATAAGAAGCTGGCGGGTATGGATATTGAGGCGCTCAATGCGCGCGGCCCGCTTGTGTCTGTTTCAAGCTGATTTCACTTTAGATGCATTTTGGACTTTTCGCGCGGCAAACAACGCGCTAAACGGCAGTCAATGTGCCCAAGTGGCGGAATGGTAGACGCAGGGGATTCAAAATCCCCCGCCGCGAGGCGTGCCGGTTCGAGTCCGGCCTTGGGTACCACTGCACATTAAGCGAGCCTTGTTCGAAGGCAGAAAACTGGCAGAGAAACGCGCGTGGCTTTGCGTGGGTCCGTGTTTCGTTTGAGCGCTATGATTTCTGGGCTTGTCCCAGATTGAAGGCATAGAGCGCGGATCGCGCTGAGCGCTCTAGTGCTATTTCATGAATAGATTTGAAATCTGTCATCGGATCTTGGGCTGCGACTATGACAATCTCTGTTAACATGCCGACTTGTTGCAAAAATCCAGCGCTTGAGTGCCCCGAATGAGGGAGTGCAAAGCAGTTTGCGCCTCTTTTCTCAAAGAGTTGCGCATGAATGTTGTCAGCGGTGCAGGGATCATAGAATAGATTGTGGCGGGCGGTTGCACTCATGCCAATGTTCATATCGTCAAAAACAAAATTAAGCTCACTGGCGATATTGGCCCAGCGGCTATCCCCCTGAACCTTTTCGGGCTGGATGCTATATTGGGGTGAAAGGGTGAGCGTGGCATCAAGGCGCAATAGGTTTGATAACATCATTGCGCCGTAGCCGCCCATGCTTGACCCGTAGCCGACGGCTTTGGCGAACTTGCTGCGCGTTTTGAGAACAGTTTGAGCGAGGTCAAAGACCTCTGGACTTTGAAACCAAGTGTTGCCTGCTGTCACAATGTGAATGGCGGGTATGCCCATTTTGTTCAGAATATCCTGCCCAAAGCCGTCATCTTCCAGTGATGGCGCGCCCCGAAAGTTGCTAAAGGTCACAAAGAGGGTTTGTGACGGGCTTTCTGTCTTTGGGCAGAGCAAAGTGGCGCGCATGTCGCGTCCGGAATAGAGGTGTTCCATGCTCGCTTCCTTTTCGTGGCCTGACATATCTGCACGCTGGGTCGAAAATTCCCTATCTTAATGCCAAGTTCTTGCGCTTGGGGCCAGTTGTTTGAACTGGCTGTTATGACACGCTGTGAGGGAAGGTGATGGATCGGCTCAAGGCTGGGACCAGGAGAGCAATGGCTGCTGATGCCGAATCGGGAGAGATTTGCTTTAAATTGCATGATTCTTTTGTTTGATTCGTTCCTTTGAATTGTGGCAATTTTTTCGGAGCGTGTTCAATTCGCAGGCTCTTGCGCCATTCATGTCGAAATCGTGATCAATCCAATCGGCGGCTTTGGGCGCCTTTCGATTTAATTCACGAATATGATCCAAAGGTTAATTGTTTCTTCATTGTTGACAGTTGAGGCCTCTCACGTTCGGCTCGTTTTGTGGTTTGAACACGACTTTGCCTTTGAAAAACAATGCGAAACCCTGCGCGTCTCGAAAACATGATTTTGGAAACAATGCTTGAATTTTCGGATTTGGCCTGACCTGTGAAGCCCAGGTCTGAGGGGCGAAGGGGGAGAAATGCGCCTGTTTTCCCGACAAATTTATCTTTCGACAAAGCCATAATAGCCTTATCACTGAGTTTGCCCAACTGGGGGGCGTAGTAAGTTTGGTCACGGGGGCGACCGCTGAACTGCGAAGCATCGGAAGATGCGAAGAGCGCTGCTGAGTCTTATTTTCAGACGATGCGGCGAGTGCTGCCAACTGATCAAGTGCCGTGAGGCGCTTGGCGCTTGCGGCGTCTTTTCGCCCTCTCTCCAACATGGCTTTGCAATTTTTGTAACGAAGTTCAGGCGCGAGCCTGGGGTTCACCATCGGCGGACGGGGCGTTCCCCGAGGTTGTTAAAGAGGGCTTTGATATGGCTGATCTGGTACTGAATTGGGGTTTGTTGGGCGCGTTTGGCACCAATGTTGAACCAACGCAAACTGTCGACACCGGCGGTATTAACGTCACCATAGGCTTTGATGCACAGGACGAAGAGGCCTCCGGCGTCACGTTCAACGCGCCAGGCTATGTTGCCGAGAGTGATCCGTTTGACAGCCAGTCTTTCCTGAAACTGTCCGGTCAAGGCGGCGAAGGCGGTGTGGATGCCACATCAACCACCACGCTTGATTTTACATCCTCAAATGCCTTGTTTGAAGATTGCGTGCAGAACGTAACATTCCGCCTCAATGATATTGACGGCGGTGGCAATGATATCGATCCGACATCTGCCCTACACCAAGACATCGTCACCGTCCGCGCCTATGGCCCTGATGGCAACGAGCTGCCTGTGACTTTCACAACAGGTTCCAATGTGACCGCAACTGGCAACACCCTGTCAGACGGTGATACGAATTTCGGCTATGAAGATGGCGAAGCCTCAACCCTTGTTTCCGTGGCCGGCCCCGTCACGCGGATCGAGATTGAGTATGCCAATGGCGACGTTGGTGAACAGACTGTTATGGTCTCTGATTTGCACTTCTCGACATGCCCCGCCGATGACAATGATGCGCCTGTTGTGGTGGATGACAGCGCGTTGACCGATGAGGACACGGCTGTTGTCGTGGACGTTTTGGGCAACGACAGTGACCCAGAGGGCGACCCTCTGACTGTTACGGATACGTCTGAACCTGCCAATGGTTCCGTTCAGATCAATGGCGACGGAACGGTGACCTACACGCCGAACACAGGCTTTATTGGCACAGATAGCTTTGAATATACTGTGACAGACGGGCAGGGAAACCTGAGCACAGCGACTGTCACCGTGACTGTTGCGGACCCCGCGGACAATCAGCCAGCCATGCTCGTGGATGATGCGGCTGAAACCGACGAAGACACAGCTGTTGTGATCGACGTTTTGGGCAACGACAGTGACCCAGAAGGCGACGCTTTGACTGTGACAGACACAACGGAGCCAGCGAATGGTTCGGTTGTCATCAATGCGGACGGGACCGTGACCTATACGCCCGATGCCGGCTTTACGGGCGAAGACACGTTTGAATACTCCGTTGAGGACGAAGGCGGCAACATTTCGACCGCGACTGTCACTGTGACGGTTGGCGACACAGGCCCGAACGCCCCTGCGACGCCCGTGGACGATATGGCGACAACTGATGAAGACACGCCTGTCGTGATCAACGTGTTGAGCAATGACACTGACCCAGAGGGCGATGTTCTAACAGTCGTGGATGCGTCCGAGCCAGTCAATGGCACCGTCGTTATTAACCCGGACGGGACAGTGACTTACACACCGAATGCCGGCTTCTCAGGCCAGGATACTTTCGAATACACGGTGGAAGACGCGGGGGGGAGCTATTCCACAGCGGTTGTCTTCGTTCAGGTTGGCGACGGTGATCTGCCGCCTGTTGCGACGGATGATGCGGATACGACCGATCTGGACACGCCTGTTGTGATTGATGTTCTGGGGAACGACTCTGACCCAGAGGGCGAAGCGCTGACAGTGACGGACACAACAGAGCCATTGAACGGCTCGGTTGTGATCAACGCCGATGGCACAGTGACCTACACGCCTGATGCGGGCTTCACGGGCACTGACACGTTTGACTACACAATCACGGACCCTGCGGGCAACGAAAGCACTGCGACGGTGACGGTTGTTGTGGAAGACCCTGCAGATCTGCCGCCTGTTGCGACGGATGATGCGGATACGACCGATCTGGACACGCCTGTTGTGATCGACGTTCTGGGCAACGACTCTGATCCAGAAGGCGAAGCGCTGACAGTGACGGACACGACAGAGCCATTGAACGGCTCGGTTGTGATCAACGCCGATGGCACAGTGACTTACACGCCTGACGCGGGCTTCACGGGCACAGACACGTTTGATTACACAATCACGGACCCTGCGGGCAACGAAAGCACCGCGACGGTGACGGTTGTTGTGGAAGACCCTGCAGATCTGCCGCCTGTTGCGACGGATGATGCGGATACGACCGATCTGGACACGCCTGTTGTGATCGACGTTCTGGGGAACGACTCTGACCCAGAGGGCGAAGCGCTGACAGTGACGGACACAACAGAGCCATTGAACGGCTCGGTTGTGATCAACGCCGATGGCACAGTGACCTACACGCCTGATGCGGGCTTCACGGGCACTGACACGTTTGACTACACAATCACGGACCCTGCGGGCAACGAAAGCACCGCGACGGTGACGGTTGTTGTGGAAGACCCTGCCGATCTGCCACCTGTTGCGACGGATGATGCGGATACGACCGATCTGGACACGCCTGTTGTGATCAATGTTCTGGGGAACGACTCTGATCCAGAAGGCGAAGCGCTGACAGTGACGGGCACGACAGAGCCATTGAACGGCTCGGTTGTGATCAACGCCGATGGCACCGTGACCTACACGCCTGACGCGGGCTTCACGGGCACAGACACGTTTGACTACACAATCACGGACCCTGCAGGCAATGAAAGCACCGCGACGGTGACGGTTGTTGTGGAAGACCCTGCCGATCTGCCGCCTGTTGCGACGGATGATGCCAACTCTACAGATGTTGGAACGCCTGTTGTGATTGCGGTGCTGGCCAACGACAGTGATCCTGAAGGCGAAGCGCTCACAGTGGCGGGTGTCACAGACCCTGCGAACGGCTCGGTTGTGATCAACGCCGATGGCACAGTGACTTACACGCCTGATGCGGGCTTCACGGGCACAGACACGTTTGACTACACAATCACGGACCCTGCAGGCAACGAAAGCACTGCGACGGTGACGGTTATGGTCCAAGACCCAGCAATGCCAGACGGTATTGTGTCGGGCACGCCTAATGATGATTTGATTGATACAGGGTACACGGGTGATCCTGATGGCGACCTTATTGACGCCAATGACCAAATTATTCCTGGTGAGGATGTGAACGACGATATCGTTCGTGCGGGCGACGGTGCCGATACGGTGCTTGCGGGCGACGGCGACGACGATGTTCAGGGCGGCACAGGTGATGACGACCTCAGCGGCGAAGCGGGCGATGACTCGCTCTTTGGCGAAGAGGGCAATGACATCATCGACGGCGGCGACGGCGACGACACCATCGATGGTGGGGACGGACGCGACAGTGTTGGCGGCGGCGATGGCAATGATGTGATCGACACATCAGGCTCTGATCCGCTCATTGACGAACAGGTCTTCCCTGGTTTGCCAGTGGATTCCGATCCTGAAGATGACCGTGACAACGTAAGTGGCGGTGCAGGGGATGATATCATCCGCACAGGCGACGACCGTGACACCATCACAGGTGGCACAGGTGACGACACGATTTTTGCGGGCATTGACGATGACGAGGTCTTCGGCAACGAAGGCAACGACAGCATTGTCGACATCCAGGGCGCCGACTTTATCGTAGGTGGTGACGGCGACGACACTATCGAAGCGGGCACAAACACCTTCTCCGATTATATTGGCGACGATCCCAACCTGCCGGTTGCGGGCTTCCCTGATATCTTGACTGATCCAAACACCACAGATGGCCTTGATACTGTCTTTGGCGGCGCGGGCAACGATGTCATCTCGACGGGCGATGATGCCGATGAGATTGATGGTGGCACGGGCAACGATACGATCGATGGTGGTATCGATGATGATACGATCACAGGCGGCACAGGCGATGATAGCATCATCGGTCAGCACGGTGCGGACAGTATCTTTGGCAACGATGGCGACGATTTCATCAACGCGGGTGGCAGCACCTATGGCGGCAACGAGCCTGATGCGACTGATATCCTGCCAGAGAACGACCGTGACTTTGCAGACGGTGGCGCGGGCAATGATACGATCTTTGGTGAAGATGACGACGACACGCTGATTGGTGGTGACGGCGATGACTTCCTTGACGGTGGCATCGACGAAGACAGTCTGACTGGTGGAAATGGCTCAGACACGGGCATTGGCGGGCAGGGCGATGACTTTATCGACCTCTCGGGCTTCCTTGAGGAACCTGACTCGACAGATCCAAACCCTGGCAATGACCGCGATCTTGCCGAAGGCGGCGACGGCGATGACACGATCATTACCGGCGATGACGACGACACTATTCTCGGCGGCGCTGGCAACGACAGCATCGATGCGGGCATTGACGAAGACAGCGTTATCGGTGGTGACGGGTCAGACACGATTGACGGCGGTGAGGGCGATGACTTCATTGATGCATCCGGCACAACTGAAGAGCTTGATGCTACGGACCCAGACCCAGAAGATGACCGCGATAGCGTGATTGGCGGGGCTGGCAATGATACGATCCTCACAGGTGATGACCGTGACACGATCGTCTCCGGCGACGGTGACGACAGTGTAGATGCGGGTATCGATGACGATATCGTCACCACAGGCCAAGGCAGCGATACTGTTGATGCAGGCCAGGGCGACGACCTTATCGACACCTCTGGTCCTGACTTTGACAACGCACCTGACAGCGAAGACCTCGATCCTGAGAATGATCGTGACAGCGTGATTGCAGGGGCTGGCAACGACACGATCACCACGGGCGACGACCGCGACACGATTGATGCGGGCGCTGGCAATGATCTGGTTGACGCAGGCATTGATGACGACTCTGTCATTGGTGGGGACGGTTCTGACACGATTGATGGCGGCGACGGCAACGATGTGATCGACAGCTCGGGTGGCGATAACCTGACTGACGATGTGGACACGGACCCAGAAGATGACCGCGACAGCATTATTGGTGGGAACGGCGACGACACCATCACCACGGGCGACGACGATGACACGATCGTTTCGGGCGCGGGCAATGATGTGGTTGACGCGGGCATTGATGATGACCTTGTGACGACAGGCGACGGTTCGGACACTGTTTTGGGTGGTCAAGGCAACGATACGATTGACACATCAGGCAGCTTCCTGCCGCTGATCGATGAAGCCGATCCATTCCCAGACAACGACCGTGACTCTGTTGATGCGGGCGCTGGCGATGATGTGATCACCACAGGCGACGACGACGACACCGTCATCGGCGGCGCAGGGGATGACACAATCGACACGGGCATCGACGATGACCTTGTGGACGCAGGCGACGGCAACGACAGCGTCATTGCAGGCCAAGGCAACGATACGGTTGTTGCGGGGGCTGGTGATGATACGGTTGACGGCGGCGACGGCGACGACAGCATCATTGGCGGTGACGGATGTGACGTGGTGGATGCGGGAGCCGGAAACGACTTCATCGACACCTCAGGTCCGAGCCCAATCCTTGATGCGACGGATCCGAACCCGCTTGACGACTGTGACTCGGTCATTGGGGGCGCTGGCAACGATACGATCCTTACGGGCGACGACGCTGATACAATCTTTGGCGGACTTGGCGATGATCTGATCGACGCGGGCATCGACAACGACCTGGTTGACGGCGGTGCTGGCAATGACACGATCGACGCTGGCGAAGGCGATGATGTTGTAGACGGTGGCGCTGGTGATGACAGCATCCTTGGGGGTCTTGGTGCCGATACGCTCTTGGGCGGTGATGGTCAGGATTACTTCGGCGCAATCACAGGCGGTGATGTTGTAGATGGCGGCGATGGCCCTGCTGGTGAGCGGCCAAACCCCGACTTTGACCCTGCTTTGCCTATCAGTGCGGAGAACCCGGAGTTTGTTCCGAATGACTTTGACACATTGGATCTGACCGGTGCGGCCGAGGCGAACAATCCAGGCGGAAGCTTGAATATCATCTACACCTCGGATGATCGTGAAGATGGGATTGTCGAATTCCGCGATGCGGACGGCAACGTAACCTCAACGATGGCCTTTGAAGAAATCGAGAACGTCGTGCCTTGCTTTACGCCCGGCACAGCGATCGCGACACCGCGGGGCGAGCGCCTTGTGGAAGACCTCAAGGTCGGTGACAAGATCATCACGCGGGACAACGGCATTCAGGAAATCCGTTGGATGGGACAGAAGACGCTTTCGGGGCATGAGCTTGCTCGCTCGCCCAACCTGCGCCCGATCCTCATCCAGAAGGGCGCTCTTGGTAACAACCTGCCAGAGCATGACATTCTTGTCAGCCCGCAGCACCGGATCTTGATCAATAACGAGCGCACCTCGCTTTACTTTGAGGAGACAGAAGTGCTCGCAGCTGCCAAGCACCTCACCGAGCTCAAAGGGGTCGATGAAGTGGGGACGCTGGGTGTCACCTATGTGCACTTTATGTTCGACAACCACGAGGTTGTTCTGAGCAACGGGGCATGGACCGAGAGCTTCCAACCTGGTCAGTCGGTGATCGACGGGTTGGGCACAGAGCAACGCGACGAAATCTTCCAGCTCTTCCCAGAGCTGAAGACAGAAGAGGGTATCAAAGACTACACCGCCGCCCGCCGCGCTCTGAAGAAGCACGAAGCCAAACTGCTGGTTCGGTAACGAGTATCGCCGCGCGCTTTGCCTGACAGGGCGCGCGGCACTTTTTTAACATTTTGGAATATGCAGCTGCGCCCCAGACGATCGGGGTGCTGGGGAGGGCGTGCTTTGTGCGCCCTCCCTGTTTTTATGTGCTGTCTGTGGCCTATCGGGAGCTTTGCCTTGGATTAACCAATAAGGCGAAATTTGCCTAAATTTTGTAACCAATTCCGCAGTCTTGCCGCAATCGCGCCGCAAGCGGGCGCTACCGTGACCGCGACGCAGTGAGCAGAGGGACGCAGCCTAGAGATGAGCGGATATTTCGAAAACTTCTATCTGGCCTATGGCGATGGTTCTCTACAGCAGGACATTGCAGAGCTGGACGTTTTTCGTCCCAGTTATGTGCGCGGTGGGCTTGGGGCAGACTACCTCTTGGGCGGAGCAGCGCGTGCGAATGTGCGGGCTGTAGACTTATCAGAACTAGCTGTGCCTGTGGCGCTTGAATTTACGGGCGTTGGCGCGGGGTCTATCAGTGACGGGATAGACACCATTGTATTTCAGGGCATTGAAGAGATCATTCTTCCTCACTGGATTTTTGCCGCCATGCCTCCCAGTCTTCGGGCGTGTTCAGATCATGGCGTGCGACTGAGTGTGGCAGAGCATATAGCCGCACCAGAGACGCATATTGCTGCAGAATAGGCGCAGCGCCAGTGTCGCCTGTAAGGCTTTGAAATTCTGCTAAAATATTTGACGGGAAGATCACTGGGTGGCCTGCTTCCCCCTGTGATGTGGTGGCGCGCAGGATTTCGCCTGCGCGCAGACCGCGAAACGCTTGCCACATCTCGGGTAAATGCGCGGCGAGATCTGGCATGTCAGCAGGCAAGACCATAAGTGCATCCGCATCGACGGCTGTTGCAGCCACGCGCAGGGAGGCGGACATGCCTGCCGCGTGTTCTGGGACAAACATGATATCAACATGCAGCCCCGCGAGAGATTTGACGCGCGGATGATCAGCGTTGGGCAGGGTGACGATAACTTGATCTGCGCTTTTGAGGGCCGCTTTTGCCATATGAGAAAGGCAAGGAATGCCGTTTACGTCTTCCAAGAGTTTGTCGCGCCCCCTCATGCGAGAGGAGGCGCCAGCCGCGGGGATAAGGACCGCGCGGCGTATCATCAGCCGCGCATCCTAGCGCCGTCAGCGTCAAAGAGTGCTGTGGTGATAAGGCGGGCTTTGCACATCTTGCCCAAGATCTCGATTTCGACTTCCAGACCGTCATGAGCTTGATCAAGGGGCACAAAACCCTGCGCAATCGACTTGCCGGCATGGTGAGAATAGCCACCTGATGTGCAAAAGCCGACAACCTCGCCGCCCAGCCAGATCGGCTCATAGGCGTTGACATCGGCATCGTCGGCGTCAACTTCGAAGGCGCAAAGCTTGCGCGCGGGGCCAGCCTCCCGCTCGGCTTCGGCGGCTGCTCGGCCAATAAAATCGGCGTTTTTCTTGAAGCTGATGAAGCGGTCCAGCCCTGTTTCGGCGGCGGTATAGTCGGGAGAGAACTCGCTGAGCCATGAGCCGAAGAACTTATCAAGGCGTAGCGACATCATTGCGCGCATCCCGAAGGGCAACATGCCGTGATCTTGGCCTGCCTCCCAAAGCTTGCGCCAGAGCGCGCGTTGGGCCATCGGGTCACAGTAGATTTCATAACCCAGATCGCCCGTGTAGCTCACGCGCTGGACCACACAATCGACCATGCCGACTGTCATGTGGCGCACATCCATGAACTTCATGGTCGACACATCAGAGCGTGTGCAGGCGGCGAGCACCTCGCGCGCTTTTGGCCCTGCGATCTGGAAGCCCGTGAGCTTGTCTGAGACGTTTTCAACTGTGACGCCTTCCATCTCGTTCTGTTCAAACCAGCGCATGTGGTAGGCTTGGCTGCCATAGCTTGCCGTGAGCTGGAAGGCTTCCTCGCCAAGGCAGGAAATGGTGAAATCTCCGATCAGGCGGCCTTTGTGGCTGAGCATGGGCGTGAGCGAGAGGCGGCCGATTTGTGGGACACGGCCTGCCATAACGCGGTCAAGCCATGCGCGGGCATTTGGCCCTGTCACAAGGTATTTGCCAAAGTTATGCGTTTCATTGATACCAACGGCTTCGCGCACCGCTTTGACTTCGCGCGCGGTGGCCTCAAAGGCGTTGGACCGGCGGAAGCTTGGCGTCTCAAAGCGCGGCTCATCGCCTTGGGCGAAGTAATTGACCACTTCGAGGCCAAACTGCTGGCCCCAGACTGCGCCCATTTCGTCAAAGACGTCATACATAGGCGTTTGGCGGAAGGGGCGCGCGGCGGGGAGCTCTTCGTTCGGATAGCTGACGGAAAAGCGCTTTTGGTAGTTCTCGATGACTTTGGGCAGGGTGTAGCCCGGTGTGATCCAGTCCCCAAAGCGAGCGACATCCATTGCCATGGTGTCGCGTTCGCATTCGCCCTCAACCATCCACTGCGCGAGCATGAGGCCGACGCCGCCGCCCTGAGAAAAGCCGGCCATGACGCCGCAGGCAGACCAATAGTTGCGCATACCGGGGACGGGGCCGACGAGCGGGTTCCCATCAGGGGCAAACGTGAACGGGCCGTGGATCACGGACTTAACGCCGGCTTTTTCCAGATCGGGGAAGCGCTTGTAGGCGAAGTTGATGCTGTCTTCGATCTTGTCAAAGTCATCAGCAAGAAGCTCTTGGCCAAAGTTGTAGCTGGTACCGTCAACCGCCCAAGGGCGGCAGGGCTGTTCGTAAAAGCCGATGCAGAGGCCGCGGCCTTCTTGGCGCAGATAACTTTCGCCTGCGGGGTCCATCACGTGAGGGTGCTCGATACCATCGGCCATCATATCGCGGATCAAGGGCACCTCGTCTGTGACGATATACTGGTGTTCCATTGGGTGGAGCGGGAAGTAGACCCCTGCCAGCGCGCCGACTTCGCGCGCCCAGAGGCCGCCTGCGTTGACCACATGTTCGGCGTGGATCGTGCCTTTGTCTGTGACCACATCCCATGTGCCATCAGGGCGCTGGTTGGTTTCTTTGACCATCGTGTGTGTTTCGATGGTGGCCCCACCCATGCGGGCGGCTTTGGCATAGGCGTGGGTTGTACCTGAGGGATCAAGGTGCCCATCAAGCGGATCGTAAAGCCCGCCAATGATGCCTTCGACATTGGTGACGGGAGCGATTTTCTTGATTTCGTCGGGGCCGACGATCTCTGTTTCCAGCCCCATGAAGCGGTGCTTGGCGCGCTCGGCAACAAGCATGTCGAAGCGGTCCTGATTGTCGGCCAGGGTCACGCCGCCGACATGGTGCAGACCACAGGAAAGGCCTGTAAGCTCTTCGAGCTCTTTGTAGAGGCGGATGGTGTAGCCCTGTAGAGCGGCCATATTCGTGTCGCCATTGAGCGTGTGAAAGCCACCAGCTGCGTGCCATGTGCTGCCCGAAGTCAGCTCGGAGCGCTCAAGGAGCATGACATCGGACCAGCCGAGTTTTGTCAGATGATAGAGCACAGAGGCGCCGACAACGCCTCCACCGATGACAGCTACGCGGGTGGTTATTTTCATGGCAGGCTCCTCATTCTTTTGGCAGAGCTACCCATGTCCTGGCGGCCCTCTCTTTGCTTTGTGCGACAGAATGTGTCGCGAACGACTTTTCTCGCGGTTTGCCTCACAGCGACGGGAAGTGTCGGGGATTGGCAAAAGAATCGCGCTGTTCTGCGTCAGGGTGGTGCGCATGTGAACGCAATGCAAAGGCAAAATTCTATGCGCACCGAGGCTCAAGCTGTTGTTATCGGGGGGGGGCTGATTGGCTGCTCCATTCTTTATCACCTCACTAAGCTGGGATGGACAGATGTTGTGCTCCTTGAGCGTGACGAGTTAACCTCAGGCAGCACTTGGCATGCGGCAGCGGGCATTCATGGCTTGCACGACAGCGCCAACATCAGCCGCCTTCAGCATTACACTATGAACCTCTACAACAGCCTTGAGGAAGAAACGGGCCAGAGCTGTGGTGTGTTTCAACCCGGGTCGCTTTATCTTGCGCAAACGCAGGAGCGGGTGCACCAGCTCAAGCTTCAGGAAGCTAAGGCAAAGCTCTATGGAATGGATTTCAGTGAGATTAGCCGCGAGCGCGCCGAGGAGCTGCACCCGCTGGTGAACTTTGACGGTATCAAGTGTATCATGTGGGAGCCCTCAGGCGGCAACGTGGACCCTTCAGGCGTGACCAATGCTTATGCGGCTGGGGCGCGCCAGAAGGGTGCGGAAATTCACCGGTTCACGCCCGTGACGGCGACCGAGGCACAGCCAGACGGAAGCTGGATTGTGCGCACACCAAAAGGCGACATAAAAACGCCATGGGTGATCAATGCGGCCGGGCTTTGGGGCCGTGAAGTGGCCGCGATGGCGGGTATTGAGCTGCCGCTGCAACCTACAGAGCACCAGTATTTTGTGACAGAGAGCATCCCCGAGATTGCTGCAATCGACCGCCGTCTTCCCTCTGTGGCTGACCGTGACGGCGAGTATTACATGCGTCAGGAAGGCAAAGGCCTTTTGATTGGTGCTTATGAGAAAGACATGCGCTTTTGGGCTGAGAACGGGACGCCCTTGGACTTTGCCCATGATCTCTTTGCTGATGATCTTGACCGCATTGAAGAAAATATCATGCGCGCGATTGACCGTGTCCCTGTGGCGGGCACAGCTGGGATCAAGCGCGTGATCAACGGGCCAATGATCTGGTCGCCAGACAGCAACGTGATCCTTGGGCCTGTGCCTGAGCTCAAGGGATACTTTTGTTGCAACGGGATTATTCCGGGCTTTAGCCAGTCGGCGGGCATGGGGCTTATGGTGGCGCAGTGGCTCACCACGGGCGAGATGGAATATGATATGTTCGCTTGGGATATGGCGCGGTTTGGCGACTGGGCGGATAAGAAATTCACCAAGGCCAAGGTGCAGGACGTCTATGCGCACCGCTTCAAAATCCATTTCCCGAATGAGGAACGCGCAGCGGGGCGGCCTGTCCGCACGCGGCCTGCTTATGGGCATCAGAAAGCCATCGGCGCTGTGTTTGGTCTGAACTACGGCTGGGAGCATCCGCTCTGGTATTCGGGTGTTGAGGGCACTGAAGACACAGACGGATTCACGCGCCAGAACTGGTGGGGGCCAGTGGGTGAAGAATGTAAGATGCTGCGCGAGCATGCAGGCATCATCGACATCAGTAACTTTGCTAAATACCGCGTGCAGGGCGCAGGCGCTGAAGACTGGCTCAATGCTGTTTTTGCCAACAAAATGCCAAGCGAAGTGGGGCGCTCCTGCCTCACACCGCTGATTGGTGTGCGGGGTGGTATCGCGGGGGATGCGACTGTGACGAAGCTGGCGGAGGATGAATACTGGATTGTGAGCTCAGGTATGGCGGAACGCTATCAGAAGCGGTTCTATGATATGGTTGAGCTGCCTGCGGGCACAACATTTGAGAGTATGACCGAGGCGATGTGCGGGTTTAACGTCGCGGGCCCGAAAAGCCGTGCTCTTTTACAGAAGCTCTCGAATGCGAGCTTTGAAACCGATGACTTCAAATTTATGCGCTCCAAACGGATCGAGATTGCAGGCGTTGAATGTCTGGCGTTGCGCGTGAGCTTTACGGGCGATCTCGGCTGGGAACTGCATTGCAAATCCGAAGACCAGCTGCGTCTTTGGGAGGCGCTACTGGACGCGGGCAAAGAGCTTGGCGCAGGGCCTGTCGGCAGCCGTGCTTTGATGAGCTTGCGCGTTGAGAAAGGCTATGGATCGTGGAGCCGTGAATACAGCCCCGAATACTGGCCACAGGAAGTCGGGCTTGAGCGGCTCTGCAAGCTTGAGAAAGACTTCTTGCACAAAGAGGCCGTGGCTGAGGCCATGCTCAAAGCGCCGCGCGAGGAGCTTGTGATCATTGCGCTTGATGAGGCCGATGTGAGCGCTTCTAACGCCGACGCGACAGGCGGCGAACCGATCTTCAAGGACGGTGTGCCTGTGGGGCGTGTCAGCTCGGGGGCCTATGGATATACTGTTGGCATGAGCCTTGCACTTGGCTTCGTCAAAGGCGGCGCGAAAGCGGGGGATGCTATAGAGGTGATGGTGCTGGGCCAGCCGCATAAAGCACGTATTTTGCATGAGGCGCCATTTGATCCGACTGGTGCGCGCTTGCGGGCATGACGAAAAGAAGCTTCCGATGGCGCGTCGTGCCATCGGAACCGCAGGGGGTTTGCCTCTTGGTTTCAAGAGTGAAGAGACTTTTGAAACTTACCCCAGGATATTTTTAGAAAGAGGAAATCAGGGGCGGCTTAAGCGCGCGATTGGAGTGCGTCGGTGAGCACAGCCGTGAGCACTTCTTTGGGGACATCTGAGGTTACAAACGCCTCACCGATGTCGCGAGCCATGATGAAGTTGAGCGTTCCTGCGCTGACTTTCTTGTCTTGCATCATGAGCGCGATCAGGCCGTCTGAATCGGGAAGTTGTCCTTCAATATCAGAAATATCAACCTTCATCTTCATGTCTTTTAAGTGCGCGCGGACGCGGCTGGGTGCTTCTTGGGAGCAGAGACCTAGACGCGCCGATGTTTCAAAGGCGAGCGCACAGCCGATCGCGACACCTTCTCCGTGCAGCAGCCGATCCGAATAGCCTGTGGCGGCTTCTAGGGCATGGCAGAACGTATGGCCGAGATTGAGCAGGGCGCGCTCACCTTGTTCTGTTTCGTCGCGTGAGACGATGCCAGCTTTCATGGCGACCGAGTGTTTGACCGCCGCAAGGCGCAGTGCTTCATCCCCTGCGGCAAGGGCGGGGCCATTTGCTTCGAGCCAGTCAAAGAAAGCGGCATCTCCGAGGAGGCCGTATTTGGCGACTTCGCCGTAGCCTGCGAGGAAGTCTCGCTCTGTAAGTGTGCCGAGCACCGAGATGTCGGCGAGCACGAGTGAGGGCTGGTGGAAGGCCCCGATGAGATTTTTTCCGTGGGGGGCGTTGATGCCTGTTTTGCCGCCCACCGAGCTGTCGACCTGCGCCAAGAGCGAAGTCGGGATTTGTACAAACCGCACGCCACGGCGCAGGATTGACGCGGCAAAGCCGACGAGATCGCCGATCACACCGCCGCCGAAGGCTATGACCACATCAGCGCGTTCGATCTGCTCTGAGAGGAGCCAGTGGACGACGTCTTGTAGGTGTGCCCAGCTCTTTGTGCTTTCGCCCTGGGGCAATGAGAGGTTTGAATGAGAAATTCCTTGAGCGTCCAATGACTTGGTGAGCGTATCTAGGTGAAGGCTGGCAACATGGGCGTCACTTACAATGGCTACTTTGGGCCGCTTGAGAAGCGGTGCAATATGGGCGCCTGCCTCGGACAGAAGTCCTGCGGCGAGCTTAACGTCATAGCTGCGCGTGCCGAGCGAGACGGGGACTGTTTCAATCATCTTGGCTCTCCATCACATCTTGGCGCTGGTGAAGCGCGGCCAGCACTTTATCTGCCATTTGGGCGATCGAATACTCTGGTTGAGCGGTGACCTTGATGTCTGCGCGGGCGTAGACGGGCGCGCGGACTTCAAATATCTCGGCCAAAGTTGCACGTGGGTTGGGCGTGCGCAGGAGCGGGCGCGTATCTTTGTGGCCCACACGGCTCCAGAGAAGATCAAGATCGGCTTCCAAAAAGACCGAGACGCCCAGATCGGAGATAAGGCTGCGGTTTTCTTCGGCAAGAAATGCGCCACCGCCTGTAGAGAGGATCGATTTTTCGTCAGCGTTGAGCAGACGACGGATCACTTCGGTTTCGCGCGCCCGAAAAAATGGCTCCCCATCGCGAGAGAAAATTTCGGGGATGCTCATGTTGGCAGCTTGAACGATTTCGGCGTCGGAATCCAGAAAAGGAGCCCCGATTTTGGCTGCTAGCGCGCGGCCAACAGCTGTTTTTCCAGCGCCCATCATTCCGACAAGAACGATGGTTTTGTTCAAGGTGTGGCGCATTGGCCTCCAGCTTTCAGCGGCCGCTCGTCGGCCATTGTTTGCAGTTTTGTTTTATTGTCTGCCTGAATGGCGTGATCTTTGCCGAAATGCCAGATATAAAGTGGAGCAAACGCGATAAAGCGAGGGCGGAGAGCATATGGGTAAACTTCTCAAATGGTTGTTTTATTTGATCATTCTGGGGTTTGTTGCGCTCTTGGTCTATGCCTATCTTGGGCCGATTTTTGATGCGGATTTTGCTCCAACCTCTGAAGAGATTCGCATTCCGGTGGAGCTGGATGCGAATTAAGCTGGCTTTCTGCCTGTTCTTGGGCGCATTGCCGCTCAAAGCGGAGGCGCCTCTGTCTGCGATTGAGTGGCTGACAGAAACCACCCCCGTGAGAATTGCGCCTGAAAATGTCACCGAGCCACCTGTGAGTGCGAGTGCGAGCGCGCCTGATGTCAGTGTGAAATCGATTGGCGAGGCAGGCGACATTGTGGCTGTGGGGCTTTTGGGCAGTGCGGTGACGGGTTTGCCAGAGTCACTTTGGGCGCGCAGTGACGCGGCAGACCTTACTCGTGCGATTGCGACAGCTGATTTTAGAAGCATAACGGCGTTGCAGCGGCTGCTTTATACTTTGTTGCTTGCGGAATCTGTGCCGCCAAAGGGGGCAAGCGCCGAAGCGTTTTTGACGACACGGGCGGATACGCTGCGCGCTTTTGGGGCCATCGAGCCCGCAGAGGCGCTTGTTGAGGGGTTGCCACTGGCCAGTCCTGAGCATTTTGCGCTTTGGTTTGACCTGACGCTTCTGGCGGGGCTTGAAGATAAGGCATGTACCTTGCTCAATGCCAAACGTGGACTCTCCAGTGACTATGCGGCGCAGATATTCTGTGCGCTGCGGGGAGAAGACTGGGAGGGTGCTGCGTTTTTGTTTGATACTGCGGATGCCTTAGGTTTGCTCAGCAACACAGAACGGCGGCTTTTGCTGGCGTTTTTAGATCCTGAATATGCGGAAGATGCGCCGAGTTTGGCGCCGCCGCGTGATATTAGCCCTCTTGAGTTTAGGCTCTATGAGGCAGTGGGCAATGCATTGCCGACGGCCAGCCTGCCTGTTGCGTTTGCGGTGACGGATTTGCGGGAGCTTGCGGGCTGGAAGGCACAGCTTGAGGCGGCAGAACGGCTGGTACGCAATGGCGCGTTGTCAGCGAATGTGCTGCTTGGGCTTTATACCGAGCGCAAGCCATCTGCTTCAGGTGGTGTCTGGGAACGGGCGCGCGCAGTTCAGCGTCTGGAAGCGGCTCTAGAAGACGGCACGCCAGATGTTTTGAGCGCGGCATTAGTTGCCGTACAGGACGAGCTAGGCGCGTACGGGCTGACGCCACTTTTGGCTGAGATTTATGTGCCCGAACTTGTTGGAGCGACACTGACACCGGAGGGCGAGCTTTTGCGCTTTCATCTGACATTGTTGAGCGCTGATTATGAAGCTGCGCGCCCGGCAGCAGATATGCAGAGTATGTTTTTGGCCAGTCTGGCCGTTGGTGCGCCAGAGGGCGCTGCCGCTCTTTCTGATCCGCTGGCCGTTGCGATAGAAGAGGGGTTTTCAACAGCGGAGGCGAGTGCTGCGCTGCGCGCTCTTTTGGATGAAGGCAAGTTGGGTGAGGCTATTTTATTCGCTTCCAAGCAGATGACGTCTGGGCTTGGCGGAGATTTGAGTGCGCTCAAGAGTGGAATCGCGGGCTTGCGCCAAATGGGGCTGGAAGACGTTGTGCGGCGCGCGAGCTTGCAGATGATGCTGATGAAGCGGCAGTTTTGAGATGCGTGACTGGCTGGGTATGTTCTTGGAGACAAAAGCCGCAGAAGCGGGCGCGGCCAAGAATACGCTTGAGGCTTATGCACGGGATTTGAACAGCTTTTTGGGCTGGTGTGGCCACAACGGGCATGCGCCTGAGCGCCTTGGGAAGCCCGATATCGAAGCCTATTTGATTGCCTGTGATGCCGAGGGGCTGGCCAAGTCGACTCGCGCGCGCAGGCTCTCGGCGATCAAACAGTATTACCGTTTTGCCTATGAAGAGCGCATTCGTGAGGATAACCCCGCTCTTGAGATCAGCGGGCCAGGGCGCAGCAAGGCTTTGCCGCAGGTGCTATCTGAGGATGAGGTCGGCCGTCTGTTGGAGAGTGCGGGGGCAGTTGGACGCGGCGCGCATGAGCGGCTGCGCAACCGATGTTTGATGGAGCTGCTCTATGCCACGGGAATGCGCGTCACTGAGCTTGTTAGCTTGCCTGTAGCAGCGGCGCGGGGCGATCCAAAGTATTTGCTGATTATGGGCAAAGGCGGCAAGGAGCGGATTGTGCCGCTTTCGCCCGACGCGCGCGCTTTGTTGCAGGAGTGGCTTGTGCGGCGCGATGCAGCCGAAGAGGGTGCGCGCGCTAAGGGGCAGGCTGTCTCGCGGTTTCTTTTTCCGACCCAAAGCAAGGCGGGGCATATGACGCGGCATCGCTTTTATCTTTTGATCAAGGAAATTGCTGTGGTGGCTGGGATAAGCCCTGCGAAAGTGAGCCCGCACAAGCTGCGCCACGCGTTTGCGACACATTTGTTAGCCAATGGCGCGGATTTACGAGCGATCCAGACGCTTCTGGGCCATGCGGATGTGGCGACGACCGAAATTTATACCCATGTTTTAGAAAAGCGGCTCGCAGATCTGGTGCTCAATCATCACCCGATGGCCAAAGACTGACGCGAACGGGCCGCAACTGGGCCGCAAAGCGTGCCTTGGCTCTTGAATTTCTGCCTGCAAAGGCTTCATAAGCAATGGACTTTATGTGGAGGGATCAATGGATCCGACTGTGGCCTCATCTGATGGGGCGTATTGGATAACGGCTGGGGCGATTGCCTTTTTGCTGGTTTTGTCTGGCTTTTTTTCAGGAAGCGAAACCGCTTTGACGGCGGCCTCGCGGGGCAAGCTGCGAAATCAAGCCGATAAGGGCAACTCAGGCGCCAAGCGCGCACTTGAGATCACCGAGGACAACGAGCGGCTGATCGGCTCTGTTCTTTTGGGCAACAACCTTGTGAATATTCTCGCAGCCTCGCTGGCGACCTCGCTTTTTACCGCCATTTTTGGCGAAAGTGGCGTGGCAATGGCGACTTTGGTCATGACGATGCTTGTTTTGGTGTTTGCCGAAGTGCTGCCCAAGACCTACGCGATCACCAATGCAGAGCGTGCTGCGGGTCTCGTGTCGGCGCCTATTCGGATCGTTGTTTTGGTATTCTCGCCTGTTGTGAGTGCTGTGCGTTGGTTCGTAAGGCTTTTGCTGCGTCTCTTCGGGATTCAGGCCGACCCTGATAGCCATATTCTTGCTGTGCGGGAAGAAATTGCAGGGGCGCTTTCGCTTGGGCATTCCGAAGGGATCGTTGAGAAGGAAGACCGTGACCGTATTCTGGGTGCGCTTGATTTGGCAGAGAGGGCCGTGGAGGAGATCATGCTTCATCGTTCCGGGATCGAGATGATCGATGCTGACCTTGAGCCGCAGGAAATTTTGGATCGTTGTTTGAGCAGCAATCACACACGCTTGCCCGTTTATCGCGGCGAGCAAGACAATATCATTGGTGTGATCCACGCCAAAGACCTCTTGCGCTCCATGCATAAGCACATGGTGGCTGCAGGAACCGTTGAGGCGGCGTTTAACGGGTTTGATATCGCTGAAGTGGCTATGGAGCCGTACTTTGTACCTGAAACGACAACTCTCGATGAACAAATGCGCCAGTTCTTGCGCCGCCGTACGCATTTTGCACTGGTGGTGGATGAGTACGGGGTCCTGCAGGGATTGATCACGCTAGAAGACATCTTGGAAGAGATTGTGGGCGAGATCACCGATGAGCATGACCCCGCCGCCGAACACTCGGTGACCAAGGGCGAGGACGGGGTGTTTTATGTGGACGGTGCGATGACCATTCGCGACTTCAACCGCGCGACGGACTGGTCTCTGCCGGATGAGGACGCCAACACTGTCGCGGGGCTTGTGATCCATGAGGCTCAGATGATCCCTGAAGTGGGGCAGGTCTTTGCCTTTCACGGCTTCCGCTTTACGGTTCAGGAACGTGCGGACAATCGGATCACCAAGTTCAAGATCCGTCCGCTTTCGTCATAAAATCAGGGATTTCGGCTTGCGCCGACCCGTGGGGGGCTCTGCCCCCCAACTTCAAACGTCTTAAGACATTTGAAGTCTCCCCCCGAGATATTTCAGGAAAGAGGAAGGGCTTAGCCCTCGAGCTTGACCAGTGCGTGGCGCTTTTTGCCGGCTGTGAGCTTGAGCGTCGCGGCAATGTCTTCCGCTGAGAACATTTGGCCTGCCTCTGTCACTGCTTCGTCGTTGACACGTGCACCGCCCTCGGAAATAAGCCGCTTTGCCTCTTTGCCAGACCCAACAAGGCCCGCGCGCACAAAGAGTTGTGCGGCAGAGATGCCGTCTTGAACATCAGCGGCGGGCAGCGCCACAGTGGTGAGCTCTTCGCCGACACCGCCGCGCTCAAAGACTTCGCGGGCTGTAGCCTCGGCAGCCTCAGCCGCAGCGCGTCCGTGGCAGAGCGTTGTCACTTCATTTGCGAGGACGATCTTGGCATCGTTGATCGCGGAGCCTTCCAGTGCGCCGAGGCGCTCGCATTCGGCGATGGGCAGCTCTGTGTAGAGTTTAAGGAAGCGGGCGACATCGGCATCTGTCGTGTTGCGCCAGAACTGCCAGAACTCATAGGGGCTGCGCATGTCGGCGTTGAGCCAGACCGCGCCATCAGCGGATTTGCCCATCTTTTTGCCATCAGATGTGGTCAGAAGGGGCGATGTCAGGCCATATATTTCGGTCCCGATCACGCGGCGCGTGAGGTCGATCCCGTTAACGATATTGCCCCATTGATCGGAACCACCCATCTGAAGAGCACAGCCGTAACGGCGATTTAGTTCAAGAAAGTCATAGGCTTGCAAGATCATGTAGTTGAATTCGAGAAAGCTCAGGCTCTGCTCGCGGTCGATGCGGCTCTTGACGCTTTCAAAGGCGAGCATACGGTTCACCGAGAAGTGGCGACCGATGTCGCGCAGAAACTCAAGGTAATTCAGGCCATCCAGCCACTCGGCATTGTTGAGCATGAGCGCGCCAGTGTCGCTCTCGTTGTAGTCGACGTATTTGGCGAAGACCTGTTTGATTCCGTCGATGTTGTCGTTGATTTGTGCATCGGTCAGGAGCGGGCGCTCGTCGGCGCGAAAGGATGGATCGCCCACCTTTGTGGTTCCGCCGCCCATCAACGTTATTGGCTTATGGCCTGTTTTTTGCAGCCAGCGCAACATCATGATCTGGATCAGCGAACCCACATGCAGCGACTTGGCCGTGGCATCAAAGCCGATATAGGCTGGGACAATACCCGCAACCATGGCCTCATCAAGGCCCTGATAATCGGTGCAATCGGCCAGAAAGCCGCGCTCCATCATGACACGCATGAATTCCGATTTTGGGTGATAGGTCATTTTGATATTCCTTGGCTGCTTTGGCGCTTGTATAGAGCGCTCATGGGCGAAGGAAAAGACCATGATTAAGGGCATTCAGGCGGGCACAGGTTTGCGCGCGATTGGCGCTATGAGCGGCACGTCTCTGGACGGGGTTGATGTGGCTGAAGTCATAACGGACGGTCAGGAGATCTTTGGCTTTGGTGCGACGGGATATCGGAGCTACAGCCCTGAAGAGCATCGTGTTTTGCGCGAGGCGTTGGGCAAATGGCATGAAGATGCGGGGCTAGAGGCGGCGTTTGAGATTGTGCAGCGAGCACATTCGGAGGCTTTGAGCGGTACGGACGCTGAGCTTGTCGGCTTTCACGGACAGACGCTGGCGCATGAGCCGCGTGGGCGGGGCACGCACCAGATGGGCGATGGTGCGGCGCTGGCGGAGGCTTTGGGGAAGACGGTTGTTTGGGATTTTCGCTCCTCGGACGTTGAATTGGGCGGGGAGGGCGCGCCGCTCGCGCCATTTTTCCATCACGCTTGTGCGCGGTATTTAGGGTATGAGGCACCTGTCGCGTTTCTCAATCTTGGCGGCGTGGGCAACATCACTTTTGTCGATCCGCGCATTGAAAAGCCTGAGGCAGAGGGGGCTGTGCTTGCTTTTGACACAGGGCCCGCAAATGCGCCTATCAATGATTTGTGCAATGAGCGGCTTGGCACGCCTTATGACGAAGGTGGGGCACTGGCGCGCAAGGGAACTGTCGAGACGGGAGCTCTCGAGCTGTTTCTTGCCGATCCGTATTTTTATCGCATGCCGCCAAAGTCGCTTGATCGTGACGCTTTTGCCGAGATGCGCGAACTCGTGTTGGAATTGTCGGACGCCGACGCGGCGGCGACCCTGACAGGTATGGCTGCAGCGTCTGTTTTGCAGGCGATGGACCATGCGCCCGAAGCGCCCTCTGAGGTTTTGGTGACGGGCGGCGGGCGCCTGAACCCCATAATGATGGAAATGCTCGCGGCAGCGCTGGATTGCCCTGTTCGCAATATTGACGAGACGGGGCTTAACGGCGACATGCTGGAAGCGCAGGCTTTTGGGTATCTTGCGGTGCGCGTGGCGCGTGGGCTGCCCACGTCTTGCCAGAGCACAACGGGTGTGCGCGCGGCTGTGGGTGGCGGGATTGTGAGCACGCCCTAGGCCGAACAGGAGGCTCCACCCAGCACGCAGAACTTGGCGCAATGAGGGTGATTGAGTTGTACGGGGCCGCTGGCCGCTTCAAGCGTGCTTCCCAATTCGAACTCGGGGGCATAGGCAAGAAGCGTGCAAGCGAGCACCGCGGGTACGTCAGCGCCCTTGCGTTTCACCACCATACGCGAGGAGGCACACATCACATCTTCGGGTGATTTGTTCAGGATACTCCAGCACTCTGTTGTGATCTCAGGGACTTCAACATTCATGTCCATTTCAGGGAAAAGAACTGTTTTACCAGGAGCTTGGGCGTCAATGTTGAAGGAGTGCTCGCCGTAAAGGGCAGCGTAGCCTGCGCGGGCCTCTTCTTCGTTTTCGTGAAAGGCGATGCGGCCAGCGACCGCCATGTTGAAGCCGTGATCGCGCAGCCAGATCATACCTTCAAGCGTGCGTTTGAACGCGCCTTTGCCGCGCTCGGCGTCATGCAACTTGGCGGACCAGTGATCAACCGAGATACGGAATGTCATTTTGTTGCGATATTGTTCTGCAAGCTTAAGGAGGCCCGCTTGAACGGATTTGCGCATCATCGGGCGCATGGCGTTTGTGAGCACGAGAACTTCAAAACCAGCCTCAAGCGCCGCTTCCATCATACCGATCATCTCGGGGTTCATGAAAGGCTCGCCGCCCGTGAAGGCGATCTCTGTGATCGGCCAGCCAAGTGTTTTGATTTCTTCAAGATAAGGCTCGACCTCTGCGCGGGTCATGTAGACGAGGGCGTCGTTGGTGGGAGAGCTTTCGATATAGCAATTTGCGCAGGTGATGTTGCAGAGTGTACCTGTGTTGAACCAGAGCGTCTCCGGCTTGGTCAGCGCCACGGAGGCGCGCGCCTCGCCTTTGGCTGTCACGTGGGGGTCTTGGAATTTTCCCAAGTTGGCTTGTTGTGTATTGGCCTGAGCTGCGAAGTCTTCCATGCGAAACCTAACGTATTTTCTGTGTTCTCTGTGGCTACCCCAAGGCGTCTGCGCAAAAAAGGGCGGATGTTGGGGCGCACGCCATTGTGAACGCGCGTAAGCCTGTTATCCTCCGAGCCAAGAAGTATTCACAAGGCTATCTTATGGTATCGCGCGTCATTCCTGTTGATGATTTTGATCTGGTGATCTTTGGCGCAACGGGGGATCTTGCGCGCCGTAAGATTTTGCCCAGCCTGTTTCGCCGTTTTCATGCGGGGCAGATGCCTGATCAGGCGCGTGTGATTGGCGCGGCGCGGTCAGACCATGACGAAGCAAGCTTTCGGGCGTTTGTTTTAGAGGCACTTAAGGAATTTGCACGCGTCAAGGGGGCCAAAGCCTCCGACTATAAAGCATTTGTTGCGCGGCTTGATTATGTGACATTGGATGCACGCGGCAGTGAGGGGTGGGAAGCCCTCAAGGCGCTGTGCGCGCGTGGTGCAACTCGTGCGTTTTACTTTTCGGTCGGACCGAGCCTCTTTGAGGATCTCGCCAAGCGCCTGCACAAATACGGGCTGGCGGGGGAAGAAACCCGTATCGTTGTTGAAAAACCGTTTGGCCGTGATCTGGCAAGCGCCAAGGCCCTCAACGCGGCCTTGGCGAGGCATTTTGATGAAAGCCAGATTTACCGAATTGATCATTATCTTGGCAAAGAGACCGTTCAGAACCTCATGGCCGTCCGGTTCGGGAATATGTTGTTTGAGCCGCTCTGGAACAGCCAGTATATCGACCACATTCAAGTGACAGTGGCCGAAACTGTCGGGGTAGCAGGGCGGGGCGAATACTATGACCGCTCGGGCGCGATGCGCGACATGGTGCAAAACCATTTGATGCAGCTTTTGTGCCTGATCGCGATGGAGCCGCCTGCGCGGTTTGAGCCTGATGCGGTTCGCGACGAGAAGCTCAAGGTCATTCGGGCGCTCGAGCCTGTTGGGCCTAAGGATTACGTGCGCGGGCAGTATGGCGGGGATGAGGACCATGCGAGCTATTTTGACGATGTGGGCGATGAGGACAGCACAACCGAGAGCTTTATTGCGCTCAAGGCCCATATCTCAAACTGGCGATGGGCGGGCACGCCGTTTTATCTTCGGACAGGGAAGCGACTTAAGAACCGCGCGAGCGAGATTGCCGTTGTTTTCAAGGATACGCCGCATAACATCTTTGGAGATGATGCAGGGCGTCACCGCAATATATTGAGCATTCGATTGCAGCCCAATGAGGGCATCGAGCTTGGTGTGACGATCAAGGAACCAGGGCCAGGCGGTATGCGGCTGATCGATGTGCCACTGGACATGAGCTTTGCCGAGGCCCTTGGGCCTGACGGCGAGGATGTCCCTGACGCGTATGAACGGCTGATTATGGATGTGATCCGTGGCAACCAGACACTCTTTATGCGCGATGACGAGGTCGAGGCGGCATGGCGTTGGACCGATCCGATTATTGCGGGCTGGGAGGAGCGGCGCGAGGCTCCGCTGCCCTATGAGCCTGATAGTGCAGGGCCTGATGATGCGCTGATGTTGATGCACCGTGACGGGCGCCGCTGGAGGGAGATTAAGGAATGATCTTAGAAACTTACCCCGATGATGACCTGCTCTTTATGGGCGTGGCTAATCTGCTTGCTGGTGAGCTTGAGAATGTGCTCCTACATGAAGAGCGAGCGAGCTTTGTTGTGCCAGGTGGCAGCACGCCGGGGCCGATTTTTGATGCGCTTTGTGCGGCGGATATAGACTGGTCGCGCGTTGAT
Source organism: Lentibacter algarum (assembly GCF_040580765.1). Classification (GTDB taxonomy): domain Bacteria; phylum Pseudomonadota; class Alphaproteobacteria; order Rhodobacterales; family Rhodobacteraceae; genus Lentibacter; species Lentibacter algarum. The sequence goes on along the minus strand of NZ_CP158687.1, from coordinate 1,601,118 downwards.
GTGATGTTGTCGGACGAGCGCTGGCGGCCAGAGGTGCATGTGCGTTCCAACGCGCGTCTGATCCGTGAGCGGCTGTTGCAGGGACGTGCGGCATCGGCTGTCTTTCATCCATATTACACTGGAGCAGCCCGCCCAGACGAAACATTGGCCGAGGTGGAAAGCACTATTTTGCCCTGCCTGCCGATCTCTGTTTTGTTGCTTGGGATGGGCGCGGATATGCATACGGCCTCTCTTTTTCCGCGCGCCAAGGGCCTTTGTGAAGCGCTCAGTGACCAGACGACCGCTCTTCTCACCCCAATTGAGGCTGAAGGCGAACCTGAGCCGCGTGTGACATTGACGGCCAATGTTCTGAACGGCGCTTTGAGAAAGCACCTTGTTATTATTGGTGCCGATAAGCGCGCGGCTTTGGAACGAGCGGCGACCTTGCCGCCTGAAAAGGCACCGGTGAATGCAATACTTGAGGGCACGACTGTGCATTGGGCGCCATGAATGCGGCGCAGGTTGCGGCAGAATGGGCGCGTGTCTTTACGTTAGGCAAGGCACGCGGCAAGATTGCCGAGCTGTTTGAGGGGGATAGAAGCCGTGCTCAACGGATGAGCCGCCGCGCGTGTGGAATGCTCTATGACTTTTCTAAAACGGCGCTGACTGAGGAGAGCTTTGCGGCGCTGATTGACTTGGCAGAGGCGGCAGACGTTACAGCTGCACGTGACGCAATGTTTGCGGGTGAAAAGATCAACACAACCGAAGGCCGTGCTGTTTTGCATACTGCGTTGCGTGCGGGGCCTGACGCTGTGATTGAGGTGGATGGCGTCGATGTGATGCCCGAGGTGCGCGCCACACTGGCGCGGATGGCTGATTTTGCCCGCGAGGTGCGCGCAGGAGAGTTTACGGATGTAGTGAACATCGGGATTGGCGGTTCTGATCTTGGGCCTGCGATGGCTTCGCTGGCGCTTGCACCATATAGTGATGGGCCGCGGCTGCATTTTGTCTCCAATATTGATGGAGCGCATATTCATGATGTTTTAAAGGGGCTGAATGCGGCGACAACACTTGTTCTGGTGGCCTCAAAGACGTTTACGACCATCGAAACAATGACGAACGCGGAGACAGCGCGGCGCTGGATGGCGAAGAGCGTGGCAGAACCTGCGGCTCATTTTGTAGCGATTTCGAGCGCAGAAGATAAAGCGGCCGCCTTTGGCATTCCGGCTGGGCGGGTGTTTGGCTTTGAAGACTGGGTGGGTGGACGCTATTCGGTGTGGGGACCGATTGGCTTGAGCCTGATGCTGGCCATTGGACCTGAGGATTTTGCCATGTTTCTGGCGGGGGCTGCCGAAATGGACGCGCATTTTGCCCAAGCGCCGCTAACGGATAACTTGCCTGTAATCCATGCGCTTGTCGGGCTTTGGCACCATCAGGTGTGTGGTTATAAAACCCGCGCTGTGCTGCCGTATGACCAACGGCTTTCACGGCTGCCTGCCTATTTGCAACAGCTTGAAATGGAGAGTAATGGCAAGCGCGTGAGCAAGACGGGGGAGGCGCTCTCCTTTGGCTCTGGGCCGATTGTCTGGGGCGAACCCGGCACAAACGGACAACACGCATTTTACCAGCTTTTACATCAAGGTACGCAGATTGTACCTGCGGAGTTTTTGGTGGCAATGCAGGGCCATGAGGCTGAACTTGCCCATCATCATGCCCTTTTGGTGGCCAATTGCTTCGCACAGTCACAAGCTCTGATGCTTGGGCGAGACCATGACCAGCCACAACGCGTCTTCGAGGGCAATCGACCCTCTGTGACGATGGCTTATGAAAAGCTTACCCCTCTGATGCTAGGACGTATTATTGCGCTTTATGAGCATCGTGTTTTTGTTGAGGGAGCAATCCTCGGGATCAATTCTTTTGACCAGTTTGGTGTAGAGCTTGGTAAGGCGTTGGCCATGGCTTTGCAGCCTTTGCTCGAGGGCGCTGAGGCAGAGATTGACAGCTCGACGGCGCAGCTTGTGGCGTTTTACCGTGAGAGTCTCACTTAAAGATCAAGCTCAAGCCAGACGGGCACATGGTCTGACGGTTTTTCGCGGCCGCGCAGTTCGGCTTGAATTTCGCATTTGACCATGAGGTCGGCGCATTCGGGACTGAGCAGAAAATGGTCGATGCGGATGCCGTTGTTGCGCTGCCACGCGCCTGCTTGGTAATCCCAGAAAGAGTAATGTCCACCACCTTGGGTTTGAACGCGGAAGGCCTCAGTGAGGCCAAGGGCGAGCAGCTGGCGAAAGGCTTCGCGGCTCTGGGGCAGGGCGAGCGCGTCTTCGCGCCAGCTTTCAGGTTTGGCGGCATCCTCGTCTTGCGGGATCACATTGTAATCACCTGCCATGAAAAAGGGCTCTTCTTGCGCGAGCAGCTCTTCGGCGCGCTTTTGGAGGCGCTTCATCCACGCGAGTTTGTAGTCATATTTTGGGCCTGGAACAGGGTTCCCATTTGGCAAATAGAGGCCACAGATGCGCAGGGCTTTCTTACCGATCACTGTCGCTTCGATATAGCGGGCCTGTTCATCTTCGGGATCGCCGGGGAGACCACGCGTGATGTCTTCGAGCGGAAGCTTTGAGATCAGCGCGACACCGTTGAAGGACTTTTGGCCGTGGGTTTCGACCTGATAGCCGAGCGCTTCAATCTCGTCACGGGGGAAAGCCTCATCGACAGATTTGATCTCTTGGAGGATCGCCACATCGGGGGCGTCGTCCTTGAGCCACGTCAGGAGGGTGTCGATACGGGCTTTGACACCGTTGATGTTGAAGGTCGCGAATTTCATGAGGTCTGCCTGCTCTTGTGATGGCCTAGGTGTAGCCGAAGAATCACCGCGCCGCCAGAGCCACGGTGGGCGAAAATACGGAGCGGTTTTGAAGCTGTGGAAGCAAAGAAAAATCGTCTGTTCAGCCTTTATGGTGGGGCTTTTGGAAGTATTTATGGCTTAAAAACAGGTATTTATGATGCGGTCTTAATAACAACCTAAAGTAGATTTAAATATCTTGATAAACAACCAAAGGTAGTTAATGCTGAACCTATGACAACCTGGAGGGAACCAAATGTCTGCACTTCGTAAAACAACCACACTGCAATCTGACGTAACTGAAGCGAGCATCTTTGATGGTGCGGGGACAGAAATGACGATCTGCTGCTCTGAGCCACGTGGCACAGATGCAATGACAGGCGATGCTACAGGCACGTATATTTGTTGTTCGGATCCTGCGGGCTCAGATGCTCTGATGGGCGATGCAACTGGCGCCTATATTTGCTGCTCAGACCCGTCAGGCTCGGATGCGATGACTGGGGAAGCTGTAGAGCTCTTTATCTGCTGCTCTGACAACTGAGACCAAAGTGCTTGGGCGAGTGGCTTTGCGCCATGCGCCCACGCTCTCCTCGGCGGGAGAACATGCGCCTCCCGCCTACTCTTAAAGACAAATGAGGCAGATCAATGGGCGACGTCATTAGCTTTGATTTTGCAAAGCCGCAGCTTGATGAGGGGAGCCAGCAAAGTGCGCTCGCGCAGTGCTTTGCCCGTCATCGTCGTATTGGGGATGACGTATTCTGGCTTAAGGAAAACGCCGAATTTCTGAATGTTCATGAAACATCTGGCAAGCGGCTCACTGCGCAGGCTTTGAGTGCATATGAAGTATTTTACCATGATGTTGAAAACCGCCTCAGGTTTTTCCCCCAATACTATCGGTTTTTGCTTTCGATCACGCTTGATCTTGAGGCGCTTGGCTTTGAGGGGGAGAAGGGACCAGCGCTTTGTGCTTGGACCCATGAGGCGCAGCTCGTGGATGCGGAGCTGAGTGATTTGCAGCGTGCCGAGGCAGCGCGGCTTTTGGCGCGTGGTGGAATTGGCGAGATGAAATTGGACGAGGCTTTGAGTGCGCGGCTACGCCGCTTTATCTCTCACAGCGCAACATTTTCATTGCCCAACAAAAAGGCAGCTTACGAGCTGACCCATATTGTCTTTTATCTGAGCGACTATGGCCGACGCGACCCAGATATCGGTGCGGAGGCCGTACGCAGCCTGATGTTTGCTGGTACGCTTGCTTTGATTGATGAAAATGCCGATCTGCTGGCAGAGGTCTGTCTAGCGCTACGTGCGGCGCGCCAGACCGTGCCCGAAATGTGGGAAGATTGGGTGCACGCTGTCTCTGCGCAGTTCCAAGTCATTGCTGAAACAAGCCCCCCGATTGACGACTATCATGAATACCTGACGTGTAACTGGCTCGCTATGGCAACTGGGCGTGATAGTTTTGTGCAGGATTTATCACCAGAGCGGATGCTTTTCCGCAAGTCCCGTGGCCATAGGGGCGTTTTGCGTGCGCTCTCGGAGCATCTTTATCACCTCGCAGACCGCCGTGTTGAGGATTGGGCCACAATGCGGCGCGAGCTTGAAGGCCAGCTTGCGCATGAAGCCTATGCTCATCTTTTATCGGCGGAGGCCGCTTATCCAGAGTTTGGCCAGTTTTTTGCGCATTTTGCCCGCGCAGGGAGCTAAGCTCTTGGCGCTAAGCTAAGTTTTACATCGAGAAAGAAACGCCACAGCCACAAGAGCTTGACGCATTCGGATTTTCGATGACAAAGCGTGCTCCGATAAGCTCTTCGACATAGTCGATCTTGGCCCCCGTCAGAAAGGGTTGGCTGACTTCGTCGATCACCACTTTTTCGCCGGCCCCTTCAAGCACGAGGTCGTCGGCGGCTGGATCGTCAAGTTTGATCTCATATTGAAAGCCCGAGCAGCCACCGCCTTCGACGGCCACGCGCAGGGCTTTGCCCTCTTTGCTCGCGCCGATAACGGCGAGTTGTTCAAAGGCTTTCGGAGTGACGGAGGGGGGGACGAACATGTGCTCGGATCCTTGCGGGCTAGCGGGTTTACCTAATGGCTTGATGCAATATATATGGGGCGAAATCACTGGCGGCAAGGATGAGACGAGATGCAATTTGAGATGGCCTCCTTTGCCAGCCGACCACAAGACACGCGCGGGCGGCTTTATCCCGAGGGAGAGAGTGCTTTTCGCAGTTGTTTTCAGCGGGATCGAGACAGGATCATCCATTCCAGTGCGTTTCGCCGTTTGAAACACAAGACGCAGGTTTTTCTGGAACACGAGGGCGATTATTATCGCACGCGTCTGACACATTCTATTGAAGTGGCACAGGTGGCGCGCACGATCTGCGGCGCGCTTGGGCTCAATTCGGAACTCACCGAGGCAGTCGCACTGGCGCATGACTTGGGCCACACTCCTTTTGGCCATACTGGCGAGGACGCGCTTGACGCTTTGATGCAGCCTTTTGGCGGGTTTGATCACAATGCTCAGGCGATCCGCATTGTGACATCCCTTGAGCGCCATTATGCAGAGTGGGACGGGCTAAACCTGACTTGGGAGTGCCTTGAAGGGATCGCAAAGCATAATGGCCCCGTTCTTGAGCCCGTGCCTTACGCTTTGGCGGGCTACAATGCTGTGCATGATCTTGAGCTGCACACACATGCGAGTGCAGAGGCACAAGTCGCGGCACTCGCAGATGATATTGCCTATAATCACCATGATATTCACGACGGCCTGCGCGCAGGTCTGTTTGAGGTTGAGGATCTGCTCGACCTTCCGATTGTGGGGGCTTGCTTTGGCGAGGTGGACGCGCGCTATCCTTCGCTTGAGCCCGCGCGGCGCCAACATGAGGCACTGCGGCGCTTCTTTGGGGTGCTCGTGGAAGATGTCATTGCAACAAGCCGAGCGATTGCGTCAGAGGTTGCGGCTGAGAGTGCGCGTGATGTGCGCCAGGCAGGGCGGCCTTTGGTTCAGTTCTCGCCAGAGCTTTGGGCTGATTTGAAGCTGGTGCGCGCATTTTTGTTTGAACGGATGTATCGCGCTCCGACTGTTGTGATTATGCGGGCGCGGGCGTCTCTGATTGTTGAGGGCTTATTTGAAGGTTATCTCGCAACGCCAGAGGTTTTGCCAGAGGAGTGGCATGAGGCGCTCAACGATGCATTGGGGGACCGCACAGCGACAGCGCGGATTGTGTCCGATTACCTGAGCGGCATGACCGATCGGTTTGCCACTCAGGAATATCAGCGTCTAATCGGGGCTTTGCCCGAGTAGCTTTTAGAAAGGGATTTCGTCGTCAAAATCAGAGTTGTTGCCCATTTGCTGTGGCTCTGACGGACCGCCAAAACGATCTTCCTGACCGCCGCCGTAGTTGCCGCCGCCCATCGAGCCACCGCCGCCGCCATTGCCGCCATCGTTGCGACCATCCAGCATTGTCAGCGTTCCATCATAGCCTTGCAGAACAACCTCTGTGCTGTAGCGGTCTGCGCCTGACTGGTCCTGCCACTTGCGGGTTTGCAGCTTGCCTTCGATATAGACTTTGGAACCTTTGCGCAGATATTGCTCAGCAATACGGGCCAGGGGCTCTGAGAAAATAGAAACCGAGTGCCATTCTGTTTTCTCGCGGCGTTCGCCTGTGGCCTTGTCTTTCCAGTTCTCGGATGTCGCGATGCGCAGGTTGCACACTTTGCCGCCGTTCTGAAAAGTACGCACTTCCGGGTCGCGTCCCAAGTTACCGATGAGTATGACCTTGTTTACCGAGCCTGCCATGATGCGCCTTTCTGAGAATCTATCTGGTGTTTGACAGAGCTTACACCACCACGGCGGGGTTAATGAAAGCATAAAACTTGAGATAAATGAGCGGGAAACTGCAATTTCGGGGGCAAAAGCAAACGGGGCTGGATATTCGCGACATATTCCTTATCGTGCAGCCAACATCTTGGGGAAGAGTTTATATGCGTAAATGGATGTTCTGCGTGGCTGTTATGGCGTCGCTGCTGCCTTTGCAGGCGGGGGCTGATCTGTTCGGTGCCAAGCAAGGTAAATCCCATTTTAAAACCCAGACCCGTATTCTCGATACGCGCGCCAAAACGCAGTATTCGGCTTCTGTTCGGCTGCAGCCCGCAAAAGTTGAGGCACCGACAAAATGGGGCATTCAGGAGTTTAAGCCCTATAAGGGGCGCCAGAAGGGGCCTTATGTAAAAATGGCCAAGACGGTTGCGCAAAAGCACGGTGTTCCTGTGGACCTTTTCCTGCGCTTGGTGCAGCAGGAAAGCGGCTGGAATGCCAATGCACGCTCCCACAAAGGCGCTTTGGGTCTGGCGCAGTTGATGCCTGGTACAGCGCGCGCGCTGCGGGTCAATCCGCATGATCCTTATGAAAACCTAGAAGGCGGCGCACGCTATTTAAAGACACAATATCAAGAGTTTGGCTCTTGGCGGCTGGCGCTTGCCGCCTACAATGCTGGGCCGGGCGCTGTGAAAAAATATGGTGGCGTGCCACCCTTCAAAGAGACGCGCAACTACGTCAAAGTGATCTGGGGAAGCTAACGGCCCCCCCTTTTTTCAGGCTTTTGACAGCTCTTTCTTGTGCAACCACTCAGCATGTTTTGGGGCCTTTTTAGTGCGGCTCCACTCTTCGAGCATATCCCATTTGACGGCATCCAACTTGGAGAGCAGCGCGTCTTCAGCTGGGTCAGGGCAGGCGAGTTCGACACGGTGGCCATTTGGATCAAAGAAGTAGATCGAGTGGAATATCGAATGATCTGTGACCCCCAGAACGTCAACGCCTTGGGCTTCTAGATGTTCTTTGAATTCGAGGAGTTCGGCCCGATCTTTTACCTTAAAAGCAATGTGTTGCACCCAGATTGGCGTGTTTGGATCGCGGCCCATTTCTGGTTTGGTGGGCAGTTCAAAAAAGGCCAAGACGTTGCCGTTCCCTGCATCCATAAAAATATGCATGTAAGGGTCCGGCTCATGTGTTGAGGGAACGTGATCTTCAGCGATCGCGAGAATGAAATCCATGTTGAGCATTTTGCTGTACCACTCAACGGTCTCTTTGGCGTCACGGCAACGGTAGGCGACGTGATGGATCTGTTCGATTTTCATGAGACGTTCCTTTTTTGCGTTGGAATGAGTCATGAAGGTTGCTTTTGTAACCATCAAGGATAAAGTTACAGGTGTAACTATGCGTGCGTAAAAAGAGCCGCTCGGCGGCGGCTCTTTCTGATTTACTCTGCCGCTGCGAGCTTGATCACGGGTTCCATTTCCTTAAGGTCTGTGTCGCTCAAGTGGCATTTGATTTGATGTCCGTTGCCCATGTCCTTAACGGGAGGCACTTCTTTCTCGCAGAGGCCCCCTGCAACCTTGCTCTTCCAGTTGCAGCGTGTCTGGAACGGGCAGCCAGGGGGCGGGTTCATCGCTGAAGGGATATCGCCCTCAAGTACGATATGCTTTTTCTGGATGCTGGTGTCTGCGATTGGCACAGCAGAGAGCAGGGCCTCAGTGTAAGGGTGGTATGGCGGCGCAAAAACTTCGTCTGTTGTGCCAAGTTCGACCACATGGCCAAGATACATAACCATAACACGATCAGATAGATAGCGTACGATGCTCAAGTCATGGCTGATAAACAGAAGCGTGGTTTTGTGTTCGCGCTGAATCTCCATCAAGAGGTCTGTGACTGCGGCTTGAACTGACACATCGAGAGCCGATACGGGCTCATCGGCGACCACGATACGTGCATCGCCTGCAAACGCCCGGGCAATGCCGACGCGCTGCTTCTGGCCGCCCGAAAGCTGGCGCGGCATGCGGTCAGCAAAGGCGCGAGGCAGCTTCACCAAGTCAAGCAACTTGAGCATACGTTCGCGGCGATCGGCATCGCTGTCGCCAATGTCAAACACTTCAAGCGCGCGGATAATTTGGCGGCCCACCGACATGGAAGGGTTGAGCGTGTCAAAAGGGTTCTGGAAAACCATCTGCACATCGGCAACCGTCTTGGAGCCACGCTTTTCGATGGGAATGCTGCCGATATCTTTGCCGTCGAGTTCAATCGTGCCGTCTGTTGCTGTTTCAAGCCCCATGAGCACTTTTGCAAAGGTCGACTTACCGCAGCCAGACTCACCCACGATGGCCAATGTCTCGCTTTCGCGAGCCTCAAAACTGAGGGTTTCATTCGCTTTGACCACGCGAGTTTCGCCTCCGCCGAAGAGGGCGTTCGCGGCCACTTCGTAATATTTCTTGAGGTTTTTCATGGACAAGACGACTTCGCCGATCTCACCCTTGGTCTTTGTCTCAGCGGCGACAAGGGGTGCGTTCCAGTCGATATCTTGGAATTTGAGGCAGCGAGTCTCATGAGCACCGGCTTCATCTGCGGCAAACATCGGGACGAACTCTTTGTCGCAGAGGCCCTCCTCGAAATAGTCGCAGCGAGGGCCAAAGTTGCACCCTTTTGGGCGCTCATGGGGCAATGGAAAATTGCCTGGAATAGCGACAAGCGGGCGCGCGTTTTTGTCCGCTCCTGGAAGCGGGATAGACCGGAAAAGAGCTTGAGTATAAGGGTGTTGCATGTTGTTGAACACCGTTTCGATATCGCCGCGTTCGACAGCTTCGCCCGAGTACATGACACAGATACGGTCGCATGTTTCGAGGACGAGGCCGAGGTTGTGCGAGATGAACAGCATCGAGGTGCCGTATTTTTTGCCCAGATCTTTCACAAGCTCCACGACAGCTGCTTCCACAGTTACGTCAAGTGCAGTGGTTGGCTCATCGAGGATGAGCAAGGAAGGCTTTGACATCAATGCCATAGCGATCACGATACGTTGCTGTTGGCCGCCTGAAAGCTGGTGTGGATAGCTGGAGAGCATGCGTGCGGGGTCGGGGAGTTTGACGTCGGTAACCACCTCAAGGGCGCGGTTGTAGGCTTCGTCTTCAGAGACACCCTCATGGATCATCGGCACCTCCATGAGCTGCTTGCCGATCTTCATGGCGGGGTTGAGGGAGGCCATAGGCTCTTGATAAATCATAGCAATTTCGTTGCCGCGAATGTCGCGGAGCTCGTCATCGCTTAAGGATGCCATGTCGCGGCCCTTAAACTTGATGCTGCCACCGACGATGCGGCCATTCTTGCCCAGATCGCGCATGACGCCCAGGGCGACTGTGGACTTGCCACAGCCAGATTCTCCAACCAGACCAACGGCTTCGCCTGGTGCGACCTTGACTGAAAAGTCCATGACAGCAGGGATTTCGCGCAGGCGGGTGAAGAAGGAAATCGAGAGCTTGTCGATCTCAAGAATGGGGCCGTCATAATCGTGAATTTTAGCCATTAACTTTCTCCCTGAGAGGCGCAAAACGGGGGGGTGAAAAGCGTGCACAACCCGTGCACAACCCGTGCACCGCCTAAACAGGCTTTTGAGGGGTGTTTCGCGTTAACCATTTCGCTTTGTCCTTAACGTTGTGTTCAGATGTGAGGGCTGCGCGGCAGGGTGAGCCGCCGCGCGTGCCGTTAGTCTTTGAGGCTTTCTTCGCGTAGCCCGTCTGCCAGTAGGTTCAGACCCAAGACGAGGGATAGAAGCGCGATGGCAGGTGGCAGAGCAGGGTGCGCATAGATCGACAAAAGCTTGCGCCCTTCGTTGATCGTGCTGCCCCAGTCAGGAGATTCTGGCGGTAGGCCGAGGCCGAAGAAGCCCAAGGTGCCAAGCAGGATCGTGGTGTAGCCGATGCGCAGGCAGAAATCGACGATCAGCGGCCCGCGGGCGTTGGGCAAGATCTCCCAGAGCATGATGTACCAAGGACCTTCACCACGAGTTTGCGCCGCTGCCACATAGTCGCGGCTGTGAATGTCGAGCGCGAGGCCGCGCACGATCCGAAATACGGTCGGCGAGTTCACAAAGACCACCGAGACAAAGACCACGAGAACCCCTGGCGCTGGATTGAAGAAATCAAGCGGGCCAAGAATGTTGATCTGGCTGTCGGGGGCGCTGATTGTGACGATATAGAGGATCGCCATCGGGATCAGAACGACCAAGAGCCAAAAGCGGTTTTTGGCAGGATCAGTCTGGAAGCGCGAGCTGATCAGAACCCCAGCGAAAACGATAGGGAAGATGAAGAGCACGACGGCCATGAACTGCGGGAGGCCTGTCTCGACGATTTCTGGTGTGACCAAGAGGTAGAAAAGCAAGATCACTGGGAAAGCCAGAATGAGGTTTGCCAAGAAGCTCAAGACTGTATCCAGCGAGGCACGGAACATCAGCACAAAAAGCACCGCGAGAATGATGCCGAGCATGAGGAAGTTTGACACGCCACCACCAAGGCCTGCGGCCACTGTGGCGAGTGTAAATATCACGGCTGTGGCTATCATTCCGAGGCTGCCTTTGCGCAGGGCGGGGCCTGAGAAGTAGCCTGCCGGCAGGCCAAGCGTGATCCCGACCATAAAGGCAAAGAGCGTGGCCAGAGGCGCGATCATGATCACGATCACCGAGCCTGTAACCATGCGAGAGAAGACGTCGCGCGCGAGGTTGTCACCGCCAAGGAGGTAGAACGGATAAGCACCATCGGAGAGATCACGCAGAGGTGTTCCGGGCCCTTTGTTTTTCATTCCCGAGAGTTGCTCGAGTGGCCCGTGTGTGGCGATCATGTCAAAGAAGCCGTTGAAAGCGGCCGTGAACACCCAGAACATCACGAGGCCGAAGCCGAAGATGCCGATCGTGTTGTCAAAGAGTTTGCCGTAGAGGCCGAGCTTGCGCTTGTAGACGACTGAGGCCGTGAAAAGCAAAACAAGCGCGATCCAGACGGGCATAAAGCGAATGAAGATCGAGGCGAGGATACCGCGACCCTGCATCGTTGCGATCCGCTGCTGTTGGGCGAGGTCTTCGCCTGTCGGTACCGCGGATGGGTCCATTGCGGCGAGCTGTTCGCGGAAGCCTGCGCCAGCGAACAGGAGCGTGTAGCCAAGCCATGCTGCGATTGTGAGGCCGATCAATTTGAGTGATAGTCCGAAGAGAAAGCCCATCGTGGCCGCTGGATCATCAAAGAAATTGTTCATAAAGAGGCTGAGCATCGCCGCGAAGGTGCCGAGGGCGATAAGGCCGATCAGGATTTTGCCAAGGACTGCCAGCTCCATACCACCACTGAGCGTCGGTGAGAGGGCGTTGTAGATATAGCCTATACTTACGAGGAGCAGAGTGACGACGGCTATCCCGTTAAAGAGCGAAAAGCTGCCACGAGTTGAACTGCCTGTGAGCGAGAGCAGCATTGCGCAGAGACCTGTGAGCACCGCGAGTGTTGCGAAGGCGGCGAGGAAGGTTCCGAAGAAGCCTGCATATGCGCCAAACCATGTAAGAGGTTCCATAATCAATATCCCTTACGAAATGCGAATGCGCGGGTTGAGGAAGACGTAGCCGATATCACTCAGAAGCTGGGTGAAGAGGACCACGAAGACGGACACAACAGAGACGCCGAGCAGCAGCTCGATATCGTTGTTGCCAGCTGCCTGCACAAGCGTCCAGCCGAAGCCCTTGTAGTTAAAGAGCGTCTCGACAATGACCACGCCGTTGAGCAGCCATGGAAGCTGAAGCATGATCACGGTGAAAGGTGCGATCAGTGCGTTGCGCAGGGCGTGCTGCATGACGATGTTGCGGAACGCAACGCCTTTGAGGCGGGCTGTGCGAATGTATTGCGCTGTCATGACTTCTGCCATGGAGGCGCGGGTCATGCGGGCAATGTAGCCCATCCCATAGAGCGCGATGGTAAGCACGGGGAGAAAGAAGTTCTCGAAGTTGGCTGATTCCATGGCCGACGTTGCCGTGCCTTTGAAGAGCGTTTTGCCCTCTATCAGCCCAGCATCGGACAGGATCGGGGACAGACCAAAGCGCGAGGAGGCAAGAAGGGCGATGAAAATCACGCCGGAGACGTATTCGGGCGTCGCTGTTGTGGCGATCGAAGCTGTTGAAAGTGTTCTGTCGGTGCGGGAGCCTTCGCGCATCCCTGCGAGCACGCCCACTATGAGCGCGGAGGGGACCATGAGCACCATCACCCAGAACATCAGCTTGGCTGTGAGGCTGAGGCGGATGCCAATGATTGTTGTGACGGGTTCCTTGAAGACGGTGGAATACCCCCAGTCGCCTTGTAGAATTCCACAGAACGTTGGCGCGTTGGCTGGATCAACCCCCGGGCGCAGGCAGCGCCCTGTTGTTTCACCGTCGGCATTGATCCCTGTAAAGCCGGGCGCGAGGCCGAGCCATTCGGCGTATTTACGCGGCAAGGGCTGTGTGTAGCCGCGATTGTCGAGCCATGTGGAGACTTGCTCATCTGACATACGCATGTTGCCTTGAGTTTTGGCGAGCTTCTCAAGGTTTGGATAGAGATTTGTCAGAAAGAAGACCACGAAGGTCAGGCAGAGGGCTGTGAGGATCATCACGCCGAGCCGCCGAAGAATGAATAGTCCCATTTAGGTTCCCCTGTTCTGGGTGATATGCCGCGCGGCACATCTGCGAGATTGGGCGCGCGGAGCGCTGCGTGAGGAAAAAGTAATGCCAGAAACAATTGTAAGACATCGCTCAAGAGCGGTCTGTGGCTGTGCTGACGTTGGCGCAAACACGCCCTCGTCAGCCGCGCATCCGTGTTGCGGCATGTGTCACTCCCTTTTGTGCCAAGGTCACGCTGCATTGGCGCAGTCTTGTCCCTTAACTTCTCCATAACCACATATTTGCGCCCCTCGCGTCAATGGGAAGCTTTGGAATTTTTTGTAATTTTGCGACGCTTCGCTAGTGCAAAAGCGACATGGCTTCGCATCGTGTGGGTTTGAACAGAGAGGCTGCCGTTGCGTCAGCCGAGCGGGATCCCGTGCCAGCTGCCCATACGGGCGCGAAACCATGTTCGTTGTCGCTTGGCGTATTGGCGGCTGGCGATAATTGCGCGGCTGCGAGCCTCTTTCAGGCTGATCTCGCCTTTGAGGTGGGCGATGAGCTCTGGTGCGCCGATGGCCTTAGAAGAGGGCTTGTCAGGTGACCAATCGGTGAGATTGGCCTCGGCCTCTGCGAGTGCGCCTTGCTCTAGCATCAGATCGAAGCGGCGCTCGATTCGGGCGTTGAGCCAATCTTTGTTGGCTTGCAGGATGAGAGGCTGGGCTGTGGCAAGCGGCATGTCAGGCGCTGGCGTTTCGGCCTGCCATGTGGCGAGGCTGCGACCCGTACTCTTCCAGACTTCATAGGCGCGCTGCACACGCATCGGGTTTTGCAGATCGATCTTGGCGGCGGTTGCCGCGTCGAGTGCCGCGATCATCTCTGCCAAGCCTTCAGGTGTGCTGCGCAGTCTATCCGCCTCTGCGCGAACTTCGGGGGGCGTCGGAGGGATCGCAGCAAGACCTTCTGTAAGAGCCGCAAAGTAAAGTCCTGTGCCGCCAACAATGATAAGCCGTTGGCCCCGCGTGTGCAGGGCGCGGATATCGGCGAGCCACTCACCAACAGAGTAGGGATGAGTGCCTGCGATGTGGCCGTATAGCGCATGAGGCGCGCGGGCTTCTTCTTCTGGTGAGGGGCGCGCGGTGAGCAAGCGCCAGTCGGAATAGACCTGAAGGGCATCGGCATTCACAATCAGTCCACCATCGGCCTCTGCAATCTGTAACGCGAGCGCGGATTTGCCCGAGGCGGTCGGACCCGCGATGAGCACGGGCGTCTGAGGGGATATGTGTGGTAGCGTCTGCATAGGGCAGCCTTTAGCGCAGCTTGATGGCGGCGCAAAGCGCGCTTTTTGGCGTTGGGCTGCGCTTCGGGCGTTGCGCCTGAGAGAGAATTGGGACATTTAGAGCCAAGCCCAACGCAATCAGGAGACATCAGATGTCAGAGCCAGCCGCGCCAAAAACCACCTTCAAACGCGTCATGCTCAAGATATCAGGTGAGGCGCTGATGGGCGATCAGGGCTATGGTTTGCATCCGCCAACAGTCCAGCGGATTGCGCGTGAAGTGCAATCTGTACAAGAGATGGGTGTTGAAATTTGTATGGTCATCGGTGGCGGCAATATCTTCCGCGGGCTTTCGGGCAGCGCGCAGGGCATGGAACGTACAACCGCTGATTATATGGGGATGCTGGCGACTGTGATGAACGCGCTGGCGATGCAAAGCGCCTTGGAAGACCTTGGTGTCTTTACCCGTGTGATTTCAGCGATCACGATGAATGAAGTTGCAGAGCCCTATATTCGCCGTCGCGCTGTGCGCCACCTTGAGAAAAAGCGGGTCTGTATTTTTGCGGCCGGAACGGGCAACCCTTACTTCACGACAGATACAGCCGCGACATTGCGCGCCAACGAGATGGCGTGTGAAGCGATCTTTAAGGGTACGAAAGTGGACGGTGTCTACGACAAGGACCCAGCTAAATTTAAAGATGCAGTTCGCTATGACCATGTGAGTTATGATGAGGTCCTCCAGAAGCGTCTTGGGGTGATGGATGCGAGCGCGATTGCGCTGGCGCGCGACAACAATTTGCCGATCATTGTGTTTAGTCTTGATGAGCCGGGCGGCTTTCAGGGCATCCTCGCAGGCGAGGGCACATATACAAAGGTGCACGGCTGAGGCTTCCAAGCGCGCGCGTGACACTGTAAACTGGCGCAAAGCCAAAAGAGACGAACAGGAGTTTGAGGCCCATGTCAGACGATTTTATGCTGGATACCGACGAGCTGGAGCGCCGTATGGATGGCGCTATGGCCAATTTGCGGACAGAATTTGCCTCGCTGAGAACAGGGCGCGCTTCGGCGAGTATGCTGGAGCCAATCGTTGTTGAGGCCTATGGCTCTCAGACGCCGATCAACCAGCTTGGCACGGTGAACGTGCCTGAGCCACGGATGGTGACGATCAATGTTTGGGACAAATCAATGGTTCAGGCCGTCGAAAAGGCGATCATGAACTCAGGTCTTGGGATCAACCCGCAGACCAACGGCACAATCGTTATGTTGCCGATCCCTGAGCTTAACGAAGAACGCCGCCGTGAGCTTACTCGTGTGGCGGCGCAATATGCAGAGCATGCGCGTGTTTCGGTGCGCAACATTCGCCGCGATGGTATGGATCAGGTGAAAAAGGCCAAGGCTGACGGCATCTCGGAAGATGATCAGAAGTTCTGGGAAGACGAAGTGCAAACTTTGACGGATAAGCACATTAAAGCGCTGGATGCAGCTCTGGAAAGTAAGCAAGCGGAAATCATGCAGGTGTAAGGTTCCCTTTTTGAAATGATTTTGAAGGAGCCGTGCCGTGACGAGTGAAGCAGAAAAGAGCACAGGGCCGCGTCATATCGCGATTATTATGGATGGCAATGGCCGCTGGGCGCAGTCGCGCGGGCGGCCGCGGCTTTTTGGCCACCATGCCGGCGCAAAGCGCGTGCGCGAGATTGTGGAAGCCTGTCCTGATCTGGGCGTGAAGTATCTGACGATTTTTGCATTTTCGACAGAGAACTGGAAACGAACACAGGTGGAAGTTGCTGGGCTTATGGGGCTGTTTCGGCGCTATATCGCAAAGGAAGCGCGGGCCTTGAAGGACGAGGGCGTGCGTGTGCGCTTTATTGGCGACCGAGTGCGGCTTGACGACAAGTTGGTCGGCCTCATGGACGAGCTAGAGCTTTTGACGAGTGATAACGACAAGGTGCATTTGACGATTGCGCTTAATTATGGCGGCCGCGACGAGGTGAGCCGGGCCACAAAACGGCTGGCGCAGGATGTGGCTGCGGGACGACTCGACCCTGAAAAGGTAGATGAAGAAACTCTTCCAAAGTATTTAGATACTTACGTTTTACCTGATCCTGATCTTGTTATTCGCACCAGTGGTGAAGCGAGAATTTCGAACTTTTTGCTCTGGCAATCGGCCTATGCTGAATATGAATTTATAGACACGCTCTGGCCTGATTTCAGCCCTGAGATTTTTGCTGGGCTTGTCAAAAACTATGGACGGCGCGAGCGGCGCTTTG
Source organism: Lentibacter algarum (assembly GCF_040580765.1). Lineage (GTDB taxonomy): Bacteria > Pseudomonadota > Alphaproteobacteria > Rhodobacterales > Rhodobacteraceae > Lentibacter > Lentibacter algarum. Next base: position 1,584,329 of record NZ_CP158687.1, on the reverse strand, counting down.
GCGGAGTGATTGCATGACCAAGACAGCCGAACCAACAGCAGGAAAGTGGGGCGATCTACGCCTGCGATTGATTTCGGCGGCTGTTATGGCTGTGGTGGCGGGGATTGATATCTGGCTTGGCGGGCCATGGTTTCTTGCACTTCTTGCGCTGATCTCGGCGGGCATGGTTTGGGAGGCCGCGAGACTTGGCGGCGCTTTGAGCGGGCCGCTAAGGGACGTAGCACTGCCGATTGCGGGCGGTGCGGCTGTAGGGGCGGGTGCATGGATTGGTGTGCCTGTGGGTTTTGCTCTTTTGGGCCTTGTGGCCGGTGCTGTTTGGGCCTTGGCGGCCCGCCTGAAGCACCGTCTCGCGTTTTACGCTTTCTTTTGTATGATTGCGGCCTTGGCGCTCTATGGCATTCGAGACATGTTTGGCATCGTTGTGCTGGTCTGGGTGATCGGGGTTGTGATCGCCTCCGACGTCATGGGCTATTTTGCGGGGCGTGTCTTCGGTGGGCCGAAGTTTTGGCCCAAAGTGAGCCCGAAGAAAACATGGTCAGGCACAGTTGCTGGCTGGGTAGGCGCTGCGCTTTTGGGGTGGGTGTTGAACGCGAAGCTGGTGGCGGGGGGGCTCGATCTGCCGATTTCGCTTGTGCTGTTCTCGGTCATTTTGGCCTTTGCGGCGCAGATAGGCGATATTGTTGAGAGCGCTTTGAAGCGCAAGGCGGGGATCAAGGACAGCTCGAGCCTTATCCCGGGGCATGGCGGCGTTTTGGACCGCTTTGACGGGATGATCGGTGCGGCGCTTGTGTTTTTCCCTGTGCTGTTTGTTGCTGGGTTGATGGGGTGAGACGCAAGATCTCCATCTTTGGAGCCACGGGCTCTATCGGGCAGTCGACGCTTGATTTGATCGGGCGTGCGCCTGAGGACTATGATGTGGTCGCTCTGACGGGCGGAGGTAATGTTGCTCAGCTCGCGGCGGATGCACTCAAGTTTGGGGCTGATGTGGCTGTCATAGCCGATGAGGCGTGTTTGCCTGAGTTGCGTGCGGCGCTGGCTGGCAGCCAGACCGAAGCGACTGCAGGGCAGGCGGCTCTCCTTGAGGCGGCGACGCGGCCGGCCGACTGGGTGATGAGTGCGATTGTCGGTGCGGCAGGGCTTGAGCCGGGACTGAAGGCTTTGGAGCAGGGCGCAACGCTCGCTTTGGCCAATAAAGAATCGCTGGTGACTGCGGGTAAGCTCCTGATGGAGACAGCGGCCAAGCATGGCGCGCGTGTGTTGCCTGTTGACAGTGAGCATTCGGCTGTGTTTCAGGCGCTGGTTGGCGAGGATATGGGCGCCGTTGAGCGGGTGATTATCACGGCATCTGGTGGGGCATTTCGAGACTGGCCGCTTGAGCGATTGGCTGGCGCGAGTGTAGACGAGGCGAGTAGTCATCCAAACTGGGATATGGGGCAGCGCATCACAATTGACAGTGCTTCCATGTTTAACAAGGCCTTGGAACTCATTGAAACGCGTGAATATTTTGGAATAGACCCTGAGAAGATCGAAGTTCTCGTGCATCCGCAATCGATTGTTCATGCGCTGGTTGGGTTTCAGGATGGTGGGTTGATGGCGCATGTTGGGCCACCTGATATGCGCCACGCGATTGGCTATGCATTGCACTATCCGACACGCGAGAAGCTTCCTGTGGAGCGGCTTGATCTGGCTCACATTGGGCAATTGGAATTCAGCAACCCTGACCCGAAACGCTACCCCGCTTTGCGGCTGGCTTATGAGGTCATGGGGCGCGGCGGGCTGAGCGGGGCTGTCTTTAACGCGGCGAAAGACATGGCGCTTGACCGTTTTATGGCCAGGCAGATCGGCTTTACACAGATGGCTGACGTGGTGAAGGCGACGCTTGACCAGCTCTTGCCCGATGATGGCCTTATCGATGCCCCAATGACCCTTGATAACCTGCGCCGAGCAGCCCACTTAGGGCAGAGTACAGCGCAGAGCGTGACTCCGCGATAAAACAGAAAGACAGGTAAGCTTTTGGATTTTATGACTATTCTGCCACAATTTGGCAATGTGTTCCTCACCCTAATTTATTTTGTGGTGGCGCTCTCCATCATTGTGGGGGTGCATGAATACGGCCACTACATTGTCGGGCGCTGGTCAGGGATTAAGGCTGAAGTTTTTTCTATCGGCTTTGGCCCCGTGCTTTTTGCGCGCGAGGACAAGCATGGCACGGTCTGGCAAATCGCTGCTATTCCATTTGGCGGCTATGTCAAATTTTTGGGTGACGCCAATGCAGCAAGTGGCAAGGACGGCGAGGCGATGGAGGCCATGCCTGCAGAACAGCTGCGCCATACGATGCACGGCGCGCCGCTTTGGGCACGGTCTGCGACAGTTCTAGCTGGGCCAGTCTTCAACTTTATTTTCTCAATCTTTGTTTTTGCGGGACTTTTGCTGACACTCGGCATGGTGGCGACGCCGCCCAAAGTCTCGTCTTTGCATCCATTGCCTTATGAGGGCGTCACGATTGAAGCGGGGGACCAGATCATCGCGATTGCGGGTGAGCCTTTCCCTGAAGAGCCAAGCAGAGCCTATTTTGATGCGCTGCCTGATGGGCTTTTGCTCGACTACACTGTGAAACGCGGCGGTGATGAGCTGATTGTGCAGGGGCCGCAGTATAGCCCCGCGCGGATCGGCGGAGTCCAGCCGCGCTCTGCGGGTGAGGCGGCGGGCCTGCTGGAAGGCGATGTGATCTTGCGGGCGGACGGCCAAGACTTGAGCAGCTTTATGCAGCTGGTCGATGTGGTGAAAGCGGCTGAGGGCGCGCCTGTCAGGCTCAATGTCTGGCGGGACGGGGAAGACAAGGAATTTGTCATCCAGCCTGAGCTGCGCGATGTGCCGACGGCGGACAATGGCTTTGAAAAGCGGTTTCTCATCGGGATTTTCAGCTCGACTTTCTTTGAGGCTGAAACAGAGCGACCTGGCGTATTTGAGGCCGTTGGTCTGGGTGCCGAGCAGACCTACTCTGTTGTGACGCGTTCCATTTCGGGGCTGTATCATTTGGCTTTTGGCAAGATCAGCTCTTGCAACATGTCTGGTGCAATTGGGATTGCACGTGCGTCAAAAGACCAAGCAGAAGAGGGGTTTGCTGCGTTTATAGGCTTCTTGGCGCTGTTGTCGACGGCCGTGGGCTTTCTCAATCTTTTGCCGATTCCGATGCTCGATGGTGGGCATCTGATGTTCTATGGCTATGAAGCTGTGATGCGCAAAAAGCCCAGTGATAAGGTGATGCAAGTCCTAATGAGCATGGGGATTGCTCTCGTTTTGAGTGTCATGGTCTTCGCTCTTTGGAACGATATTTTCTGCTGATAGCCTCATCAAAGGGGCACTTGCCCTGAAAATGCCACAATTGCGCCCCGCTTCCTGCACAAAGCTTTGCCAGAATTGGAAAAGATGAGTGGAGGTCTGTTATGGATATGATTGCAAAAAGTTACCGCGGGCTGCACCTGCTTTGGGATCTGAACTGGGATCGTGTCCTGTATTTGGCGACCATCACTGTGGCACTTTTTGCGGGTGCGTGGCTTGGCAGCCTCATGCTCTAGAGCCGCTCTGAGGCCTTATATACATTGATATTTAACGTCGCGCCCCCCAGTTGGGGCGCTTCTCGTTTTGACATCATTTGCTAATGCGATTAGTCAGTCTGGGTAGGGGTGTCTGACTGGAAAGAGAATATGGCAAGCAGTGTCACGGAGCGCAACGCTCGCACAGGTAAAAAACGCACCATTCGTAACGTAGCGGGAACAGCGGTTTTGGCCGCGTTTTCAATGGGTTTCGTGTGGGGCGTCGGTGGTGCGATCGCGCAAAACTACAGTTTCAATTCGGTTGCTGTCGAAGGCAATAAACGGATCGAAACTGGAACGATCCTGACATATGCGGGAATCGCTCGCGGAGAGACCGTCTCAGCTGGCGATATCAACGAAGCCTATCAGCGGATTTTAGCCTCTGGTCTTTTTGAAAGCGTTGAGATTGTACCGCAGGGTGGCAAGCTTGTGATCAAGGTCACCGAGTTCCCAACGATCAACCAGATCAGCTTTGAAGGCAACGAGCGCTTGAAGGATAACGAGCTTTCCAGCTTCATTAAACTTAAGCCACGTTTGGTCTTTAGCCCGACACAGGCCGAGCTCGATGCCGTGACGCTGACGGAAGCCTATGCAGAGAATGGTCGACTTGCGGCAAGGATTACGCCCAAGATTATTCGCCGAAGCGACAACCGTGTTGATCTTGTGTTCGAAATTTTCGAGGGCGGAAACACAGAGGTGTCTCGTATCGGTTTTGTGGGCAACCAAGTCTATTCTGACAGACGTTTGCGCCGTGTTCTGGAAAGCAAACAGGCTGGACTTCTGCGGGCGCTGATCCGCAAGGATACTTTTGTCGAAGATCGCCTGCAGTTCGACCAACAGGTCTTGCGCGACTTTTACGTATCGCGCGGCTATGTCGACTTTCGCACCACGGCTGTGAATGCTGAGCTGGCGCGCGAGCGTGACGGGTATTTTTTGACGTTCAATGTAGAAGAGGGCCAGCAGTTTGCCTTCGGCGAGATCACCACGATCAGCGAGATCGAGGATGTTGACAGCGAAGTTTACCAAGACACGATCAAATTGCGTGCGGGGGAGACTTACTCACCTTCGCTTGTCGAGAACGCGATTGCGCGGATGGAGCGGCTTGCGATCCGGAATGGTCAACCATTCCTGCGCGTTGAGCCGCGGATCACGCGAAACGACCGTGATCTGACGCTTGATGTGGAATTTGTCCTGTCCAAGGGCGAACGCATCTTTGTGGAACGTATCGATATTGAGGGCAATGCGACCACGCTTGACCGCGTTGTACGCCGCCAGTTCCGTGTGGCTGAGGGGGATCCGTTCAACCCGCGTGAAATCCGTGAAAGTGCTGAGCGCATCCGTGCGCTTGGCTTCTTTGGTGATGCGCAGGTGAATGCCCGCGAAGGTTCAACACCAAATACAGTGATTGTGGACGTCGACGTGGCCGAAAAGCCCACGGGGTCACTTAACTTTGGTGGGACATATTCAACGGACAATGGCTTTGGCCTTGTCGCGCAATATACGGAGACCAACTTCCTTGGCCGCGGTCAGACTGTACGTTTCCGTGCATCGGGGGCGACGGACAACACAAACTATGGGCTCTACTTTGAAGAGCCTGCCTTCCTTGGCCGCGATGTGAAGTTCTTCTTTGATATTGGCATTCTTGAGTCTGAGAGCGCGAACGCGAACTATAATACGAGCAAAGGAATCTTTGCGACGGGGCTTGAGTTCCCGCTCGGCGAGCGTGCGCGTCTTGGCGTCAATTACAAGCTTGATGCGACCAAGATGTCTGTTTCTAGTACAAGTACAATTGGCAGTGTTTTGACAAATGAGGTTGGACTTGGACGTTTGAAAAACAGCTCAGTGGGCTACAGTTATGAGTGGGACTCGCGTAAAACCAGTCTCGACAATGACGAAGGCCTTCGCTTCTTGATCAGTCAGGACTTTGGTGGCCTCGGTGGAGACGATAGCTTTGTGAAGAGCAAAGCCAAGTTGATTGCCCAGCGGCGCTTTTTCAATGATGAAATCACTCTACGAGCGACACTTGCGGGCGGGGCTGTGAGCTTCTCTGGCGCAGGCAGCCGCGCGACCGACCGTTGGCTTTTTGACGAAGATATCATGCGCGGTTTTGCAGCGGATGGAATCGGTCCGAGAGAGCTAAACGGCTCAACAGTTAACGATGCGCTTGGCGGCAACTACTTTGCGACAGCCAAGTTCGAGGCGCTCTTTCCACTCGGGCTGCCTGAGGAATACGGCATCACGGGCGGTGTATTTTATGACATCGGCAACGTCTGGGGACTCGATAAAATAAGTAGTGTTCCAGCAGACACATTTTATGAAAGTGGTTCATTCCGTCACGTGGCGGGTGTCTCGATCTTTTGGGAAACGCCGATTGGTCCGATGCGTCTGAACTGGAGCAAGGCTCTAAAAAAAGAAGATCATGACATCGACCAGAACTTTGAGTTTACGATCTCAACTGAGTTCTAGGATGGCTGTGCCGATCAAAGCTCATCTTTTACCGTTGGCTCTTGGGTTTTGCCTGTGGGCCAGCGCGTCTTTTGCACAGTCTTTGAATGCGCCTCAAAGAGAGGTTCTCATCATTGATCCCAACAGGCTTTTTACCGAGACGCTTTTTGGACAGCATATTTCAGAAGCCTTGGAAGCAGAGGCGCAAGAGCTTTCGGCCAACAATAGGCGCCTTGAAGAAGAGTTGCGCGCGGAAGAGAAAGAGCTGACGGACGCCAGACCTACTATGTCGGCCATTGATTTCCGTGATGCAGCAGAAGCCTTTGACAAGAAAGTTCAGGCGATCCGCCGCGAGCGTCAAGACCGCGCGCGTGCTTTGGAAGAGCAGCGTGCATCAGCTGAACAGCGCTTCTTGGCGACTGCGCAGGGTGTTTTGGTTGAGCTGATGAACGAGCGCGGTGGCAGCGTTTTGCTTGATATGCGCGCAATCATCTTGCGCGATACCGCCGTGGATATCACCAATGACGCTGTGCGCAAGATTGATGAGGCCATCGGGCGTGGAGACGCGCTTGATCTGAATGGTCAAAAGCCACAAGACGAATAACAGCAGCCTCGGCTCCATGACTTGTTTTGGAGCTTGGAGAGGGCTACTGAGAATGAAAATAGACTGGAAGGACAACCAATGACAACTGAGGTTATGCGCGCCGATATTGGGCTTATTCAACGGATTATTCCGCACCGCTATCCTTTTTTGCTGGTGGATCGTGTTGAGGATATTGTCGGCACGCAATCTGCTCGTGGTATCAAGAATGTAACCATGAACGAGCCGCATTTTCAGGGCCACTTCCCAGGCAAGCCGATTATGCCTGGTGTCACGATTGTTGAGGCGATGGCGCAGACGGCGGCTGTTATGGTGGGCGTAGCGCTCGACATGGCGGATAAAGAGCTTCTGGTATATTTTATGGCGATCGAGAAGTGCAAATTCCGACGCATGGTTGTTCCGGGTGATGTGCTTGAGATGAACCTGACAACATTGCGCGGCAAGCCGGGAGCCAAAGTCTGGCGCTTTGGCGGGGTTGCGAGTGTTGAAGGCGAGATGGCCTGTGAAGTCGAGTTCACAGCGATGATGGATTTGCCGAAGGTGGCCGCAGAGTGAGCAGCGATATTCATCCAAGCGCAATCATTGAAGAGGGCGCGCAGATTGGCGAAGGCTGTATCATTGGTCCGTTTTCCCTGATTGGGGCGGAAGTGGTGCTGGGTGCGAATGTGCATATCAAGAGCCATGTTGTCGTGACGGGGCAGACCGAGATTGGCGAGGGAACAGTTGTTTTCCCATTCTCTGTGATCGGGGAAGTGCCGCAAGACCTCAAATTTAAGGGCGAGAAGACGGCCCTTAAGATCGGTGCGCGCAATCGTATCCGAGAGCACGTGACGATCAACTGTGGCACTGAGGGCGGCGGTGGCGTGACTGTCATCGGGGATGACGGGCTGTTTATGGCTGGTTGCCACATTGCCCATGATGCGCATCTCGGGGACCGTGTGATTGTGGTCAATTCTTCGGCTGTCGCTGGGCACTGTATCATTGAAGATGATGTGATCATTGGCGGCCTCTGCGGGATTCACCAATTTGTACGCATTGGGCAGGGCGCTATTATCGGAGCCTTGAGCATGGTTACCAATGATGTGATCCCGCATGGTCTTGTGCAAGGGCCACGCGGTGAACTTGACGGGCTCAACCTTGTTGGCTTGAAGCGGCGCGGTGTGGCACGGGCGGACATTACGGCGCTAAGGGCTGCTTTTCAGATGCTTGCGCAGGGCGAGGGCACGTTTCAAGAGCGTGCGCGCCGCTTGGGTGAGGACAGTGAGAGTGATTATGTGCAACAGATCGTTGGCTTTGTAACGGGTGCTAGCGACCGTTCTTTCCTCACACCGGGGAACTGACATGCTTGCGCTGATCGCAGGGCGCGGGGCGTTGCCCAAGGCGATTGCTGATGCGCAACGCGAGCTGCCTCTCATTTGCGCTTTGGAGGGGTTTGAGCCAGAAGAGCTGGTGGTTGACCTTGTGTTTCGGCTCGAGACTTTGGGTACGTTCTTGGACGCTTTGCATGCGCGGGGTGTCACTCAGGTGTGCTTCTGCGGTGCGATTGATCGGCCGCGGTTGCGGCTCGGCCGACTCGATCTCAAAACGCTGCCGCTTGTTCCGACGTTTTTGCGTGCTCTCAAACTGGGGGACGACGGTGCATTGCGTGCGTTGATCTCCCTTTTTGAGGCCAAAGGGTTTGCTGTATTGGGGGCGGATGCGCTCTTGGCGGGCCTGACGATGGCGGCAGGTGTTGTGACCAGAGCCACGCCACAAGAAGCCCATCAGGGCTTGCCCAAGCTTGGGCGCGAGGTGTTGCTGCGCATGGGGCAGGCGGATCTGGGCCAAGCTTGTGTTTTGCGTGGACAGGATATTTTGGCGCAAGAGGATGTGACGGGCACAGATGCGATGCTTGCGCGCTTTTTGAGTGGCGGTCAGGGCAAGGGTGCCGTTCTTTTCAAGGCCCCAAAACCAAATCAGGACAGGCGTGCAGATTTGCCCACAATTGGGCCAAAGACGGCCGCCGCCGCTGTGACGGCGGGCTTTGACGGGATTATTCTGGAAGCGGATGGTGTTATTGTTCTGGACCAGCCTCAGGTGATTGAGACACTCAATGAAGCGGGGCTGTTTTTATGGCTGGTGTGAGGCGTGTCTTTATCGTTGCAGGGGAAGCGTCTGGAGATAAGCTTGGCAAAGCAGTGATGTGTGGGCTCAAGAGCCTCTTGCCTGACGTTGAATTCGCTGGGGTGGGCGGACCGTTGATGGAGGCCGAGGGGCTTGCGTCTATTTTTCCGATGAACGAGTTGAGTGTAATGGGGTTGGCGGAAGTTTTGCCAAAGTACCGCGCGCTGTTGCGGCGCAAGGACGAGACTGTGACAGCGGCGCTCGCGTTTGAGCCTGATATCTTGCTGACTATCGACAGCCCTGATTTCTGCAAGCGTGTGGCGAAAGACGTGCGGGCGGTCAATCCGTCAATTCGAACGATACATTATGTTGCGCCTTCCGTTTGGGCATGGCGGCCCAAGCGTGCAGCGAAGCTTGCAGAGTTTACCGACAAGGTGCTGACTTTGTTGCCTTTTGAGCCAGAACTTATGCAGGCCGCAGGGATGGAGGCTGAGTTTGTGGGCCACCCTGTTGTGGCGGAGCCTGAGGCCACGGGCGCGGATATTGCAGCATTTCGGGATGCGCATGGTCTTGATGATGCGCCTTTGCTTTTGCTTTTGCCTGGCTCACGGACGGGCGAGGTGAAACGCCTTTCGGCTCGGTTTGGGGACGCGGCGCGAGCGGTTTTGGCCGAGCGGAGCCAGATGCGCGCTGTTGTTGTGGTGGCGGATGCTGTGCAGGGATTTATGGCCGAAAATCGGGATTTGTTTCCGCAAGGCACTGTCTTTTTGTCTCCAAGAGACGCAACTGAGAAGCGTGCAGCTTTTGCCGCTGCTGATGTTGCCCTTGCGGCATCGGGGACTGTTTCATTAGAACTTGCGGCAGCGAAAACGCCAATGGTGATCGGCTATGATATGGCGTGGCTGAGCCGTGTGATCATGGCGCGGATGCTTTTGATCGACACTGTGACGCTTGTGAATCTCGTGAGCGAAACGCGCGCTGTGCCTGAGCGGATTGGCAAAAACTGCACCGCGCAAGCGCTCGCTGAGGCCGTGCTTGATGTTTTACGTGCGCCCGGTGAACAGGCTGCTGCGATGCTTGTGACAATCGAGAGGCTTGGCCGTGGAGGGGAAGACCCGGGTCTACGTGCTGCGAAAGCGCTGCTCAATTAGAGTCTGATATAGTCGACCGTTTCACCGAGTGCGCGCGCGCTGTCATGCGGCGGGCGGATCAGGAGGGCGTTGGCGGAAGCCAAGACCGAGAGAAGCGCGGAATCTTGACGGGATTCGGCGCAGATCTGGCCTTTTGTGACGCGGGCGCGCATGTAGTGCTCGCGCGGACCGTTTGCAGGCAGGGGCTCAGTGAGTGTCGCTGAGAAGCGCTCGGCCGGAGCAGCTTCAAGACCTGTCATGGCCCGCAAGAAGGGCAGCAAGAAGACATGGCCACAAACCATTGCAGAAACCGGATTACCCGGAAGGCCGATCATGACGGAGGCGCCCATTTGGCCTGCCATCAGCGGCTTTCCTGGGCGCATCGCCACTTTGTAAAAGCTTTGGTCCAATCCCATGCTCTCGGCGACATCGGCGACGATATCGTGATCGCCTACGGAGGCGCCCCCAATCGTTACGATGAGGTCAGCACCCTCGCAGAGCGAAAAGACAGTCTCAAGGCTCGAACGATTGTCCCGCGCAATGGGCAGAATGCGTGCCTCTGCGCCATGTGCCTCTAGAAGTGCTTTGAGGCCATAGGTGTTGGAGGCGATGATTTGGCCGTCGGCGGGTGTCTCACCAGGCTGAACAAGCTCGTCGCCTGTCGAGACAAGGGCAACGACGGGTCGTTTGTAAACGCAGAGCTCAGCGTGGTTCATCGATGCGGCCAGCGCGATATCAGAGGGCGTGAGCACGCGCGGCGCTTTCATCTGATCGCCCAAAGAGAAATCTTGCCCTGCGGGTCGAATGTTTGATTTTGATGTGTCTTCGGTCAAAAGAGTGATCAGCTTGCCGCGGCGCTCAACCTCTTCTTGGATCACAACGCAATCGGCTCCTTCAGGCACGGGTGCACCAGTGAAAATGCGCACGGCTTGGCCTGCGCCAACGCGGCCATCAAATCCATGGCCTGCGGCTGCTTCTCCAATGACAACAAATTGCGCGTGCATGTCGGCTTCAACCGAGTTGAGCGCGTATCCGTCCATTGAAGATGCAGGAAATGGGGGCTGTGTGAGCTTTGCAGTGATCGGCGCCGCAAGAACGCGCCCTGCAGCCTCGGTCAGCGGGCAAAGCTCGGTGGCGACGGGACGAGCAAGCGCAAACAGGTGGTCCAGAGCGTCTTCAACAGAAATCATTTTTCTTCATAACGTCCTGATTTGCCGCCATCTTTTAGAACAACACGGGTTGCGCCTATCTCCATGGCCTTGTCGACTGCTTTGACCATATCATAGACCGTGAGCGCGGCCACAGAAACGGCTGTGAGAGCTTCCATCTCGACACCTGTTTGGCCTGTGGTCTTAACTGTGGCTGTGATTTGCACACCCGGGAGACTCTCGTCTGGTTCAAGCGTGAGTGCAACTTTTGTAATAGGTAAGGGGTGACAGAGAGGGATGAGGCGCGCTGTTTCTTTCGCACCCATAATGCCTGCGAGCTGGGCCACGGCGAGAACATCACCTTTTTTGGCACGATTCTCTGTGATCATGGCGAGGGTCTCAGGGGCCATGCGGATATGCCCCTTGGCTGTGGCAACTCGAGAGGTCACAGCTTTGTCGGACACATCGACCATGTGAGCGTTGCCCGTCGCGTCAAAGTGGGTAAGGCCCGACATCAGGCGCCTGCCGCGCTGAACGGATTGGCCAGCAGTGTGCGCGTCGCGACTTCAACATCGTCCTGACGCATCAGGCTTTCGCCGATGAGGAAGCTACGCGCACCGTATCGGGCGATATCGGCGAGATCATCTGGCGTGAAGAGGCCGCTCTCGCAGACGATCATGCGATCTTCGGGGACGCGTTTTGAAAGCTTTCGTGTAACATCAAGTGACGTCTCGAAGGTATTGAGATTGCGATTGTTTATCCCGATCATGCGCGACTTTAGGGCGCTGGCGCGTTCCAGCTCTTCAGCGTCATGGACCTCAAGGAGTGCATCCATGCCCCACTGCGTGGCCGCGTCTTCAAGCTCTTGTGCTTGGGCATCAGAGACAGAGGCCATGATGATCAGAATGCAATCTGCACCCAGAGCGCGGGCTTCTGCGACTTGATAGGTGTCATACATGAAGTCTTTGCGCAGGGCGGGTAGTGAACAGGCGTCGCGGGCCGCTGTGAGAAAGCTTTTGTGCCCTTGAAAACTCGGTGTGTCTGTCAGAACCGAGAGACATGTAGCGCCGCCAGCTTCATAGGCTTGGGCCAGAGAGGCTGGGTCAAAGTCCGCACGGATGAGGCCCTTGGAAGGGCTTGCTTTCTTGATTTCAGCGATGAGGCCATAGCCTGCTTTGCTTGCTTCAAAAAGAGCGTCTGCGAAAGGGCGCACAGGGGAAGCAGCCTCTGCTGAAGCTTCAACGGCCTCAAGAGATTTGGCGGCTTTGTCTGCGGCGATTTCTTCAAGCTTGTAGGCTTTGATTTTGTCTAGAATTGTCGGGCTCATGACGCCTCCGATGTGAATTTGGCAAGGGCGGCGACTTTTTGGGCCGCTGCGCCACTGTCGATGCTTTCGCGCGCCAAAGCGACGCCTGTTGTGAGTGTATCAGCTTTGCCCGCAACGTGAAGGGCAGCAGCGGCATTCAGCAAGACAGCATCACGGTAGGCTGACGCTTCACCCGCGAGCAGAGCGCGGAAGGCTGTGGCATTCTCTGATGGCGTGCCGCCGATGATATCTTCAAAGGTATGCACGGGCAGGCCTGCTTCTTCGGGGTGAAGCTCTTGCTCGGTGATCGTCCCGTCTTCGTTGAGGGCGGCGATCCATGAGACGCCAGTGATGGTGAGCTCATCTGTTCCGTCAGAGCCGTGGACAAGCCATGCACGCTCGCTACCAAGTTGGCCGAGAGTCTCTGCCATTGGACGTATCAGGTCGCGGCTGAAGGCGCCTGTGAGTTGACGTTTGACGCCTGCGGGATTTGTCAGTGGGCCGAGGATATTGAAGATGGTGCGGGTTCCAAGCTCGGCGCGGGCTGGGCCGACATGGGCCATTGCAGGGTGATGCATGGGGGCCATCATGAAGCAGATGCCACAGCTTTGCAGCGCTTTTTCAACAACTTCTGCGCCAATCATGACGTTGATTCCAAGTTCGCCGAGCGCGTCAGCCGCGCCCGATTTTGAGCTTAGATTGCGGTTGCCGTGTTTGGCCACAGGCACGCCAGCGCCTGCCACGACAAAAGCCGTCGCAGTTGAGATGTTGAGCGTGCCCTTTCCATCACCGCCTGTGCCGACAATGTCCATCGCTCCGTCAGGCGCTTTGACAGCGTGGCATTTGGACCGCATCACAGCGGCTGCAGCGGCGAATTCTTCGACCGTTTCGCCACGTGTGCGCAGCGCCATGAGAAAGCCGCCGATCTGGGCGGGCGTGGCCTCGCCATTGAAAAGCTCGGTAAAGGCTGTTTCGGCTTCAGAACGGTTGAGAGGACGCTCGGCTGCGGACCCGATGAGGGGTTTCAGGGTCTGGCTCATGCCGGCTCCTTTGCCATATCAAGAAATGTTTTCAACATCTTATGCCCGTGCTCGGAGCGGATCGACTCAGGGTGAAACTGAACGCCATGGATCGGCAACTCACGGTGTGCGAGCCCCATGATTGTTCCGTCTGAGAGTTCGGCTGTGACCTCAAGGCAGTCTGGGAGGCTCTCACGCTCGACCACAAGAGAATGATAACGTGTCGCCTCAAAGGGGGAGGGCAGGTCCGCAAAGACGCTTTTGCCCTCGTGGTGGATTGTGCCCATTTTTCCATGAACAATTTCGTGGCATCGCACGACTTTGCCGCCGAATGCCTCGCCGATGGTTTGATGGCCCAAACAAACCCCCATGAGCGGGATGCGGGCTTCGCCTGCGGCGCGTGTCAGATCAAGGCATATACCAGCTTGAGCGGGGTCTTTTGGCCCGGGTGACACAAGGATTGCGGACGGCGCAAGCGCGAGCGCTTCGGCCACAGTGAGGGCATCGTTGCGTACAACATGCACATCTGCGCCAAGTTCGCCGCAATAATGCACCAGGTTGTAGGTGAAACTGTCGTAATTATCTATCAGTAGCAGCATCTTGCCATTCGCGGTTAGGAAAGGGCTGGAGGCTCGCCCCAAGGTCGCGGTATACATGTTCAGGGTTAGAGCTGAGCGTCAAGGGGCAGAGGCCCCATGAAGCAGATAAATCAGAGGTGAGTTCAGTGGCACGCGGATTTTTGAGCGGTGTGATAATGGGAACGCTGGTGGCGGGTGTGGGCGCGGGGGCGCTTTCATTGGCTACGGATTTGCCAACAGGTAAGGCGCCTGTCACTGGGGCTGTGGCCCCAGAGGCCACAAAGGTGGCCGAGGCCTTGCCTGCGGCGCTGCCGACAGTGACATCTGAAGAAAGCGCGCCCGTAATGGGGGATACCCCCTCGGCAACAGCGCCAGAGACAGACAGTATGAGCTCCCCAGACACTCAGGCCGCTGCAAAGCCCGAAGCAGGCGTGGCCAGCGCAGATTTGAGTGTGCCAGATGCGGGGGTAGCCCCTGTGGTGAGCTCTATAATGGATGAGCCTGTCGCGGGGCAGAGCGCAATGCAAGCGCCCAAAGCACCTTCGAATGAAAGTAATGTTGCTGTTTCAACGGAGACCGCCGAGCTGCAGCCCGCCGTTGTGCCACAGCCGACAGCAGAGGCTGAGCCGCAGCCTGAGCCTTTGCCAGACGAAGAGCGTGAAGAGATAACGCTGACAATCCCCAGTTTGCCAGAGGATGATGGCATTGGGCGTGCGCCAGTGCCAACGGATGAGGCCTCTCAACCTGTTGAGACGGCGCGGGTGAGTATTGGAACTCCCGCCCGTACATTGGGCGCTGGTTCCTCGAGCCGCTTGCCCACCTTGGGGGCACCTGAAAATGATGCGGTCACCGAGGCCAGCGCGACTGTCGATATCAACGAACTGCCTCCTGTCGAGCGCTTTTCGGCGCCGTTTGTGCCCACAGAGGGCGTGCCGCAAATGGCAATTGTGCTGATTGATGATGGTACCAGCGATATTGGCGTCGAGGCACTTAGCACGTTTCCGTATCCGCTGAGTTTTGCGATTGATACCTCATGGAGTGGTGCTGAAGCCGCAATGAAGACTTACCGTGAGGCTGGATTTGAAGTGCTCGCCATGGTGAGCTTGCCACGGGGCGCACGTGCCTCGGATGTAGAAGTCTCGATGCCTGTTTTGCTTGATAAACTGCCGGAAGCAGTCGCAATCATGGAGACGCCTGATGCAGCTTTGCAGGGCAGTCGTGAGGTAATATCGCAAGTGAGCGAATATCTGGGCGACAGTGGCCACGGAATGCTCTTGTTCCCGAAGGGGCTGAATACGGCGCAGAAAGTTGCGGCCAAGGAAGGCGTTCCTTCTGCAACGGTTTTTCGCGATTTTGACAACAAGGGGCAGAATGCCAGCACCATAAAGCGTTTCTTAAGCCATGCAGCTTTGAAAGCGGAGTCAGAAGGCGGCGTTGTGATGGTTGGGCGGCTGCGCGCAGATACCATTAGCGCACTGTTGCTCTGGGGCTTGCAGGAGCGGGGCGACCGCCTTGAGCTTGTGCCTGTGAGCGTGATGTTAAAAACCCAATAAGACGTTCCTATACGTTTCGCATTGTCCATTCGCCTTGGGCGATGCCCTCTAGGGTATAAGACCCAATGCGAACGCGAATAAGGCGCAAGGTAGGGTGGCCAACATGAGCGGTCATTCGGCGCACCTGACGGTTGCGGCCTTCGCGCAAGGTCAGCTCGATCCACGTATCTGGAATGGCTTTACGCACACGGATCGGCGGGGTGCGTGGCCAGAGCCAGAGCGGTTCCTCGATGCGACGAGCTTCTGCGGGCTTTGTCATGCCGTCTTTGAGCACAATTCCTTGGGCCAGAGCATTGAGGGCTGCGTCATCGGGTGTGCCTTCGACTTGAACGAGGTAGGTTTTGGGTTCTTTGAACTTTGGATTGGAGAGCTTTGCTTGCAACTTGCCATCATCTGTGAGGAGCAAAAGACCTTCGCTGTCACGATCAAGTCGACCCGCAGGATAGACATCTTTTTCACGAATAAAGTCTGAGAGTGTGGCGCGGGGTGACCCTTCGGTGCCTTTGTCTGTGAATTGGCTGAGCACGCCAAAGGGCTTGTTGAAGAGGATGAGGCGGCTCATAGGAAACGGGCGTGGGGCCAGCCCCTCACGCTCCCCGGGATATATTTAGCAAGAGGAAATGCACACAGCCGATAGGTAGACCTAGGCATTTCAGGAATTACCATTGCCTGTAAAGCGGGCCGCATCGGCTGCAGCGCGGCGGATGGCGCCTGATTTGTGCAGCGTTTCCATATACTCGGCCTCTGGGTCGCTGTCATAGACCACGCCGCCGCCTGCTTGGATGTAGAGCGTTTCGTCCTTTACGAGAGCGGTGCGAAGGGCGATGCAGACATCCATATCACCGTTGGCTGCGAAATAGCCGACCCCGCCGCCATAGACCCCCCGTTTTTCGGGCTCAAGTTCGTCGATAATCTCCATGGCGCGTACTTTGGGCGCACCTGAAACTGTGCCCGCGGGTAGGCCCGAGAGCAAAGCTGAAAGAGCATCATGTTCAGGAGCAAGCTCGCCAACAACGTTTGAGACAATATGCATGACATGGCTGTAGCGCTCGATGATAAACTCTTCGGTCGGGCGCACTGTGCCGACTTTGGAGACACGAGCAGTGTCATTGCGACCGAGATCAAGCAGCATAAGGTGCTCAGCGAGCTCTTTTTGGTCGGCAAGGAGGTCAAGCTCAAGCGCTTTGTCTTCTTCGGGGGTTGCGCCGCGGGGACGCGTTCCGGCGATCGGGCGGATTGTCACCTCGTTGCCAAACACACGCACAAGAATTTCGGGCGAAGCACCGACGACCTGAAACCCACCGAAGTTGAAATAGAACATGAAGGGTGAGGGGTTGGTGCGGCGCAGCGAACGGTAGAGCGCGAAGGGGGGCTGACGGAAGGGCTGTGCCCAGCGCTGCGAAGGCACCACTTGGAATATATCGCCTGCTCGAATGTAGTCTTTGGCCTTCTCGACGGCGGCTTTGTAGCCCTCGTGGGTGAAATTGCTTTTTGGTTCAACATCTTCCTGAGCGTCACCAAGATCACGCGCTTGTTGAGGAAGCGCGCGCTCAAGGTCGCGTACAGCGTCCATCACGCGCTCGGCAGCCTGTGCATAGGCGGCGCGTGCAGACAGACCGTCAGAGGTCCAAGCGGGGGATACGACGATCACCTCACCTTTGACGCCATCCAGAACGGCTGTAACTGTCGGGCGCAGGAGGACGGCATCAGGCAGCCCGAGGGTATCTTCGGGGACATTTGGCAGATGCTCGACAAGGCGGATCATATCATATCCGAGGTAGCCAAAGAGGCCAGCCGAAGCGGCGGGCAGGTCTTCGGGCATCTCTATACGACTTTCAGCGAGTAGCGCGCGCAGATTGGCGAGTGGATCGCCAGGCTGCTCTTCAAAGGCGCTTTCATCAAAGCGCGCTTGCCGATTTAGCCTACTTTTAGTGCCATGGCACTGCCAGACGAGATCTGGCTTCATCCCGATGATGGAGTAGCGTCCACGCACCTCGCCGCCTGTTACAGACTCTAGCATAAAGGCGTTCTTGGCGGCGCCTGTGAGCTTGAGCATGAGGGAGACAGGCGTATCTAGATCCGCTGCGAGACGGGTGTAGACCAACTGATTCTGGCCCGCAGAAAAGCCCTGCTCGAAACTTGTGAAAGACGGGGTCAGCTCCACGAGATATGCCTTTTTGTTTAGAACTGGGTGTTCACCGCGTTGATTGCGGCTTCATCCAGTGTGATGGGCATCCGTGACTGAATGTCGGTCACGAACATGTTGTAAATGTCTTGCGCCAAGTCGTTCTCATACTGGCTTTCCAGCAGGCTGCGCGTACTTGCGAGCTCGGGATCAGCGACATCGGGGGCGATAATCATGTCAAGCTGCAGGAGTGCAACGGTATCTGCGCCACGCACAACCGCTGTATCGCCCTGAGCGGCAAGTGCGAAGGCCTCAACCAGAAGAGAGGGGGGGGCATCGGCGAGGAACTCGGCCCGTGTTAGGCCGCTTTCGACGCGCGGCGCTACCTCAAGCGAGGTAAAGGCACGGCCTTCTCCAAGCTCAGCAGCGAGTGCATCAGCTTTGCTCTCAAGAGCGTTCAGAAGACGCAGGCGGCGCTCGTCTTCAATGACCTCGGCACGAACCGCGGACAGCGGCTGTTCGGCAGCGGGCTCTTCAGCGTCAAGGCGCATGGCTATCAGGCCGCCGTCATCCAGCTCGATGATTTCGGGGAAGTCATCTAGTGTGATCCGGTTGGCGGCTTCGCGGAAGGCAGCATAGCCTGCGGGCGTCGCTTCGGCCCGATCATGCCATTCGATCATCCCGAGTTCCATCATGGTTTCGGCGGCGAGTTCTTCCAGCGTTGCGCCAGCGGCAAGAAGGTCTTCGTAAGATTCGCGTTCAGTGTCGATCAGGCGTCGGGCTCGGCTTTGGGCATATTCGTCCCGCAGCTCATCCGCCACATCTTCAAAGCTGGTTTCGACAGCAGACAAAACACCGCTGATCCGGAAGAGAGCAGGGCCAAGGTCTGTTTGGAGCGGTCCGACAACATCGCCTGATGCGGCCGCAAATACAGCATCACCAGCGTCGTTAAGTTCGGCCAAGCTGACGTCACCCATGTCGATGTCATTAAGGGTGAGGCCGCGCTCTGCTACGACATCTTCAAAGCTTGTGCTGCCGGCCGCGATTGCATCTGCTGCGGTCTGGGCGATGTCTTCGGCGGAGAAGACAAGCCGCTCGACAAGGCGCCGCTCTGGACGGTTGAGCTCTGCGGCGCGCTCGTTGAAAAGCTGTTGCAGTGTTGTTTCATCGATTTCAACAGTCTCAATCATTTGCTCTGGCGTGAGCATCGCGAACGTAATTTTGCGCAAGAAAGGTGTTTTGTAATTCGCTGAGTTTTCGCTGTGGAAAGCGACAAGCTCCGCCTCGGTGGCCTCTGGCAGGGGTGCGTCGAGCATGGTCTCGTCGAGGATCGCCCACGTAAAATCACGCTCTTCACCTATGAAGTTGATGATTGTGTCAGCATAGCTGGCTGTGGTCCGAATATTGCTGAAGAGGGCTGTTTGGACAATTCCACGGGCCATTTCTTCGCGTACGATCTCCTCATACTGGCGCTCTGTAAGGCCGATCTGTTGAAGTCTGAAACGGTAGTCATCGCGGTTGAACTGTCCGTCGATGCCTTTGAAGGCGTCTGTTTCAACAATCTGACGGCCGAGACGCTCGTCTCCTACAGAGAGGCCGAGAGCGGCGGTTTCAGCATCCAGCGAGCGCGTGGCAACAAGCTGTGAGAGCACGATTCGATCAAGCTGTTGGGCTTGGGCTTCAGCAAAGCTAAGCGCGTTACCAGAAGCCGAGCTTTGGCCCTGCAACATCTGGCGCAGAGCACGGCTGTAGCTCTGGGTGGTGATCTCTTTGTCTCCGACTGCGCCAACAGTGCGCACTGAGCCGCCAAGGTTGGTTATCCCGAAGCCACCGAGGCCCAAGATGAGCATCGCCATCAGGATCCAGACCAAAGTTTTGGTTGTCTTACCACTCGCGCTCATCACGCTCTCCTCATGCCCAATTCTTGAAGGCAGTGTCTAAGGGTTTGCTCGCGCGGGAGCAAGGCTCAAGCGCGGGTCTTTTCCAGCCTGTCAAACAAGGTTTTGACACCCGCCGCATCCACATTGGCAAAAGCAATGCGTAGTTCTTGCGCGCCTGATGCGTCACCCTTTGGGCGGAACATCGTTCCTGGGAGGCATAAGATGCTTTGTTGGCGTACAAGCTCTTGGGCGAGCGCATCGGAGGCCAGCTCAAAGGGGTGGGCCATATATGCAAAGTAAGCACCAAGGCCGAGAAGATGCCATCCCTGCGCTTCAAGGCGGGGGAACTCTGCCTCAATGGCGGCGCGGCGCGCAAGGATTTCGGCGCGCTCACCCGCGAGCCATTGGCTCAGGTTTTGCATCCCCCAAAGGGCACCACGCTGACCGAGTTGGTTGGGGCAGATCGTGACAGTATCAAGAAACTTCTCAACTTCGCCCAAACGCGCTTTGGACGCAATAATTGCGCCGACGCGGTGGCCTGTGAGGCGATAGGCTTTTGAAAAGGAATAGAGCTGGATCAGTGTGTCCTGCCAGCCGTGCCGCGAGAACAGGTCATGCGGCGCGCCTGTGCGACTGTCAAAGTCACGGTAGGTTTCATCGACAATCAGAGCGAGGCCGTGCTCTTGGGCCAGATCATAGAATGCACCGACAAGCTCTGCGGGATATTCCACGCCAGCAGGATTGTTTGGCGTGACGAGTGCAATTGCGCGGGTGCGCGGCGTGATCAGAGCGCGTGCCGCGTCTGGATCAGGCAAAAGGCCTGAGCCAGCGGGCAGGGCCACTGTGCGCACGCCTGACATATCGAGCCACATCTTGTGATTGAAATACCACGGCGTTGGCAGGATCACCTCGTCGCCTTCGGCGCAGAGTGTGGCTATGGCGGCGGCAAAGGCCTGATTGCAGCCTGATGTGATTGCAACCTCTGCTTCGGCTATTTCGCCATGGTATGCCGCGCGCCACTGCTCGGCGACTTCGGCGCGCAGGGCTGGCAAGCCGAGCGTGGGGCCATAGAGGTGCGCTTCAGGCTCAGTGAGGATCGCTTCTGCCATCGCTTCACGCATAGGCGCGGGCGGGGGCGCGGTTGGGGCTGCTTGGCTGACGTTGATCAGCAGCCGCTCGGGCGGAAACACCACGCCATCTAGCCAGCGTCGTGCTTCCTGCACGGGGGGTGGGAAAGTTGTTGCGGTGCGTGGCTGTGTCATGTGGCGGATCCTGTTGTGATGTGGGAGCCTGCTGCGGGGAGACGTGTCAGGCATAACCCGCTGACAAATCTGAGTATTTTCTGCGTTTGAATAGCCCCCGCGGTGTGTCCCGCAGGGGCGGAAAAGTCAGGTGTTAGTCTTTGCCGCGGTAGGGTTCAACATATTGCAGCGCCATATCCCAAGGGAAAAAGATCCATGTGTCTTGGCTGACGCCTGTGATAAAGGTGTCGGCCTGTTTTTCGCCTTCGGGCTTGGCGTAAACGCAGGCAAAGTGAGCGTTGGGGTAAAGTGAGCGCACAAGCTCGAGTGTTTTGCCGCTGTCCACGAGATCGTCCACAACAAGGATGCCAGTGCCGTCGCCCATCAGGCTGGCTTCTGGCGCTTTGAGGACTTCGGCTTCGCGGCGCTGGTCGGCTTTGCCGCCGCCAGAGTGATAGGATTTGACCGAGATTGTATCAACTGTACGGATGTCCAGTTCGCGCGCGACGATCATGGCAGGGGCCATGCCGCCACGTGTGACGGCGACAACAGCGCGCCATTGGCCGTCATCAGGACCTTTGCCGTCTAGCCGCCATGCGAGCGCGCGGCTGTCGCGGTGAATCTGGTCCCAAGAGATGTGAAAACCTTTTTCGTGGGGCAGGCGGTCTGTCATTGTGGCGATTCCTTTATGGATTTATTTGGAAAAGATGAGGCGCAGCGCGAGAGCGCCTAGAATGAGGGCTGCCACACGGTCAAACATAGGCTTGAGGCGCAGATATCCTGCGCGAGCGGCTGATGTGGACAGCGCGATGGCAAAGAGGGTGTAGACGGTCCACTCGATGAGCAAATGATTGAGCGCAATGCTGGCTTTTGCTGCGAGGCTCATGTCTTGTGGGAAGATGACCAAGAGCACGGCAGAAGCGAATATCACAGATTTCGGATTGCCCATGTTTACGGCAAAGCCCGTGAAAAAGGCTCGACGCAGCTTTGGCGCATCGGCGGAAGAAGGTGGCAAAGGCTTAGAGGCGTCTTTCCACATGCCATAGGCAATATAGAGCAAGTAGAGCGCCCCGCCCGTTTTGAGCAGTGCATAAGCCCATGGAAAGAGCTGAAAGACACCCTCAAGGCCCAAGAGAGCGAGACCTGTCCAAAGAGCAGCCATCGTGCCGAGGCCGAGTCCTGTGATAATGCCTGCCATGCGGCCTGATGTGAGCGTGGTTTTAAGAGCCAAAAGGAGGGCTGGGCCAGGGCTGGCCATAGAGGCCAGGAGCGTCAAATTGAACGCGATGATGTGGCCCAGCTCCATGGCTTAGTCTTTGCGACCAGTCACAACGTCAATGTCAGGCGCATCGACGGCTTTCATCCCGACAACATGGTAGCCTGCATCAACGTGAAGGTTTTCGCCTGTCACGCCTGATCCAAGATCAGAGAGCAGATAGAGCGCAGATTTGCCGACATCGTCGATTGTCACGTTTCGGCGCAGCGGTGAGTTGAGCTCGTTCCACTTGAGGATGTAGCGGAAATCGCCGATGCCTGACGCAGCAAGTGTCTTGATCGGGCCAGCCGAGATCGAATTGACGCGGATGCCGTCTTTACCGAGGTCTTCGGCGAGATATTTGACCGAAGCTTCCAGAGCAGCTTTGGCGACGCCCATGACGTTGTAATGCGGCATGACCTGTTCGGCGCCGTAATATGTGAGCGTGATGGCGGAGCCGCCCTCAGACATCATCTTCTCGGCGCGCTGCATGATCGCTGTGAAGGAATAGACCGAGATGTCCATTGTCATGGTGAAGTTATCGCGGCTCGTCTCGACATAGCGGCCGCGCAGCTCGTTTTTGTCGGAAAAGCCGATGGCGTGCACCACAAAGTCAAGCTGGCCCCATTCGGCTTTGAGCGTTTCGAAAAGCGCATCCATCGAGGCTTCGTCTGCGACATCGCAAGGTACAACAAGAGACGATCCAAGCTGTGCGGCTAAAGGATTGACCCGCTTGAGCAGGGCGTCGCCTTGATATGAGAAAGCTAACTCGGCGCCCGCATCGGCGCAGGCCTTAGCGATCCCCCAAGCAATCGACTTGTCGTTTGCAAGGCCCATGATAAGCCCGCGCTTGCCTGCCAAAAGCTGATTTGACATCTATATCTCCGCCCTGATGAACAATTGTTAATGAGTTATTGACGTCTTTAGGCGATTGCCTAGGGTGCTTCAAGTCTCAGGGCTTGAAAGGCAAAGGAAATACCATGACAGACAGAACAGGACTCTTTGCTGGCGATGATCCGTTTGCGATTGCTCAAACGTGGTTGAGCGAGGCTGAAACTACAGAAGTCAATGATCCCAATGCGATAGCTTTGTCGACTGTGGATCCAGACGGGCTGCCCAATGCGCGGATGGTTCTGCTCAAGGAGATCGAAGCGGATGCTTTTGTGTTTTACACCAACTATGGCTCAGCAAAGGCTCAGGAATTGGATGCAGCGGGCAAGGGCGCTTTTGTAATGCATTGGAAGTCTTTGCGCCGACAAGTGCGCGTGCGCGGGCTGATCAGTAAGGTCGAAGGGCCGCAGGCTGACGCCTACTACAAGTCGCGTTCCCTGAAGAGTCGTTTGGGGGCTTGGGCGTCGGATCAATCGCAGCCGTTGAGCTCTAGAACGAGCCTAATGGCCAAGGTTGCAAAGATCACGGCAGAAAAAGGCACGAATCCCGAACGGCCGCCGTTTTGGGGCGGGTATCGTATTGCGCCGCTTGAAATTGAGTTCTGGGCAGATGGTGCTTTTCGGTTACATGACCGATTTCGCTGGCGGCGGGCAGATATTGGATCCGCTTGGGAAATACTGCGTTTAAATCCGTGATTTAGCTGTTCTGAGTATTTGGCAATATCAAGCGATTAAACGTGTTATTTCACATTATTTTTCGAAAATTGTACTTTTTTGGTTGAATTAATCAACCGTTTACCCGCATGAAACGTATGGGGATGGAGTGTAATGGACAGGAAAGTAAATTTTGATAGTGGAAGACGTATTGTTAGTTCGCGGCAGCGTGAAGTGGTTTGATCCCGTAAAGGGATTTGGCTTCGTAGTTGCTGATACAGGCGGACCAGATATCTTGTTGCACGCCAACGTGTTGCGTAACTTCGGGCAAAATTCGATCGCTGATGGCGCTCGGATCGAACTGAGTGCGCAGATTACAGAACGCGGCGTACAGGCGATAGAAGTGCTTGAGATCGAGCCACCAGTAAACACTGGCGAGCCGGCACTGGCTGACTTTGAGGATATTGACCCTGCGATCATCGCGGCGGCCACTCTCGAAGCCGCACGTGTCAAATGGTTTGATAAAAGCAAGGGTTTTGGCTTTGCAAATGTCTACGGCAAGGACGATGATGTGTTTGTACATATCGAAGTGCTCCGCCGCTCAGGCTTTGCTGACCTTCAGCCAGGCGAAGCGGTTGCGATCAAAGTGATTGATGGCAAGCGTGGGCGCATGGCAACGGAGGTTTGCTCTTGGGAAAGCGCGATCTAAACCTAAAGACGCCCATGAAAACGCAAGGGGCGGCCATATTGGCCGCTCTTTTCTTATATTTAATGCTTGGTGTCAGTGCTTTGGCTGCAAAGTGCAGTAACGATACTGTTGAGTTGCGCGGACCTTGGGGCACGGCCCGCTTTTCCATAGAAATATCAGATACGGAGCGCGAGCGCGCTATTGGTTTGATGTATCGTGAGAGCCTGCCGCGTGGAGCAGGGATGTTGTTCGTCTACGAGGCACCTGCCGAACTGGCCTTCTGGATGCGGAATACGTTCATTGAGCTTGATCTCTTGTTTGCAGATGAAACAGGGCGCATCATTCACATTCATAATCGCGCACAACCCCTTGATGAATCATTGATTAATAGCAATGGGAAGGCGCTAGCCGTACTGGAGATCAATGGTGGATTGGCCGCGCTCTATGGCATCAATGTCGGAAGCGAAATGCGCCATGTAGCCTTTGATCAAACCTCCGCAGCTTGGCCTTGTGACTCCTAAACGAACCTATTTGGGCTTTTGACAGGGAGCAAAAAAAAACGCCCCAGCAGTGAGCCAGAGCGTTTTTAGGTTTAAAGTTTTAAGGGGGTTAGCCGCGACGGCGTCCACCTGTGCGGCCCGCGCGGCCACGGCCTTCTTGGCCCGCTTTGGGGGCAAGACGGTTGAAGTTAATCCACGCTGCTCCACCTTCATCATTGTTGGTGAGGAAGTTGGCAGCACGAATGGCCTCCATTTCCTTGCCTGCGCGCGGCTTCGTTGAGCCAAGGCCGAAGAGCTGACAGAAGGTTTCGTCATCCATATCTGCGGGAAGAACAAGACCAGAGGCCTCAACTTCGGCGCGCTTTTCAGCGATTTTGGTCGGGCCAACAGGAATGGCTACAGGGTTCATAATTGCCGATGTCATGCCCGCAGTGATCGCCATAGGCAAGAAGGCGTTGTTGATACCGTGACGGTTTGGCAGGCCAAAGGAGATGTTGGAGGCGCCACAGGTCGTGTTTACACCCAACTCTTCGCGCAAGCGGCGCACGAGCGTGAAGACCTGGAGCCCAGCCGTACCCATTGCACCGATGGGCATAACGAGCGGATCGACCACGATATCATGCGCAGGGATGCCGAAATCAGCAGCGCGTTCTACGATCTTCTTGGCGACGGCGAAGCGCACATCGGGGTCTTCGGAAATGCCTGTATCGTCATTTGAAATGGCCACAACGGGCACATTGTACTTTTTCACGAGCGGCAGAACGAGCTCGAGGCGCTCTTCTTCGCCAGTCACAGAGTTCAGCAACGGGCGGCCTTCTGCGGCGGCGAGGCCAGCTTCAAGTGCGCCAGGAACTGAGCTGTCGATGCAGAGCGGAGAATCTGTCACCTCTTGAACCTTTTCAATCAGCTCGCGCATCAGCGTTGGTTCAACAAAGTTGTTGTCTGCATAGCGGGGGTCTTCGGCCATTTTGCCAGAGAATACAGCGCCCGAGTTGATATCAAGGATGGTTGCGCCAGCCGCAACTTGGGCGATGGCGTCGGCCTGAACGCGGGTAAAGTCGCCGCGCTCAAGCTCTTCATTGAGCACTTTTCGCCCTGTTGGGTTGATGCGCTCACCGATCACTGTGAACGGCTGGTCAAAACCGATGATCGCGGTTTTGGTTTTGGATTCGACGATTGTTCTGGTCATGTCTGCGCTTTCTTATGCTTGGTTTGCTAGGGCGTTCGCAGGTACGCCGGAAGCGCCGCCGTTGTCCGTTGCCCACGTAGCGTTTGTTTTGATGCCACCGAGCGGGAAGAAGTGGACCTGCTCAATGTTAAAGTCGGGATTGGCCGCTTTGTGAGCGGCAAGTTCTGCCAGAACCTCTGTTGGCTCGTAGGGCAGAAGCAGTTTGGTGACATCCATCGCACGCTTTTGCAGCACTTTGAGAGATGGGCCGACGCCACAGGCGATGGCGAATTTGATCAGCGTTTGTAGTTTGGCGGGGCCAGCGATCCCGATATGGACGGGGATATCAACACCTGCGGCTTTGAGGCCATTGGCCCATTCGATGATGGGGCCAGCTTCAAAGGCAAACTGTGTGGCGAGCGCCATTTTGGCATCGGTGCGCTCAGAGAATTTCTGTTTCCATTGGAGCGCTTCTTCGACGTTTTTGTGGGAACCGTCTTTGTCGATGTCTTTGTTGCCTTCTGGGTGGCCCGCGACGTGAAGGCGCGTGAAGCCAGCTTTGTCAAAAAGGCCGCTTTCGAGGAGCTGCATTGAAGAATGGAACGCACCATGCGGTTTGTCGACGCCGCCTGCAAGGAGGAGCGCTTGTTTCACGTTGGCTTCGCCTTGATACATCGCGATCCAATTGGCGAGCATCGCTTCGTCGTGGATAATACGAGCTGGAAAATGCGGCATCACATCAAAACCTTCGGCATTGATGCGCGCAGCTGTTTCGACCATTTCTTCAATGGGCGTGCCTTCGATATGTGCGATATAGACGCGTGTCCCGGCTGGTAGGATTTCGCGGAAATCCTCGACTTTGGATGCGGTACGCGGCATCACCTCGATGGAGTAGCCTTGCAGGAAAGCTTCCATCTGGGCAGGGTTGGCCGAGGCGGTGGCTGTGTCAGCCGTTTTTTTGCGGAAATTAAGCAGTGCCATCATGGCCTCCCTGATGTTCATGAGCGTCTAAGCCCAGCCTTCGTTTGCGATCAGCGCTTTGATGCGCTCCTTGTCGTATTCTGCATCTATACGTGCCGCCTCTGAAGCGGCGATGTCGTCAGGCTCGCCTTCGACTGTGAAAGGCTCGGCCTTGCGCCATTCTGCCATGTAGGCGTCGCTGTCTTCTGCGCCGATTTTCATAGCGGCACGGTCGATCGCCTGCTCGAAGCGCTCGGGTAGGGGGGCTTTGGAGCCACGGCGGCCTTTGCCAACGATGACTTGGGCCGGAATGTCGCGCCAGTAAACGATTGTGACGTCGGGCATGTATGATTCCCTTTCCTCTTTGATGATCAGGTCTAAAGGACGCGTGACGCCCCGCAGCGCCCATTTTCGACTTTGCGGCGCATTTGAGCGACCTTGCGCATATTTCATGACAAAAATGAACAGGGGCGCCGCTTGGACGCCCCTGAAAAATCTTCATGGTTTTGATGAGGATCAGCCGATGATCCCACCATCTTCGCGGCGCACGGCAATAATGGCCGAGCGCGGGACATCGTTCATGTCGGGCCAATGGCTGCCACCGTCTTCGCCTGGGTGCTGTATTCCAACAAACATTGTACGACGATCAGCGGACCATGACAGCCCTGTGACCTCGCATTCGTTGGGACCAACAAGAAAGCGGCGGATCTCGCCAGTTACAGGGTCGCCCGCGAGCATTTGATTGTTCCCCTGACCTGCAAAGTCATCTGCGTTGGAGTAGTTTCCATCAGTTTGGATCCAGAGCAGGCCAGCCTCGTCAAAGGCAAGGCCATCAGGAGAGTTAAACATATTCCCTGAAGAGAGGTTGTCGGAGCCTGCGCGAGCGTCTTGGTGGACATCTGGATTGCCCGCCATCACGTAAAGATCCCATGCGAAGCCGTTTGAGGTGTGATCGCCTGCGTTGGGCTTCCAGCGGACAATCTGGCCAAACTTGTTGGCTTCGCGCGGATTGGGTCCGCCAACAGGCGTTATATCTCCGCCAGCGTTAGGCTTGATCCCACGGTTTTTGTTGTTTGTCAGCGCGCAATAGAGCTCTGGCGCGTTGGGGTTGGTCGCAACCCATTCGGGTCGGTCCATTGTGGTTGCACCGACTTTGGACGCGGCTTGGCGGGTGTGGATGCAAATCTCGGCTTTGCTCATGCCCGTTGTGGCTTCGGATAACTCAAGCCACTCGCCTGCGCCTGTGTCGTGAAACTTGGCAGCATAGAGCGTACCATTGTCCATTAGGTCATCTGTGTCTACGCCAGGTGCATAGACATTGTTGGAAACGTAGCGGTAAAGAAACTCGCCCCGCTCGTCATCGCCCATGTAGATCACAAGCTTGCCATCGTTATTGACCACGCATTCGGCATTTTCGTGTTTCATGCGGCCCAGCGCACTTCGCTTTTTGGGGGTAGAGGTCGCATCGGTCGGATCAATTTCGACGACATAGCCTGCGCGGTTGGGCTCGTTAGGGTTTTGGGCGACATCAAAGCGTGTATCGACTTCTGCCCAGCGGTAGCCCCAGTCTTTGGCGGAGATGCCGTAGCGCTTAAGGTCTGCTGACACTTCATGGGCTTCGTCCTCGGCGGAGAAGTAGCCGTTAAAGTTTTCTTCACAAGCCAGATAAGTTCCCCAGGGTGTCACGCCGTTGCCGCAGTTGTTCCATGTGCCTTGTACCTTCGTTCCTGTAGGGTCAGCGTCTGTCTTGACGAGGTCGTGGCCAGCGGCAGGGCCTGTAAGCAACATCTCTGTTTGAGGCGTAATTCGGCGGTTGTAAGGGCTGTCTTTAACCATCTGCCAGCCGTTTTCACCATCTGCCAGTTCTACAACAGTGACACCGTGAGCCATCATCCCTTTGAGAATTCCGTCTGCATCGGGGCCTGCGTCTCCACGATCGCCCCAGATAATGTCACGGTTGGTGTATTCGTTGTTCACTACCAGCAGCGTGCGGCCAGCATGGGAGAAGATATCCATGCCATCGGTGTTGTCACCAAAGGCGCGTGCTTGGCTGGCGGCAGTCCCGCGCGTCAGGGGGTCAAATTCGGGCGTGTCAGAAAAAAGCGGGTCGCCCCAGCGGGCAACGATCTCTGTTTTGAAGCCTTCCGGAACGGTGATGGTGTCAGCCGTGCTTGTCGAGATCGCCTCAAATGCAAAGCGTGAGCCATCGGCGCGCGCGGTGGCGGGCAAGACGCCGCCAGTAAGTGCTGTGACCGAGCCGAGTGCGAGGATACCGCCTATAAAGCCGCGGCGAGACAGGGCGCGCTCGACCACGTGGTCAAACTCGGGCTCCAGAAGGCGCGGGTTTACGACTTCATCAAAGTCATCAAATGAAAGGGTGTGGTTTTTTGTCATGGGTAAGGCTCCTGCAGCATTTACCTAGATTCGTTGCGCCGAAGTGGGCGTGTGTCTTTATTGATTGGCCTCTGTGACAGGCGAATGAAGGGTTTGTGACGTTGGTGTGAGACGTGAAACCCCTTGCAGAAGGTTGGTGTGCAGCATAGTTTGAAGCCAACACGAAATGGAGGGCGTAACAATGACGCCCAAGCGTCCCAAAGGTGCGGGCGCTCCCTTGAAAACGGTTGAGAGCCCCGCGCCGAAACCGCTCGATTCTGGCCCGCTGTATGCGGCGCTGGATCTGGGCACGAACAGTTGCCGTATGCTGATTGCCCGACCGTCGGGCAGCCAGTTTCATGTGGTGGACAGCTATTCTAAATCTGTGCAACTCGGGCTTGGCCTTGAGAGCACGGGGAAGCTGTCGCGTAGCTCTATGCAGCGCACGATTCAGGCGTTGAAAACCTGTCAGCAGAAATTGAAACGTCATAAGGTGCGAAAGATGCGCCTTGTGGCGACAGAGGCCTGCCGCCGCGCTCAGAATTCTGCCGAGTTTCTTGCCAAAATCAAACGCGAAACGGGACTGGTGCTAGATATCATTCCTGCGGAAGAGGAAGCACGGCTCGCGGTGATTTCTTGTGCACCTCTTGTGAGCCCGAAGACCGAGCAGTTGCTTGTCGTTGATATTGGTGGCGGTTCGACCGAGCTGGTCTGGATTGATCTGTCTGACGTGCCCAAAAAACAGCGCGCCAAGGCGATTATGCGCATGCACCGAGGCTTTAGCCATCAAGTCGGGAATGAGCCTGTGGCCAAGGTTGTCGATTGGATTTCTGTGCCATTGGGCGTGGCCACGCTTAAGGATCAGTTTGAAGATGTTGAGGACGATGCCGCGCGCTTCGCTTTGATGAGCTGGTTTTTTGAAGAGAATCTTGCTGATTTCACGCCTTATCAAGATGTGCAGCAGCGCGAACGCTTTCAGATTGTGGGGACATCGGGCACTGTAACAACCGTGGCGGCGAGCCATCTGGGCCTCAAGCGCTACGACCGCACGAAAGTGGACGGGTTGCGGATGAACTCTGAGGAAATTGATACGGTCATTCGCGACTACCTTGCGCTTGGACCAGAGGGGCGCAGGCTTGACCCGCGGATCGGGCAGGACCGTCAGGCGTTAATTATGTCGGGGAGCGCTATTTTGCAGGCATTGCTGCGCTGCTGGCCGACGGATCGGCTTAGTGTGGCCGACCGCGGCCTGCGCGAAGGACTGCTATATGCGCAGATGAGTGCGGATGGTGTCTTGGAGGATGGGCCTTTTTAGGCTAGAGCGAAAACATGGCAAAAAAACCAGACGGAAAAAATACTTCGGGGCGCGGACAGCGTGAGCTGAAAGTCAAAGTCAAGACGGCGCGCGGGCGACGCAGTTCTTCCACGCGTTGGCTCCAGAGGCAATTGAATGACCCTTACGTAAAACGCGCGCAAGCCGAGGGCTACCGCGGGCGCGCAGCGTTTAAAATCATGGAGCTAGATGATAAGTTTGGTTTTCTTGCTCCTGGTGCGCGGGTCGTTGACCTTGGGTGTGCGCCAGGTGGTTGGCTGCAAGTGGCAGTGCCACGCGTGAATGCGATTGGCGAGAAGCCGGGGCCTATCGGCACGCTTTTGGGCGTCGATTTGCAGGTGGTTGAACCAATTGTAGGCTGTGAAATACACCAACTTGATTTTATGGACGACGGTGCGGACGATCAGGTTAAGGAATGGCTTGGCGGTAAGGCCGATGTGGTGATGTCGGATATGGCGGCGTCGAGCTCAGGGCACAAACAAACCGACCACTTGCGTATTATCTCGCTTTGCGAAGCAGCTGCTTACTTTGCGTTTGATGTGCTTGAGGATGGTGGAACCTTTGTTGCCAAGGTTCTGGCTGGGGGCGCGGAAGGCGAGTTGCAGAAGCTATTGAAGCAGAAGTTTACCAAAGTGGTGAACGTGAAGCCACCCAGCTCTCGTTCGGACAGCTCTGAAAAATTCGTTATTGCAACTGGCTTTAGGGGCTAAAGCTCATCTAGAGGCATAAAGGCTTTGCCGTGCGGAGGCGATGAAGCCTTGCACGTCATTCAGCCCTTGCGCTTCTTGGGTTGAAGCTGGGGCTGCTGCTTGCGCCAGATTATGCTGGCGGATCAGCTCAAAGAGCCGCGCGTGGCGCGCAGGTTTTGGAACGCAGGTCATAGGCAGAGCCCTCACAGCTAGATGCCCACACCCAAGCCGATAGCGCTTAACATGTCGCTAAAATGGGGCGAAAATGGTCCCTAACTTTTGTTTTTTTGTGATGTTTTGCCTTTAGGGGATGTTACGTGAGCTTTTCAGCTGGTTTTCATTTGGTGAGTGCGCGCTCATAACAGTGTTCAAAGGGTGGGCGACATGTCAGAGACAATTAGCGATATCTTTATCATTGGTGGCGGTGTGAACGGATGCGGGATTGCCCGCGACGCGGCTGGGCGCGGGCTGAGTGTTACGCTTGTAGAGCAGGGCGATCTGGCGTCCGGTACCTCCTCAGCCTCGACGAAGCTTTTTCATGGTGGGCTGAGATATCTAGAATATTTTGAATTCCGCCTCGTGAAAGAAGCTTTAAGAGAGCGGGAAGTGTTGCTGGGTATGATGCCGCATATCAGCTGGCCGATGCGCTTTGTTCTGCCGCTCAGCAAAGACATGCGCTTTGACGCGGAAACGCCTGCATCAAGACTTTTGGCTGGGCTGATGCCTTGGATGAAGGGGCGGCGTCCAAGCTGGTTGATCCGCCTTGGATTATTTTTTTACGATCATATGGGCGGGCGTAAGGTTTTGGCTGCAACGCAGGCTCTAAAGCTTGTTGGTGCCGTTGAAGGCGCTGTGCTTGACGCGCGCTTTGAGCGCGCCTTTGAATATTCGGATGTTTGGGTTGATGATGCGCGGCTTGTGAGCCTGAATGCGCGGGATGCTGCGGAGCGGGGGGCGAGCATTTTGACCCGTGCCACGTTCGTGAATGCGGAGCGTATCGGCGGGCTCTGGCGGATCACAGTTGCGCGGAACGGTACACAAGAGCAGTATCTTTCGCGCGCGTTGGTCAATGCTGCGGGACCATGGGTGGCGCAGGCCCTGTCCCATGTCAGCACGGATATGCGTGGGCAGATCAGGCTGGTGCGTGGCTCCCATATTGTCGTGCCGAAGCTCTATGACCATGACAAATGCTATTTTTTGCAAGGTGAAGATGGTCGGATCTGTTTTCTTATTCCTTATGAAGATGATTTCACGCTCATTGGGACTACAGATGCAGAGCATGGTGCCGCTGATGAAAAGCCAGAGGTAAGCGCGCGGGAACAGACCTACCTGATTGATTTTGTGAACGGATATTTACGCACCGAGATCACAACTGCCGATATTGTTTGGTCTTACTCAGGAGTGAGACCTTTGCAGGACGATGGTCAGGCCAGCGCCTCTGCTGCAACTCGCGATTATGAGCTGCGGCTTGAAAGAGCAGATGCTGCGCTTTTGACGGTTTTTGGCGGAAAAATAACCACCTATCGTAAACTGTCAGAAGCTGCGGTAGATTTGCTTGTGCCTGCAAGCCGCGCTTGGACAAAGGGGGTCGCGCTGCCCGGGGGGAATTTTGAGCTTGCCGATAAACACGCTTTGGAAGAGCAGGCTGCCGTGAAATATCCGTTTCTGGAGGCGCGAACCGTGCGCCGACTGGTCAGGAGTTATGGTCTGGATGTCTTTGATATGCTTGGAGATTGTAAGGCAGTCGAGGATTTGGGCGCAGGGCTTAGTACGGCAGAAGTAGAGTGGTTGGTCGCGCGCGAGTTTGCGCAGAATGCCGAGGATATTCTCTGGCGGCGCAGCAAGCTTGGGCTCCACATGCCTGCTGAAGGTGTTGCGGCGCTTGAGGCATATCTGGCTGCGCGCTAGGCTTTGCACTGAGGGGGGAAGGCATGAGTTATATTCTGGCGATTGATCAAGGCACGACAAGTTCGCGCGCGATTGTGTTTGATGCAGATATGCGTCCTCAAGGAAGTGCGCAGGAAGAGTTTGCGCAGCATTTCCCACGCTCAGGCTGGGTCGAGCACGCGCCAGAGGATTTGTGGCAAACTGTTTTGCGTTCGTGTGAGGGCGCTTTGCGGGCTGCTGGCATTTCAGCACAGGCTCTTGCAGGAATCGGGATCACCAACCAGCGCGAGACAACATTGCTTTGGGACCGTGCGACAGGAGAGCCGCTCTATAATGCGATTGTCTGGCAAGATCGTCGGACAAGCGATGCCTGTGCAGCGCTGAAAGAGGCGGGGCATGAAGCCCTTATCCGCGCCAAGACGGGACTTTTGCTGGATCCTTATTTCAGTGGAACAAAATTGGCTTGGCTCTTGGACAGCGTGGAGGGCGCGCGTGCGCGGGCTGAGGCAGGGGAATTGGCGTTTGGCACTGTCGATAGCTGGCTCGTTTGGAACCTCACGGGGGGGCGTGTCCATGCGACAGATGCAACCAATGCATCGCGCACCTTGCTCTATGACATTCATGCTGGGGAGTGGAACGAAGAGATTTGCGCGCTTCTGGGTGTCCCGATGAGCCTTTTGCCTGAAGTAAAGGACTGTTCAGCGCTATTTGGGACGACTGATGTATTGGGTGCAACTGTACCGATCTTGGGAATCGCCGGCGATCAGCAGGCGGCTACGATTGGGCAGGGCTGTTTCAGTGCAGGGATGATGAAAGCGACCTATGGCACAGGCTGTTTTGCGCTTTTGAACACAGGGCGAGACGCGGTCGCATCTGAGCACAAACTCCTGACAACGGTCGCCTATCAGCTTGAGGGTGAGGTCACCTATGCGCTCGAAGGGTCAATTTTTGTGGCCGGAGCCGTTGTGCAGTGGTTGCGCGATGGGCTTGGCGTTATCGCCACGGCGGCTGATACGCAGGCCTTGGCGGAATCTGCGGATTGTGCTCAGGACGTTATCATTGTGCCCGCTTTTACTGGGCTTGGTGCGCCGTATTGGAACCCCGACTGTCGCGGTGCGGCTTTTGGGCTGACACGGGCGACTGGGCCTGCGGAGATGGCCCGTGCCGCTCTGGAATCTGTTGGGTATCAAACGCGAGACTTGCTGGAGGCCATGCAGGCGGATTGGGGTGACAACGCTGAGGCCGCTCTGAGAGTGGACGGCGGGATGTGTGCCTCTGACTGGACAATGCAGTTTTTGACCGACATCACGGGGGCCCAAGTCGATCGGCCCAGCATTCTTGAAACGACAGCGCTTGGTGCGGCTTGGCTCGCGGGCCATGCGGCGGGGCTGTACCCAGATCGGGCAGGATTTGCACGGATGTGGCAGCTGGATCGCAGCTTTATGCCTCAGATGAGCGCGGCGCAGCGGGCACAGAAATATGAGCGCTGGCAACGCGCCGTTGCGGCGGCCCAAGCAGTTTAGGGAACAGGCGCATCAAAGCAAATGCGCCATGGCATTATAGATGAACAAGAGGGCCGTGATGGGAATGGGCGACGTATCTATCAATTCAGAACGGCTTTGGCGGCGCCTGATGGCAATGGCGGAGATTGGTGCAACTCCCGGGGGTGGCTCGCATAGGCTGACTTTGACGGATGAAGATGAGGCGGGTCGTCAGCTGTTCTTGGGCTGGTGCGCTGAACGTGGGTATGACGTCCAGTACGATCAGGTCGGTAATATCTTTGTTCGGCGTGCGGGGGGGAACAACAACACCCAGCCTCTGGCGATTGGATCACATTTGGATACCCAGCCTCGAGGCGGGCGCTTTGACGGAATCTTGGGTGTATTGGCGGCGCTGGAAGTGCTTGAGACGCTGGATGACAACGAAATCGAGACAGACATGCCTGTTGATATCGTGGTGTGGACCAATGAGGAGGGCTCGCGCTTTCAGCCTGCAATGATGGGCTCTGGTGTGCATTGTGGAGTACATTCGCTTGAGATGGTGCGCAGCACTCTAGATGACAAAGGGCTGAGCGTGGGGGCGGAGCTTGATCGCTTTGGCTACTCACAGGGGCTTGTGCCGGGGGCCCGGGCGATCGGCCAGTATCTTGAGCTGCATATTGAGCAGGGGCCTGTGCTGGAGGATTCTGGCACTGTGATTGGCGCGGTAAAGGGTGGACAAGCGATCCGCTGGTATGAACTCAGCCTGCAGGGCCAAGAAACCCACGCTGGTCCTGTCCCTATGGCACAACGACGAGACCCTATGCCGGCTTTGGCACGTGTGATTGATCTTGTGTATCAGGTCGGCCTGCAAGACGAGGCCGCACGTTCGACGATCGGCGTGTTAACTGCGCGGCCAGGCTCCATAAATGTGATGCCCGGACGAATTGATCTAACGGTTGATTTGCGGCACCCGCTTGAAACGCGGCTTAAGGAAATGGACGCGGCGTTTCAGGCGGGTCTTGATGATCTTCAAGCTGCGGAGCGCAAGATAGCGATCAGTTTAGAAGAAATCTGGCATTCGCCTGTGGTCTTGTTTGACCATGCTCTCACAGAGGCAGTGCGCCAGAGCGCGACTGGGCGAGGGCTTCCCGTGCAAGATGTGATCTCGGGGGCGGGTCATGATGCTTTTCATATGGCGCGGGCTGTCCCCAGCGCGCTCGTTTTTGTTCCTTGCAGAGACGGGCTGAGCCACAATGAAGCCGAGTACACGAGCCCTGAACACGCAGCCGCTGGGGCGAATGTTTTGCTTGATGTTGCTTTGAGGGTGGCCTGTGCCCGATAGGCGCCGAATTGCCATTTGACACAAAGGCAGCGGGGTTTGCCATTGAACCAGCGCTGCATTTGACTAGGTTATCAGCAAGCGGATCACCCGAAAGGTATGCCATGACGCGTGTTTTTTTCTCCAAGCTCTCGGTCTTAGCTATAGGGGCGCTCTGTGCTGTGGCTCTAATTTCAGTTCAGTCTGGCGCAAAAGCTGAGGCAAATTCAGCGCGCTTGGAAGCCTTTCTTGAAGTTACAGGCTTTGATGTTGCGCTGGAAAGTATGCGTGTCGGCGCTACGAACGCGCCCCAAATTCTGGGCATGGAGGCGCAAGACTTCGGTTTGCAATGGACAGCTCTGGCCGATCAGGTGTTTGAGCCAGCCCTCATTCGTAAAGATGCTAAGCAGCTGTTGGCACAGGCATTGAGTGACGAAATGCTTGCACATGCCGCTGGCTTCTATGCGTCTGATTTAGGGATGCGTTTGGTTGAGGTCGAGAACGCAGCTCATTCTGCAGAAGATGGTGCTGATGACTATGCACGCGGAGAGGCGCTTGTAGCTGATATGGTCGCAGAGGGCAGCGCGCGTCTTGCGCTTCTCAAGCGGATGAACCACGCGATTGATCCCGAAAACATTGGCACGCAAGCAGCACAAGAAGTGCAAATTCGCTTCTTGCTGGCGGCGTCAGATGCGGGTGTGATCAACAGGATTGACGAAGCCACACTGCGCGGCTTGATGGAAGAACAGGCGGCGGAGATGGCTGTTGAAATAGAAGCCTCGGCCCTTGCGAGCGCTGCGCGGATCTATGAGGGCTTTAGCGATGCAGATGTTGAGGCTTATGCAGAAGCCCTCGAAGATCCAGTGATGCAAAAGGTTTATGAGTTGATGAACGGGGTGCAATATGCGCTGATGGCAAACCGTTATGAGAAGCTTGCTTTGCGAATGGCCGAGTTGAGCCCTGGCCAAGAACTGTGAAACTTTTTGGCGCAGCTCTTTTATCTGTCTGGGCGCTGACCGCACAGGCGGACCCTGTTGATGATTTGCTTGAGACGCTGGGATCAGATGCTCTGATCGAGGTATTGCGTGAAGAGTTTCTCGACTATGGGCATACGGTTGGTGAGGCGATGCTGCCTGATGCTGGCGGTGCCGCATGGCGCGATATCCTGAAGCGATTGTATGACCCTTCAATGATGCAGCTGCGTGTCCGGTCGGCGATGGAGGGAAGCTTTGCAGGCGTAAATATTACCGAGCTGCTCACATTTTATCAGTCCGAGCGTGGCCAACGTATTGTTGAAGCTGAACTGGCAGGGCGCAAATATTTGTTGCTTGAGGGGGCGCAGGAAACTGCAGAGGCAGCTTGCTTGGAGCCCGCAGAACGCGCCGAAGCGTTGCTTGAGTTTGCGCAGGTGAATGATCTTTTGGAGCGCAATGTGGCGGGAACTCTGAATTCGGATTTGGCGTTTTACCGCGGATTGATTGAGGGCGGTGTCTTTGAGATGCAGGAGGGGGATGTGCTGGCTGAGGTTCAGGCGCGGATGCCCGAAATCCGCGTCTCGCTGGAGGCTTGGATTTCGGCTTATCTCTGTGCTGCACTTGGCGATTTACCTGAGGGGGATCTGGCGGCCTACATAGCGTTTTCTAAAACTGATGAGGGCGCAGCGCTGAACACTGCAATTTTTGAGGGCTATGGCGCGCTTTCTGAGGACCTGAGCTATGCCATTGGCTTGGCGGTGTCCGTCCAGATGTTTGGAGAAGACCTCTAGAGCCAAATATTTGGTAGATAGCCAACGTATAAGGCAAGTTTCTTTAGCGAACACGCTTGACTTGGAGCTGCGTATTCACGATAAGCGCGCAGCCGGAGGGGGAAACCGCTCCGGATTTATTATTAATGACGTTCCCAAGAGGAACGCGCTGTTCGAGGCGGCGGGGCGAAATTCCCTGCTAAAACACTGCAAACGCAGGGGCCACAGAATGCGGATGATGAAAAGGAAAGACCCATGTTCGCGGTCCTGAAAACAGGCGGCAAGCAATATAAAGTTCAATCGGGCGATGTGCTCCGCGTTGAAAGACTTGCAGCCGATGCTGGTGAAACAATCCAGTTCAACGAAATTCTGATGCTTGGTGGTGATGCACCTGTTGTTGGTGCTCCTATGGTCGACGGCGCAGCCGTTCAGGCCGAAGTGATCGACCAAATCAAAGGCAAGAAGGTGATTAACTTCGTTAAGCGCCGTCGTAAGCACTCATCAAAGCGTACCGTCGGGCACCGTCAGAAGCTCACGCTTCTGCGTATCACTGACATTCTTGCGAGTGGTGGCGATAAGACTGGTGTGAAAGCCGCAATTGGCACAGGTTCAGTGTCTGGCTTTGCAGCGAAAACAGCTGACGAGAAGAAGCCAGCTGCTAAGAAAGCCGCTGCTCCTAAAGCCGCCGCAGCTCCAGCCGCTGCCGGTGACGATCTGACACAAATCACAGGTGTTGGCCCAGCCGCAGCGAAGAAGCTCGTAGCAGCCGGCATCAACACTTTTGCAGACCTCGCAAAAGTAGACGTAGACAGCTTTGACGCAGTGAAAGTGAAACCCGAGTGGGTTGCACAAGCTGCTGATCTGTCGAAGTAAGCGCAGTAGGAGAGAAACGATATGGCACATAAAAAAGCTGGCGGTTCATCCCGTAACGGTCGCGACTCAGCGGGTCGCCGTCTTGGCGTCAAAAAATACGGTGGCGAAGTCGTCATCGGTGGTAACATTATCGTACGTCAGCGCGGCACAAAGTTTTGGCCGGGCGCAGGCGTTGGCATGGGTAAAGATCACACGATCTTCGCCACTGCAAATGGCAACGTGAAGTTCCACAAAGGTCTCAAAGGCCGCACCTTTATTTCGGTTCTCCCGGTGGCGGAGGCCGCTGAGTAACCGGACCTTAAGGTTTTAAGACAAACAAGGGATCGGTGAAGAACCGGTCCCTTTTTCGTATTTGGGAGCTCAAGAATGAGCGTTTCTGTGGCAGCATTTCTCGTCTTTGGGGCGTCTCAGGTGGGCACACCTGGGCCGGCCAATATGGCGCTTATGGCCACGGGCGCGCGCTTTGGCTTTCGCGCGGCTTTGCCTTTCGTGGCAGGTGTGGCTCTCGGCAAACAGCTCATCATTTGGCCGATTGGCTTTGGCCTGATGGAGCTTGCTAAGACGGCACCTTGGGTTTTTGAAGCGCTTAAGTGGGCCAGCGTCGCCTACATTTGTTGGCTGGCTTGGAAAGTCGCAAACATGCGGCTCAGCACGGGCGTATCTAAGGGCACAGCGCCTGGTTTCTTGGCTGGCCTCTGGGTGCATCCTCTTAATCCAAAGGCATGGGCGATGATCACAACCGGGTTTACCAGTTTTACAGCTGCGGGCACGGCGAGCCTTGAAGCCACGCTGACGATCGCTGTTTGCCTACTTGGTTTGCAACTCGTGTTGCATCCTATCTGGGCCTATGCAGGGGATCGGATCGCAACACTTCTGGCGGGGAGGCCAGAAGAAAAATACCTTATGTGGAGCCTTGCAGCTTTGACTGTGGCTTCTGTTTTACTCGTGTTGTTTTAAAGGGGAGAGCGTATGATACATGTTAGAAGTGTCACGCAAGACATTATCAACAAAGATAAATTTGATTTGAGGCCACTTGTGGCTTCTGATCAGGCCATGATCGATCTTTATGCTGGCGACGAACGTGTGGCGCATAATACAAGCCGTATCGCGCATCCGTTGCCGCCAGGTCATACTGAGGCATTTATCAAGCGGGCCCAGAGCGCAGATCGGCTTGAAGATATCTGGGCGATTGACGCCAGCAAAGATGGTGGCCCCAGCCTTACGGGAATTGTGAGCCTGTCGCGGATGGATCGAAACCAATCTGAGATCGGCTATTGGGTGGCACCTGCATTTTGGAACACAGGTATTGCATCGGGGGCTGTTGAAGCTCTGATTGAGGCCAACCCGCAAGGTTGCGAGACGATCTTTGCCTGCGTTTTCCAAGACAATCCTGCATCAGCCCGTGTACTGACAAACCAAGGGTTTGAGTATATTGGCGATGCAGAAACTTTTTGTGTTGCGCGCAACAGCAATGTGGCGACATGGACATACATCTGCAAACTCAGTTGAGCCGCCCAATAGCGGGCGTTAAGGAGACGATATGAAATTTCTTGATCTTGCAAAGGTCTATATTCGCT
Organism: Lentibacter algarum; assembly: GCF_040580765.1. Taxonomy (GTDB): domain Bacteria; phylum Pseudomonadota; class Alphaproteobacteria; order Rhodobacterales; family Rhodobacteraceae; genus Lentibacter; species Lentibacter algarum. The sequence goes on along the minus strand of NZ_CP158687.1, from coordinate 1,544,214 downwards.
CCGGCTCGGGTGGCGGCGGCTGTATTAGCTTCCGACGCGAGAAGTTTATTGAATATGGTGGCCCTGACGGTGGCGACGGTGGTCGCGGTGGCGATGTCTGGGTCGAAGTGGTTGACGGCCTCAATACGCTGATCGATTTTCGCTATCAGCAGCATTTCTTTGCCAACAATGGTCAGTCCGGGATGGGCAGCCAGCGGACAGGCAAGGACGGGGACGACGTTATTTTGCGTGTACCTGTTGGGACCGAAATTCTTGAAGAAGACGGCGAGACCGTAATCGCCGACCTGACAGAACTCGGGCAGCGGTTGCGAATCGCCAAAGGCGGCAACGGTGGATTTGGCAACCTTCACTTCAAATCGTCCACAAACCAAGCGCCACGCCGGGCAAACTCTGGCCAAGAGGGTGTTGAGCGTACGATCTGGCTACGCCTAAAGCTAATTGCTGATGCTGGGCTTCTTGGGCTGCCGAACGCAGGCAAGAGCACCTTTTTGGCAGCGACATCTAACGCGCGACCCAAAATTGCTGACTACCCCTTTACCACGCTTCACCCAAACCTTGGCGTTGTTGGAGTCGATGGTGCTGAGTTTGTTATTGCGGACATTCCCGGCCTCATCGAAGGGGCACATGAAGGCGTTGGTCTTGGTGTGCGCTTTTTAGGTCATGTCGAACGCTGTGCTGTACTGTTGCATTTGATTGACGGGACCTCTGGCGACCCCGTTGGCGACTACAAGACGATTATTGGAGAACTGGAAGCCTATGGCGGCGAGCTTGCAAACAAGGCCCGTGTTACAGTGCTCAACAAGATTGACGCTCTGGACGCTGAGGAGCGGGAATTTCTCAAGGATGAAGTTGAGGCTGCGACAGGCACATCGATTATGTTGATGTCCGGTGTGACGGGTGAAGGCGTGACCGATGTCCTGCGGGCGTTGCGTGCCAAAATCATCGAGATGCGAGCCGCGGAGGCAGCGCTCGGCATGGAGGCGGAGCCATGGCAGCCCTAAGCAAAGCACGGCGCATTGTTGTTAAGATTGGTTCGGCCCTATTGGTTGACCCTGCAGCTGGCGGGCTAAAAGCGGACTGGCTTGTGAGCCTCGCAGAAGATGTTGCTCGGATGAAGGCACGGGGGCAAGATGTTGTTCTGGTGTCGTCTGGTTCAATAGCATTGGGGCGCGGGGTGCTTGGTTTGCCACCTGCGGAGCTTGCTTTGGAGCAGTCACAGGCGGCAGCGGCTGTTGGCCAGATTCGCCTTGCGCGCGCTTATGAAGAAGTTTTGCAGCCACATGGAATCATTACAGGTCAAGTTCTGGTGACGCTGGAAGACAGTGCTGATCGGCGCCGCTACCTGAACTCCCGCGCCACACTTGAGCAGCTCTTGAGTCTTGGTGTTGTACCGATTGTGAACGAGAACGACACCGTCGCAACCGATGAAATACGATATGGTGACAACGACCGTTTGGCTGCGCAGGTGGCTGTCACGGTCGGCGCGGACCTTTTAGTCCTCTTGAGTGATATCGACGGGCTTTATACGGCAAGCCCTGCACTGGACCCTTCGGCGACGCGCTTTGATCGTGTTGAAAAGATCACTCCCGAAATTGAAGCGATGGCAGGGGATGCGGGAACAGGTTTGAGCAAAGGCGGAATGAAGACCAAGCTCATGGCGGCCAAGACGGCGACAGGCGCAGGCTGTGAGATGATTATTGCCTTAGGCTCGCCATTGCAGCCGTTGAATTCAATTGAAGAGGGCGCTGCCCATACGCTCTTTGCAGCCGAAGGCGATCCGCAGGCCGCGCGTAAACGCTGGATTGCTTCAATGAAGCCTCAAGGTCGTATTCTGCTTGATGCGGGTGCCGCGAAAGCGCTTGCGCAAGGCAAGAGCCTTTTGCCGGCGGGTGTGACAGATGTGAGCGGGAGCTTCGGACGTGGAGAGCCTGTAGAAATTTGCGACGCGAGTGGCGCAGTGCTTGGGCATGGGCTTGCCCGTTATACTGGCGAGGAAGCGCGTGCGATCAAGGGCCATCAGAGCGACGAGATTGAGGCTATTCTTGGTTATATTGGGCGAGCGGCCCTCATTCACAGAGACGATATGGCACTGACCATCTGAAAGGCTACAATCCGATGACACATATTCCCGAAATGATGCAACAGATGGGCCAAAAGGCGCGTGCCGCAGCGGCAGAACTGGCGTTTGCTAGCTCAGATCAAAAACGGGATGCACTTTTAGCGGCGGCGGCAGCGGTTTGGGCGCAGCGTGAAGAGATCATCGCGGCGAATGCCAAAGATATGGCGTATGGTGCTGAAAAGGGCTTGAGCCCAGCTATGATGGACCGCTTGATGCTGGATGAAGCGCGCGTGGGGAGCATTGTGGAGGGGCTGAAAGCCGTTGCGGGGCAGACCGATCCTGTGGGCGAGATCCTTGAAGAATGGGACCGGCCGTCAGGGCTTCATATTCGTCGTGTGAGAACGCCTCTCGGTGTGATCGGTGTAATTTACGAGAGCCGTCCAAATGTAACGGCAGACGCTGGCGCTCTGTGCCTTAAGGCAGGCAATGCTGTGATTTTGCGCGGTGGATCAGAGGGTTTCCATTCCTCAAGCGCTTTGCATGGCTGTCTCGTTGCAGGTCTGAAAGCGGCGGGTCTGCCTGAAGAAAGTATCCAGCTTGTGCCGACACGTGAGCGCGCGGCTGTAAGCGAAATGCTGACGATGACGGACTATATCGATGTGATTGTCCCGCGGGGTGGCAAGGGGCTTGTTGGCCTTGTGCAACGTGAAGCGCGGGTGCCCGTTTTTGCACATCTTGAGGGGATCGTGCATATTTACGTGGATGCAGAAGCGGACCCCATGAAGGCGCTGAATGTAATTTTGAATGCGAAAACACGACGCACAGGGATTTGTGGCGCAGCTGAGTGTTTGCTTATCCATAAGGATGTGATGAGCACGATCGGCCAAGGCGTTATAAAAGCGCTTCTTGACGCGGGTGTTGAAGTGCGTGGAGATGAAGAAATTTCGACAATTGAGGGGGTTACGCCTGCAAGCTCATCTGACTGGGGTTGTGAATACCTTGATATGATCATTGCGGCGAAGACTGTTGGAAGCCTTGATGAGGCGATTGCACATATCCGTGAGTTTGGCTCAAACCACACAGATTGTATCCTGACAGAAGATGATGGCGCAGCGGAGCGTTTCTTTCAGCGGCTTGATAGTGCGATCTTGATGCGCAACGCCTCAACCCAGTTTGCCGACGGCGGCGAGTTTGGCATGGGCGCAGAAATCGGCATCGCAACAGGAAAAATGCACGCTCGCGGGCCTGTCGGGGCGGCGCAGCTGACGAGCTTTAAATACCTTGTTGATGGTGACGGAACCGTGCGTGGTTAGAAGCTAATCAGTAGACTGTTGTCGGCAATTTCAAAACGGACACGGCGCTCTAGTGTGCTGGCGCATTCTGGAAGCATGGCAAATTGGACATCTGCTGGCTCTAAGGCTTCAGGGGTAATACCGCTTGTGAGAGAAGCCCATAGCGCTTCATCTGCGCGTACCAAGTTGGCCTGAGCGAAGATATTCCAAGTGCCACTATCATGCTCAACGGTGAGTTGTCCTCCCGTTGGCAGTGCGCTTGCTACACAAAGGAGTGCGAGAAAAGCAGCCTGAACCTCTGTGCGGCGGCAGTCGTCTTGAACTTCCCAAGCGCAGGTGAGGCGTGTGCCGTTATAAAATGCGCGCAGAATGGCACCGATTTCGGAACGACCTAGTTTTTGGTCAGCAGATGACATGCCCAGTGCGATGCGATAAAATTTGATGCGAGCATTTGCGCCTGCAACAGAGTCAGAGATGAGTTCGAACTCAGGCGTAATATCGGCACCAGTAAGGGCCACAAGCTCCATGCCATTGGCAATCGCGCCCACAGGGCTTATCAAGTCGTGACAAATGCGTGAGGCGATCAGTTTTGCCAGTGAAAGCGGGTCTTGTGCCATATAGTGTCCTTCCTGTAGCGTCTCTTCATGATCGACTTAAACGCTATCCTGGCACCTGGTATGCGAGTGCGCCACCCGCTAATGCCCGATTGGGGCATTGGGCAGGTGCAATCCAACATTGGTGGCAGAGCCACCGTTAACTTTCCCGAAGCGGGCAAGGTTGTGATTGACGGAACACGTGTCGAACTGGTGTGGGTCTTAGATGACGAATAGAGATTACCGAAAGGTTAACCTTTCGCGTAAAAATGACTCTTCTTGCACCCAAGCGGGCACGCCCCTAGAAGAGCACAAGACCCGCTAGCGCGAATGAGGGGCCATGAGCGAGCCGCGATTTACAATCAGACTTGCCCAAAGTGAGGCCGACCTATTGGGTGCGCAGCGCCTGAGATATCGTGTTTTTGTAGAAGAGCTGGGCAGTGATGGGGCTCTTGTGGATCACCACATGCGCTTTGAACGAGACAGGTTTGATACTGTCAGTCACCATTTGATTTTGATAGATGAAGCTCGCCAAGCCAAAGCGCCTGATCATGTCGTTGGGGTGTATCGCTTTATGGACCAAGATGGCGCTGCTCGGGCAGGGCAGTTTTACTCTGAAAGTGAATATGACCTCAGAAAGCTCAAGGACTCTGGGCGCAAGTTGCTTGAGCTGGGCCGCTCTTGTCTTGATCCCGAGTACCGTGGCGGTGCTGCGATGTTTCATTTGTGGAATGCGCTTGCAGAGTTTGCTCAAGATCATCAGATCGAGCTTATGTTTGGAGTGGCGAGTTTTCACGGCACCGACATCGGCAAACTCAGTGCACCGCTGTCTCTTTTGCATCACCGTCATCTTGCGGCAGATGCGCTGCGTGTCAGGGCTCTGGAAACATCTTTTCAGGCAATGAACTTGATACCCGAAACAGAGATTGATCGTCGAACCGCAATGCTCGAAGTGCCCGCTTTGATTAAAGCCTATTTGCGCCTTGGGGGCGTGGTAGGCGAGGGGGCGTTTATTGATCGAGACTTCAACACAACAGACGTCTGCCTGATTTTGGATACTGAAGCTATGCCCGCACGGAGCCGCTCAATTTATAAGGGCCGCCAATGACTTGGGAGTCAGATAGTCCCGCCGAGGAAAAGTCGATTAGCCCTTTGGGCTGGCTACGCGTTGGTGTGCGGGCTGTTCTTCTTGCACTATTAGTGTTTGGCGGGCTTGTGCTATTGCTTGCTCTGCGGCTTTTTGAACGGCCCTTGTTTGGACTAAACAGGCCTTGGACGCCATATATAACGCAGGTTGTGTGCCGTGGCGCATTTGTAATTCTTGGTGTGGAGCACCGTGCAGAAGGATCGCAAATGAAAGACGCGGGAGCAGTTGTGGCGAACCACAGCAGCTGGCTTGATATATTTACTCTGAATGCCCGCAAGCGCGTTTACTTTGTGTCAAAGTCTGAAGTGGCGCGTTGGCCAGGAATTGGTTGGCTGGCGCGGGCGACGGGAACCGTTTTTATCAAACGCGATCCACGCGAGGCCAAGCTTCAGCAGGAAATATTTGAAGCGCGGTTGTTGGCGGGACATAAGCTTTTGTTCTTCCCAGAAGGGACATCGACAGACGGCCTTCGCATTTTGCCTTTTAAGCCGACTTTGTTTCAGGCTTTTTTTGCGAAGCCTTTACGCGATCGTTTGTTTGTTCAGCCCGTGACAGTTGTTTATGAGGCCCCCTTTGGCGAGACGGCAAGGTTTTATGGCTGGTGGGGAGATATGGACTTTGGCTCGCATCTTTTGAAAACGCTCTCCGCTGGTCGTGGAGGGCGCGTGACGGTAAAATACCACACGCCTTTGCGCGTTGCTGATTTTGATGACCGCAAGGCACTCGCAAAAGCGGCCGAAGCAGCTGTCCGCAAAGGTATGCCGATAGAATTTGCTGAGGTGGCAGAGGTTTATGATGCGCGGCGCTAGGCCACGCATGAGAGCTAGCTCATGACTGCGTGAAGACGCGCCAGAGTCGCAACAGGATCATCTGTTGACCAGAGTTCATTCCCCAAGCCGAAGAAGTCTGTCACAGGCGCAAACTTAGCGATCAACTCAGCATCAAGACCACCCTCAGCCACGACAGGCACTTCGATCACTTGTGACCACCAGTCAAAGAGATCAAATTCCGCCTGCGTGCCATCATCCAAAGAGGTGTCGCCAATCGGTCCAAAGCTGATGTAATCTGCGCCTGCTTCGCCTGCGGCCATGCCATCATGGCGCGATCCAGAGCAGAAGCTGCCGACAATTGCATCTTGCCCCAAAGCTTTGCGTGCTTTCGCAACAGAACGGCTCCCATCAGTAAGATGCACACCATCAAGGCCAAGACGTTCAACAAGCAGGATATGGCGCTCAATCACCAAGGCGACATCGCGCGCCATCGTAACTTCGCGCAACGCATCAGCTGCGCGGCAGAGCGTGTCTTCATCATGGCTTGCGAGCGCAAGGCGGACGCAAGCGATCTCATGGGTGTCGAGCACCGAGGCAAGCTGTGTTGGAAAACGGCTCAACTCAAAATCAGGAGGTGTGATCAAATAGATCTGTGGCGTTTCGTCTTGTGCCATATTGGCCTCCTGATTTGGCGTTCGCTCTTCTAGCGCGATTTTTTCGTGTGGCCAAGGGGCTTTGCGGGTGTCAGGGTTTGTTGGCTTGGCGCGGGGCACGCTTTCTTCTAGAACGGCGCAAACCGCGAAAGGAACTCTCTTTATGCCCAGCGAAGGTAAGCAGCCTCTGTTTGTTCTTGTACGTCCCCAGATGGGCGAAAACATCGGCGCAGCTGCTCGTGCGATGTGGAACTTCGGATTGGATCGTATGCGTGTTGTTGGACCGCGCGATGGCTGGCCGAATGAAAAAGCAGTTGTTATGGCGTCTGGAGCGGGCCGTTTGCTCGACGAGGCGCAGGTGAGTGATACTCTGGCCGAGGCGCTCGAAGACACCACCTATGTCTTTGCCACAACAGCACGCATTCGGGGGCTCACAAAGCCTGTGATGAGCCCTGAGAGAGCGATGGCGCTCGCCGCAGAGAAGCTGGCCGCTGGGGAGAAAGTCGCTGTGCTCTTTGGGCCAGAGCGGGCAGGGCTAGAAAACGAGGATGTCGCGCGAGCGAATGCTTTGATCACTGTGCCGGTCAATCCTGATTTTCCTTCGCTAAACCTAGCGCAATGTGTGCTGCTCACTGCCTATGAGTGGCGTCGCGCTCAAGGAGAGATCAGCCATGAGCGCATGGAAATAGCCCGCGGAGGGGACCCTGCGACAGGAGGAGACATTGAGGCATGGGCTACTCATTTGGAAGAGCGGCTGGATGAACGCGGCTTTTTCTTCCCGCCTGAAAAGGCAGCGAATATGAAAACAAATCTGCGTAACCTCTGGAGCCGTATGCCTTTGACACGGGCAGATGTGCAAATGCTGCATGGCGCACTGCGTCAACTTATCAGGGGCAAAGACAACTAAGGGCGCTTGCAGCCCACCAAGGCGCACCCTAGTTTGAGCCCAAGCGACAGGAAACGAGGAACGACATGGCCGAAAAACGCGCAATATTTGAGGATGTGAGCGGAGAAAAAGGCACGGCGCCTCTGGCTCCGAAGGGCGGAATGATCGACAAGGGGCAGGGTGGTGCACGCCTTGCCATCCGAGCATGGATCATTCTCTTAGGTGTTTTGGTTTTTGCGATGATCGTTGTCGGGGGACTGACACGGTTGACCGATTCTGGACTTTCCATCACGGAGTGGCGCCCACTGACCGGCGCGCTGCCACCTTTGAACGAGGCGCACTGGCTTTCAGAGTTTGAAAAGTACAAGCAGATCCCAGAATTCCAATTGCAAAACAAGTGGATGGATTTGCACGACTTCAAGGTCATCTATTGGTGGGAATGGGGCCACCGTCAGCTCGGTCGTGTTGTTGGCCTCGTTTGGGCGGTTGGCTTTCTTTGGTTTGCTTTGCGGCGCCAAATTCCGACTGGATGGACGCCAAGACTATTACTTCTGGGCGGCCTCGGAGGGCTACAGGGTGCAATCGGCTGGTGGATGGTATCCTCTGGCCTTACCGGCTCAATGACCGATGTGGCAAGCTACAGGCTCGCAACACATCTTGGCCTCGCGTTTGTGATCATTGGATTTATCACGTGGTATGCGCTGTTGCTCTCGCGTCCTGAGAGAGACTTGATGCAAGCACGTCGCCTGCGTGAGGCGAAACTCTTTTCGCTGGGCACGGGCTGGATGCATTTTGCGTTTTTGCAGATACTGTTAGGCGCATTGGTTGCAGGTATTGATGCGGGCCGTTCTTACACAGATTGGCCCCTGATGGGGGGGCAGTTTGTGCCACCCAACCCTCTGATGATCGAGCCGATCTGGCGTAACTTTTTCGAAAACCCAGGGCTCGTACAATTTATACACCGTATGGCTGGCTATGTACTTCTTGGTTTCACGATTATGATCTTTTTCAAGGCTCGCAAATCAGCCAACCGCACAACAAAATCTGCGTTCTCGCTCGCTGTTTATGTGCTGTTCTTCCAAATTGCTCTTGGGATTTATACGGTTGTCACAGCTGCCCCTTGGCATATCGCGATTGCGCACCAAGCGACGGCAGCATTGCTCTGGGTTTTGATCATTCGCGCGCGCTTTATGGCGCAGTACCCACGCGCATCCTCTATCAGAGAAGGGTAAGAGCATGTCGGCGTATGATGAGTTGATGGCGTTTCAGCGTCAAACCGAAGCGTTGGGGCAAATTGCTGGCCGTTTGGGCTGGGATCAGGAGACAATGATGCCAGAAGGGGCCGCAGGCCAGCGTGCTGAAGAGTTCGCTGCGATGGAATCGGTGCTCCATGCTCGAAAGACCCACCCACAGATAGGGGAGTGGCTTGCTAAGATCGATGCGAGCACACTTGATCCCGTATCTGCAGCCAATGTTCGTCATATTAGCCGTAGCTTTGAGCGCAGCCAGCGTGTTCCAGCTAAGCTTGCCGAAGCCATTGCGAAGCTCAGCTCAAGTGCACAGCGTATCTGGGCTGACGCGCGTGAAAAGGAAGACGTGGCGGCGTTTTTACCCGCTTTAGAAGAGATGATTGCGCTCAAGCGTGATGAGGCCAGTGCTCTCGCTCAGGGCGGTGACGCCTATGACGCACTTTTGGATGACTATGAGCCAGACACCAGCGGCGAGGATGTGGCTGCGACGTTTGCAGCGATGCGTCCGAGGCTTGTCGCGCTGCGCGATAAAGTGATGGGTGCGGAGCAACCACCAGAACTCAAGTTTGAGTTTGACGAGCAAAAGCAGATGCGGCTTGCACGGTCTTTGGCGAAGACCTTTGGCTATGACATGCAAAAGGGTCGGCTAGATAAGGCTGTGCATCCCTTTTCTTCAGGATCAGGCGATGATGTGCGTATCACCACACGCACGGCACTGACCGATCCGTTTAACAGTATCTATTCTACCATTCATGAGACGGGCCACGCGACCTATGAACAAAACATAGCATCAGAGCACTTGCTCACGCCGCTGGGCGGGGGTGTTTCTCTGGGGGTTCACGAAAGCCAGAGCCGTATTTATGAAAACCAATTGGGACGCTCTCGGGCCTTTACGGGCTGGCTTTTTGGACAGATGAAGGACGCCTTTGGCGACTTTGGAGTGGCGAATGAGGATGTCTTTTTTCGAACCGTCAACCGTCTGAACAAAGGTTACATCCGGACAGAATCTGATGAGGTTCAGTATAATTTGCACATCATGCTCCGCTTTGATCTGGAGCGAGATGTCATTGCTGGCAAGCTTGAAGCACGCGACCTTGAGGAGGCTTGGAACAGCCGTTTTGAAGCCGATTTTGGCTACGGTGTCGACAAGCCATCCAATGGGCTTTTGCAAGATGTGCATTGGTCTTGTGGGCTTTGGGGGTATTTTCCGACTTATGCGTTGGGCAATGTTTACGCTGGCTGTCTATATGAAGCCTTGCGCGTTGCACGGCCCAATCTGGACAGTGAGCTCGCGGTAGGAAATGTTGCTGGCGCGACAGGATGGCTCAAAGATGCAGTCCAGGTTCATGGCGGGCTTTATCGTCCAACTGAGCTTATTGAGAGAGCGTCGGGACTGGTCCCGAGCGAAGGGCCGCTGCTAAGCTATCTTGAAAAAAAGTTCGGCTAGGTAAGAGCGCCGCTGGTCAAGCCCTGCAGCGCTCTCTTTTTGTTCAGCCCTTGCGGCCATCTACAGAGAATTTACCCGCGCCAGCGATAGCGAGAGCTATATATCCGCCTGCGAGTGCAAGGTTCTTCAAGAGATTGTTCATCTGGTTTTGGTCTGATGGGTCAAAGTGATAAAGCAGACCAGAGGCGAAGCAGAATGCCGCAAGTGCGAGAGCAGTGGGGCGGGTCATAAAGCCTGCAAGGATCGCAAAACCGGCTAGGATTTCAAACAGGATCACTGGCCAGGCAAGAAACGCTGGAATTCCGCCAGACGCCATAAAGCCTGCAAAGCCCTCGACATTGCCGAGTTTACCGATGCCGGCCATGATAAACAGAAGTGACATCAGGATGCGCGCGACTAGAAGTGCTGTGTTGATTTGTTGTGTCATTTTATTTCGTTCCTAAAATTGGGTGGAACGAGGGTTAGTTGACTGTGCGTGTTGTGAATACGGGTGCGAGCGCGGAGATACTGTGCGTATTTGCACGTTTGCTTGATTTGGAACAATAAAAAAGGCGTGCATTTAAAACGCACGCCCACTCAGCCCCCAGTGGCCAATCCACAAGTATCACAAACTTGTTACTGGCCTAATACTCTCGCCGCCATGTCACAATGTGAAATTTCGCACAGTATCTGTGCAATTTTGAACGGCCTTCAAATTATTCCTCAACAGAGTCTTCGGGCGTATCCTCGTCTTCGCTCGGATCTGCGATCCATGCGACAGAGACAACTTCTTCGCCTTTGCCTGTGTTAAATACTTTTACACCACCTGCACTGCGCGAGCGGAAGGAGATGCCTTCGACAGGTACGCGAATTGATTGTCCTTTTGAGGTTGCCAGCATGATCTGATCCTCCATTTCCACAGGGAAACAAGCGACGATATCACCACCGCGCATGGCCTTGTCCATCGCAGTAACACCCATACCACCACGTCCACGAACGGGATAGTCATGGCTTGAGCTGAGTTTGCCTGCGCCACCTGTTGTAAGCGTGAGAATGAGGTTTTCCTGTGCTGACATTTCGGCATAGCGCTCTTGCGAGATGCTCGCGTTTGCATCTCCCTCGTCGTCGATACCTTCGGCATCATCAGCAAGACCTGCCATGGCGCGCCGCATCTTTAGGTACGCTGCTCGTTCGTCTGAGCTTGCTTCAAAATGGCGAATAATTGACATGGAAACAACGCGTTGGTCAGGTTGAAGGCGTACACCACGCACACCCGTAGAGGCGCGGGAGTTAAAGACGCGCACATCAGTTGTCGGGAAACGGATCGCACGACCCCCATTTGTCACAAGCATGACGTCATCTTGATCGGAACAGATCCGCGCATTGACCATATGAACCGATCCATCCTCTGGAAGTTTCATGGCGATCTTGCCGTTGCGCATAACGTTTGTGAAGTCTGAGAGACGGTTCTGACGAACGTCACCTGCAGATGTCGCGAACATGATTTGAAGCTCTGCCCAGTCTTTCTCATCACGATCGATCGGAAGGATCGCAGCGACGGAGACCCCAGGGGGAATAGGCAGGATGTTAACGATTGCCTTGCCTTTGGATGTGCGTGAGCCTTGCGGCAGGCGCCATGTCTTAAGCTTGTAGACCATACCTTCCGTTGTGAAGAACAAAAGCTGCGTATGGGTATTGGCAACGAAGAGGTTTGTGACAACGTCCTCTTCTTTGGTTTGCATGCCTGACAGACCTTTTCCACCGCGCTTTTGAGCACGGAAGTCTGCCAGAGGCGTACGCTTGATGTAGCCGCCTGATGTCACGGTGACGACCATATCTTCGCGCTCGATGAGGTCTTCATCATCCATGTCGCCCGACCAGTCGACGATTTCGGTACGGCGAGGGACTGCAAAAAGTTCACGCACTTCTTTGAGTTCGTCAGAAATTATCCCCATGATGCGCTCACGTGATCCGAGAATTTCAAGGTATTCCTTAATTTTACCTGCAAGTTCCTCAAGTTCATCGGTGACTTCTTTAACGCCGATTTGTGTGAGGCGCTGCAAGCGAAGCTCTAGGATGGCGCGTGCCTGAATTTCTGAGAGGTTATATGTCCCATCATCATTCACAGGGTGAAGCGGGTCATCGATGAGCTTCAAATAACCGACAATATCGCCCGCAGGCCAGCGGCGCTCCATAAGTTTGAAGCGCGCTTCAGCGGCATCAGCTGAGGAACGAATTGTTGCTACGACCTCGTCGACGTTGGAAACGGCGACAGCCAAACCACATAGAATATGGCTCCGCTCACGTGCCTTCCGCAGCTCATATGCAGTGCGGCGTGCAACAACATCTTCTCGGAAGTCTATGAAATACGTCAAGAAATTACGAAGCGTGAGTTGCTCTGGCCGGCCGCCATTGAGCGCCAGCATGTTACAGCCGAAGTAGGTTTGCATCGGCGTGAATCGGAACAGCTGGTTGAGTACAACCTCAGCAGTGGCATCGCGTTTCAGCTCGACGACGACGCGGACGCCGTTGCGGTCGGATTCGTCTTGGACGTGGGAAATGCCTTCGATTTTCTTGTCGCGCGCAGCCTCTGCGATGCGTTCGATCATCGTCGCTTTGTTAACCTGATAGGGGATCTCATCGATGACGATGGCAAAGCGGTCTTTGCGGATCTCCTCAACGCGTGTTTTGGCACGAATGACGACGCTGCCACGGCCTTCGAGGTAGGCTTTGCGCGCACCTGTGCGGCCCAACATAATCCCGCCGGTGGGGAAGTCGGGGCCAGGCACATAGTCTATCAATTGCTCGCTGGAGAGGTCTGGCTCCTCAATCAAGGCAAGGCAGGCATAAACGACTTCGCCGAGGTTGTGGGGCGGAATATTTGTGGCCATGCCGACGGCAATACCGCCCGCACCATTGACCAACATGTTCGGAAAACGCGCTGGAAGAACCGTCGGTTCACGGTCTTTTCCGTCATAATTGTCTTGAAAATCAACGGTATCTTTGTCGATGTCCGCGAGAATGAAGGCGGCAGGCTTGTCCATGCGAACTTCGGTGTAGCGCATAGCCGCGGCGTTATCGCCATCCATTGAGCCGAAGTTTCCCTGACCGTCAAGAAGCGGCAGGGACATAGAGAAATCCTGCGCCATGCGCACGAGGGCATCATAGATCGCGCTGTCGCCGTGCGGGTGATATTTACCCATCACATCGCCAACAGGGCGAGCTGATTTGCGGTAGGGTTTGTCATGCGAGTTGTTGGTCTCGTGCATGGCGTAGAGAATGCGGCGGTGCACAGGTTTTAGGCCGTCTCGCAGGTCGGGAATCGCTCGGCTCACGATGACGCTCATGGCGTAATCGAGGTAGGAGCTCTTCATCTCATCGACGATCGAGATTTTCGGGCCATCATAGACGTAACGCGCTGGCGTGTTTTCGTCTTTGTTTTCAGGTGTTTCGGGCGTGTCGCTCACGTGATTTTCTCGCCTGTCCTGTGGATCTATATATTGTTTCGAAATGTATATCAGAGCCATCATATGGGGTGCAATGGGCGCGGGGTTGCTCATTTGAGGGTGGCGGCAGGTTGGGGCTTATCCCTTTGTTATTATTTGATTTTTAATTCAATTTAATTCGCCCGCTGGGCAGCCTTGTTTTGGGGTTGGAAACGCCCTGATCGTTACACCACCGCACAACAGGGTTAACGCGTTGCAAAGCTGGCAAAATCAGGGGGGTGAAAAGCGTGCACAAGGCGTGCACAAAGCGTGCACCGCCTAAAATGAATGTTTGTTAAGGGAAAATTAGTCAATACAGCGTGCGCTGCTGCAAGAGTGTGCCTGCACAAGGCGAGAAAGCGGCCTCTTTGGATCCTAAGCTTTCAAGGCTCCCACGAAAAAGCCCCCCCCGATATTCTGGGGAGGGAGACTTTAGGGCACTTGCGGGAGGGAGAAGCCCCGCGGCCCACGTTCTTTATGGAATGATGCGCGAGTATTTCACGCCTTCAAGCGATGCGCCTGCAAGCAAGCCCGCCTGACCGAAAATCACGGCCAGCACTGGAGAGGTGGCTGTGGTCGTCTCGGCGCGAATATTTTCGCCCTGATCTCGGAAGACATACTCAACGTCAGCACCAGCGGCCCAGCCGTTGGAGCGACGGAAGCCCATCAGGGCGTCTTCTGTCATGAAGAAAAGGACATGGGCGTATTGTTGCGCCCCGATTTGCAAGCCAACGCTGCCTTTGGTGGCGGAGTAGTAGTCAACCGTCACGTCATTGACGCGAAGCGCGCCGCGACCATAGCCGCCGCCAATTCCGAAGCCTGCTTCTGTCACCAACGGCATCACGAGCATACCAGCTGATTTAGCGGCTAGGCCCTGTGTCGAGGGATATTGGCCGTAAAGGAAGTTGAGGGTCTGATCAACGCGAGCGTCAATAGAAGCACTGCCCTTGGAGCCGATGCCGTTGCCACATGCGGCCAGAAGGCCAGTGCTTGCAACTGCGCCAAGCGCAAAAGATCTGCGAGAAAGTGTATTCATGATTTCACTGCCGTATTGCCTGAATAAAGTGCCGGTTATGTCCAGCTTGTCTGTAAGACTACGCCTTTTGAGCACGGGTGTCACCCTAAACAAGCTCTGTTGAGCGTTATTCTGCCAGTTTGTTCGCCTTTGAGGCGAGTTCTTTGGCGTTTAGGAGGCTAAAAGGCGCGCCGCGCGCGGGGCGAAATAGCTCAAGATGCCGTTGCAACCCGCCCGTTTGAAGCACATCAGGCTCTCCATCATTGCTTTGTCGCCGTCGATCCAGCCGTTTTCGGCCGCGGCCATGATCATCGCGTATTCGCCAGAGACTTGGTAAGCATATGTGGGGGCGCCAAAGGCGTCTTTGACGCGGCGGCAAATGTCCAAATAGGGCATGCCAGGCTTGACCATGACCATATCGGCGCCTTCTGACAGGTCGCGCTCGACGCAACGCAGGGCTTCGTCTGTGTTGGCCGGGTTCATCTGGTAAGTTTTTTTATCGCCTTTGAGCGCGTCTGCTGCGCCGACCGCATCACGGAAGGGGCCGTAAAAAGCGGAGGCGTATTTGGCGGCATAGGACAGCAGGAGCACATCTTTGTGGCCTGCGGCCTCAAGAGCGGCGCGCAACGCGCCGATGCGGCCATCCATCATATCGCTTGGGCCGATGATATCGACGCCTGCCTCGGCTTGGGAGAGGGCCTGTTTGATCAGCGCCTCTACGGTCTCGTCATTGATGATTTTGCCGTCGACCACAAATCCGTCGTGGCCTGTGTCAGAGTAGGGATCGAGCGCGACATCTGTCATGATCGCGATGTCGGGCACAGCGGCTTTCACGGCGCGCGTTGCGCGGTTGCTCAGGTTGTTTGGATTCCATGCCTCGGAGCAATCGGCAGTGCGATTTGCTGCATCTGTATAAGGGAAGAGGCAAATCGCGGGAATGCCGAGCGCATGGGCTTCGCGGGCCGCCTCTACGACCTTGTCAACAGAGCGGCGAAGGACACCTGGCATGGAAGGCACGGGCTCTTCTACACCCTCGCCATCACGTACGAAGAGTGGCCAAATCAAGTCGCTTGGCGAGAGGGTATTTTCCGCGACGAGCGCGCGGATGCCCTCGCTTTGACGGGTGCGGCGCAGCCGTGTTGCAGGGAAGGGGGCTTGGATCGCGCGCATCATGTGTCTCCGAAAATCTATCCGTGCTGAAACTGTCATGGAAATTGCGTCACCTCAAGGTTGGAATTGCCCGAGACGCACGCTATGAGGGGCGAAACAATGTGAGGGGCGCGGGCCTTGGACTGGTATTCTACGGTTTTTGAGCTGATTGATATGCGCTCGTTTAGCAACCTTTGGTTCTGGATCGCATTGGCTGTTATGTGGTCGACGACTTCGCATTGGGTTCTTGGTGTGCCGTGGGACATGGTCTTGCGCGCGCAACGCGAGGGCGGACAATATGAGGAAGACCTGTTGGATATCGTACGGATCAATACAAACCGTTTGCTGCATATTGGCACGGTCTCGGGGCTGTGGCTCTTGGGATTTGCCTGCTTTTTCCTGACAATGCTTGGACTTTTGGGCTTTTTCTACGGGTATGAGTTCGCGCAGGCCTTGTTTTTGCTTGGGTTTCCCATGTCGCTGATTGGCGCGCTTTCGCTTTCGACTGCGCGGCTCATTCGTGAGGAAGATGCGGTGGGTGAGCGGCTCCAAAAGCTAATGTTTCGTCAGCGCACGATCACGCAGGTGATCGGGATGATCTCGATCTTTGTGACCGCGCTTTGGGGCATGTATCAAAACCTCACCTATGGCGTGCTTGGTTAAGATATGAGCGCGCAAGGAAAAGACCATATCACCGTCAGCGGTGCGCCTGAGGGCTTTGATGCTAAGCTTCTGGTCGCCGAGGCCGAAAAGGCGGGCGCTGTTATTCATATTGCGCGTGACGACAAACGCTTGGCCATGATGCGCGCGAGCCTGCAGTTTTTTGCGCCTGATCTGCCTGTCTTTGCCTTTCCAGCATGGGACTGCCTGCCCTATGATCGCGTGTCGCCCAACCCTGACATTTCGGCCGCTCGGATGGCCACACTGGCGGCGCTCGTGCATGAGATGCCACAGCGCTATATCCTGCTGACCACGCTGAGTGCAGCGATGCAGTATATTCCTGCGCGCGAGGTTCTGCGCGAGGCGGCGTTTAAGGCAACAGTGGGCGAGCGGGTCAATGAAGAGGCGTTGCGCAACTTTCTGGTGCGCATGGGCTTTTCACAAAGCCCAACTGTTACAGAGCCTGGTGATTATGCCATTCGGGGCGGGATCATTGATATCTTTCCGCCCGGCGACGGCGGACCTGTCAGGCTCGACTTCTTTGGCGATGTGCTCGACGGGGTGCGCCGCTTTGATGCGGCGACGCAACGCACAACAGAAACACTTGGCGGCGTTGAGCTTGCACCGGTGTCCGAAGTCTTGCTTGATGATGCATCGATCACGCGGTTTCGTCAGAATTACCGTCTCGAATTTGGCGCGGCAGGGACGGACGATCCGCTCTATGAGGCCGTCTCGGCAGGGCGCAAGCACGCGGGGATCGAGCATTGGCTACCATTCTTCCATGAGCGCCTTGAAACGCTGTTTGACTATGTTCCAAATGCGAGCCTGACCCTTGATGAAGGGCTTGAGGCCAAGCGCGAGGCGCGGTGGGATGGTATAGTTGACCAATACGAAACGCGCAAAATAGCGCTTGGTGCGCGCGGGCGGATGGACTCTGTCTACAAGCCCGTACCTGCAGAGCAGCTTTATCTTGATGAGCCCGCGTGGGCCAAAGCCACAGCGCCGCTGCGCGCGCTTAAGCTCGTGACATTGCCCCAGCCCACAGGCGCGGGCGTGATAGACGCAGGCGGGCGGATCGGACGCAACTTTGCACCCGAACGACAGCTTGAAAACGTCAACCTTTTCAGTGTTCTAAAGGACCATATCGAAGCAAAAATGGGCGAAAAGCCTGTGCTGTTGGCCTCCTATTCAGAGGGCGCGCGTGAGCGTATCGAAGGTCTGCTTGATGATGAAGGTCTGATCGGCGCGGTCACCGTGAAGGATGCGCGCCGTATCGGAAAACGCGGACTTCATTTGGCCGTCTGGCCACTGGAGCAAGGCTTTGAAGCGCCTGATATGGTTGTCATTGCCGAGCAGGATATCCTCGGCGACAGGCTCATCCGAGCGCCGCGCAGAAAGCGCACAGCCGAGAACTTTCTGACAGAGGCCCAAAGTTTGTCTGCGGGTGACTTGATTGTGCATGTCGATCACGGCGTTGGCCGCTATCATGGCCTCGAAGTCGTCACAGCTCTGGGCGCAGCACATGAGTGCCTCAAGCTAGAATACGCCGAAAATTCAACGCTCTATCTTCCGGTTGAGAATATCGAGCTCTTGAGCCGCTATGGTCATGAGGAAGGCTTGCTTGACCGTCTCGGGGGCGGCGCGTGGCAGTCCAAGAAGGCCCGTCTCAAAGAGCGTATTCGGGAAATGGCGGATAAGCTCATTCGGGTCGCTGCTGAACGCGCACTGCGCCGCGCGCCCATTATGGAGCCGATGCCGCACGCTTGGGAGGAGTTTGCCACGCGCTTTCCCTATCAGGAAACCGATGATCAGCTTAGCGCCATTGAGGATGTTCTGACAGACCTTGGCTCTGGTCAGCCGATGGACCGCCTGATTTGTGGTGATGTTGGCTTTGGCAAAACCGAAGTGGCGATGCGCGCGGCCTTTATTGCGGCGATGCAGGGTGCGCAGGTTGCGGTGATTGCGCCGACGACCTTGCTGGCGCGTCAGCATTACAAGAGCTTTGCCGAACGCTTCCGCGGCTTTCCGTTGCAGGTGCGTCCGCTGAGCCGCTTTGTGAGCGCAAAGGACGCCAAGCTCACCCGTGAGGGTATGAAAAACGGCACCGTTGATATCGTGATCGGGACGCACGCACTTCTGGCCAAGGACACGCGTTTTAAGGACTTGGGACTTCTTATCATTGATGAGGAGCAACATTTTGGTGTGGCGCATAAGGAGCGGCTCAAGCAGCTGCGCTCAGATGTGCATGTGCTGACACTCACAGCGACACCAATTCCGCGCACGCTTCAGCTGTCTTTGTCTGGCGTGCGTGATCTGAGTATCATTGGCACACCGCCTGTGGACCGTCTCGCCATTCGTACCTATGTGAGCGAATTTGATGGCGTCACGATCCGCGAGGCGCTGTTGCGCGAGCATTATCGCGGCGGTCAGAGTTTTTACGTGGTGCCGCGCATCACCGATTTGCCCGAGATCGAGGATTTCCTCAAAACGCATGTTCCAGAAGTAAGCTATATTGTGGCGCACGGGCAGATGGCGGCAGGCGAGCTTGATGACCGGATGAACGCTTTTTATGACGGCAAATATGACGTGCTGTTGGCGACGACGATTGTGGAAAGCGGGCTTGATATTCCGACCGCCAACACGATGGTCATTCACCGTGCTGATATGTTCGGTCTGGCGCAGCTTTATCAGATCAGAGGGCGGGTTGGCCGCTCAAAGACCCGTGCGTATGCTTATCTTACAACGCGGCCGCGGAAGCCCTTGACCGCCACTGCAGAGAAGCGTCTGCGTGTTCTTGGCAGCCTTGATACGCTGGGTGCAGGCTTTACGCTTGCGTCACAGGATCTTGATATTCGTGGCGCTGGCAACCTGCTTGGCGAGGAGCAATCCGGCCAGATGCGCGATGTGGGCTATGAGCTGTATCAGTCTATGCTGGAAGAGGCGATTGCCAAGATCCGTGCGGGTGAGGCCGAAGGTATTGTGGAAGAGGGCGATTGGTCGCCTTCTATCGGGCTCGGCGTGCCTGTTCTGATCCCGGAAAACTATGTGCCTGATCTTGATGTGCGTCTTGGTTTGTATCGCCGTCTCAGTGGGTTGGATGGCAAAGTTGAACTAGAAGGCTTTGCTGCTGAGTTGATTGATCGCTTTGGTCCGCTGCCGCGCGAAGTGAACACGCTTTTGCTTGTCGTGCGCATTAAAGCGATGTGCAAGAAGGCAGGTATTGCCAAGCTTGACGGGGGGCCCAAGGGCGCGACTGTCCAGTTCCACAACGACAAATTCGCCTCGCCCGTGGGGCTTGTTGAGTTTATTCGTGACCAGAAGGGGTTGGCCAAGGTCAAAGACAATAAGATCGTTGTGCGCCGCGACTGGAAGACAGACGGTGACAAGATCAAAGGCGCCTTTGCGATTGCGCGCGATCTGGCGCAGAAAGTGGCGGACGAGAAAAAAGCCAGAAAGGCGGCGAAACGTGCTTGAGAGTGGATACCATGATGTGCCCGAGGGGTTTACCGCTTCGGTTGTGACCTATCTTGAGATGCATAGTCGTCCTGAGCTGCGAGCCTGTCAGGCTGAGGGGCTTCGTTTGACGCGGATCATCACGCCGGACGCGGCGCGCTATCGGGCGCTTTTTGCGAAGGTGGGGGGCGATTATCTTTGGTCCAGTCGCCTTGAGATGACGGATGAGGCTTTGCTTGCGGTTTTGACGGACCCCAAAGTCCATCTTTATGTGGCGAAGAGTGGTACGAAGGACGCGGGGCTGCTTGAGCTTGATTTCCGAGGTGACGCAGGTTGCGAGCTCGCATTTTTTGGTTTGACGCCCGATCAAGTTGGCGGCCAAGCAGGGCGCTGGCTGATGAATGAGGCGCTGACGCGGGCTTGGGATGAAGATATCTCGCGCCTTTTCGTGCACACCTGCACCCTTGATCACCCAAAAGCTCTGGCGTTCTATATCCGCTCGGGCTTCACTCCCTATAAGCGCTCGGTCGAAGTCTCCCCTGATGCGCGCGCCACCGGACATCTGCCCAAAAGCGCCGCCCCACAGATCCCGCGACTATAGGTTTTTTTCTTTCCAAAAATATCCCGGGGGAGCACGAGGGGGCTGGCCCCCTCGCTTGGTCGGATTTTCGCGCAGCGAAAATTCGATCCCTTAAAGACGGCCTCGCGCCGCAAACCACGCTTCTGCTTTCGGCTGTAACCACGTCCAGAGCCATGGCGCGCCGCGCTTGATCTTGTTGCCCACACGCGCTTCGAACTGGGAATAGTCGGTATTATACTCAATCCAAGAACCGCCGCCTGAGGCGAGGTTCTGATTGGGCGGCTGGAAGCGGTCGAGTGATTTGGCAAAGCGCGCATCTGGGGTTTGTGCTGCTTCGAACTCGTCCCAGAGAGCGCGGAAACTCTGGGCTTGATCGGGAGGCAGCAGGCCGAAGAGCCGTGTTGCAGCGGCCTCTTCTTTGGCGGCCATCTCAGTGGCATCATGGTCGCCAAAAATTGGGGCATCACCTGCGTCTATTTCCACAATATCATGCAAAAGCAACATCTTGATGACGCGATCCACCTTGACGTCGGTGGGTGCGTCGGCGCCTAGCACCAGCGCAAAGAGCGCGATGTGCCAGCTGTGTTCGCCAGAGTTTTCATAGCGTGAGCCATCTGCGAGCGTTGTTCCGCGGACAATCTGTTTGAGCTTGTCGGCCTCCATGAGGAAGGCCATTTGGGCGTCAAGGCGGTTGCTCATTCCTGCGGTTTCTGTGCGTCCACCAAGGCTTTTGCCTTTTTATGCAGCAAGGCGCGGGCCGCTTTGCCCGCCATGCGCACGCGGACCTCTGTGAGATAGGCTTCTTCGAGGGTTTGTGAAGACTTTCCCAAAAGGTCGGCAACTTCAAAGTGCAACCGGTCATCGCCCGATTGCTCCATGATTTTGATGGTGTCATCCGCCAGTTTTGAGGCAGTTTCCTGCAGGGTCGACATCAGCGGGAGCTTTCCGTGAGGCGGCGCTTCACATAGCTTTGGACGCTGCCGACCATTGTATCCATGTGGTCGTTTTCAAAGAAGTGGCCTGCGCCTTCGACTTGCTCGTGTGTAACAGTGATGCCTTTTTGCTCATGGAGCTTATCGACCAGTGTCACTGTATCAGCGGGCGGCGCGACGCGGTCGGCGGTGCCGTTGATCATGAGGCCTGATGAAGGGCAGGGCGCAAGGAAAGAGAAGTCATACATGTTTGCTGGCGGCGAGACCGAGATAAACCCTGTGATCTCAGGGCGGCGCATCAGAAGCTGCATGCCAATCCATGCACCAAAGGAAAAGCCTGCGACCCAGCAATGCTTGGAGTTGTTGTTCATGGATTGCAGGTAATCCAGCGCTGAGGCGGCATCGGAGAGCTCGCCTACGCCTTGGTCGTATTCGCCTTGAGAGCGGCCCACGCCGCGGAAGTTAAAGCGCAAGACCGTGAAGCCCATATTATAAAAGGCGTAATGCAGGTTGTAGACAACCTTGTTGTTCATCGTGCCGCCAAATTGCGGGTGCGGATGCAACACAATCGCGATCGGTGCATCGCGCTCTGGCTGTGGGTGGTAGCGGCCTTCAAGTCGGCCTTCTGGGCCTGGAAAGATTACCTCGGGCATATAGTTTGTCTCTTCCTTGAAAATGCGCGCGGGCTTTCTTGACTAAATCCGTCGAGCATATTAGAACTATTCTAAATCTAGGTATGTCACCTAGCGTTTCTAGCGAGATAGTCTGTGACAGGGGCGAGGTCAACAAGCGCCTGTTTTTATTGCAGTCAAAGAGGTTGGTTATGAAGCTCAGCACAAAAGGCAGATATGCTATGGTCGCTTTGGCCGACATCGCCCTGCAGGGCGAGGATGCTTTGGTGACTTTGGGTGATATTTCCAAGCGTCAGGATATTTCGTTGCCCTATCTTGAGCAGCTTTTTGTAAAGCTGCGTCGAGCCGAGCTGGTGGCCTCTGTGCGCGGGCCTGGCGGCGGCTATAAGTTGGCGCGCAAACCTGTGGATATTCGGATTGTTGATGTTTTGGCCGCAGTGGATGAGACCGTGGATGCCTTGCAAAAAGGAGCGGGCGCCAGTGGGGCGGCATCTGGCAGCCGTGCGCAATCGGTGACCAACCGCTTGTGGGAAGGTTTGTCGGCGCATGTTTATGTCTATTTGCACGCGGCGCGGCTTTCGGATGTGATCAGCAACGAGCTTGCGCCTTGCCCCGCCGTGCCTTCGCTTTTTGCTGTGGTGGATGAAGAGTGAGCTGTCGGACCATCATAACGAGGTTTTGCGCGACCTGCGGTCCCGCCCAGCTGGGGGCTTTGCCCCCAGACCCCCAGGATATTTGGGAAAAGAAGAAGATGTGTTCGAAGTCGGTTGGTCAGACGACATCGGTTCAATCTGGTGTCTGCGAAACCGGAGGGGCCATGTGAATGCGGGTCTATCTTGATCATAATGCGACCACAGCTTTGCGCCCTGAGGCGCGCGCGGCGATGGGCGAGGCCATGGATATTGTTGGGAACCCCTCTTCGGTGCATTCCGAAGGGCGGCGCGCCAAGGCGTTTTTGGAAAGTTGCCGAGCCCGTTTGGCGGCTGCGCTTGGGGCGGAGGGCGCTGAGATTGTTTTTACTGGCTCGGCCACTGAGGCTGCAGCTATGGCGCTTGCTGGTCGCGGCATTGCCTGTTCGGGTGTGGAGCATGATGCTGTTGCGTCTTGGTGTGACGCGTCGCTGCGCGCCGAGGCCAGTGGGCGTGTGACGCCGTCGGATGCTGGATTTTCGACGCTTCAGCTCGCCAATTCTGAGACGGGTGTGTTGCAGGATTTGCCGGACGGTCTCTGGATGAGTGATTTCACGCAGGGATTTGGAAAAGTCGCTGTAGATTTTTTGCGCTCTGGGCCTTTGATGGCGATTGTTTCGGCGCATAAGCTTGGCGGGCCAAAAGGCGTTGGCGCGCTTGTGATGCGGCGCGGGATCGATCTTGACCCCGTTCTCAAAGGGGGTGGCCAAGAGATGGGCCGTCGTGCAGGGACAGAGAACCTTATCGGGATTGCGGGATTTGCGGCGGCGGCCGAAGCGGCGGCGCGTGATGTTTCTGCGGGCCGTTGGGAGGCCGTGCGCGAGAGGCGCGATTTGCTTGAAGAGGCTCTTGCGGCCACAGATAAACCACCTATTTTAGTCGGGAAAGATGCGCCGCGTCTGCCGAACACCTCTTGTTTGCTCAGCGCGGGCTGGAAGGGCGAGACGCAAGTGATGCAGATGGATCTTGCGGGCTTTGCGATTTCTGCGGGCTCGGCCTGCTCCAGTGGCAAGGTGAAGACAAGCCCTGTGCTCCGGGCAATGGGATTTGATGAGGCCGAGGCGGGCTGCGGTATTCGCGTGAGCCTTGGACTTGAAACAGAACGAGACGATATTTTGCGCTTTGCCGACACATGGGCAGCGCAGGCGAAAAAACAGGCTGCGCGCGCGGCCTAAGCGAACAGGACGGAAAAGGAACCAAGCGATGAATGAAGTAATTGTTAAAGACGGTGTAGAGCAGGAAACGGTTGAGGCCGTTCGCACGCTTGGAGAAAAATACAAATACGGTTGGGAAACCGAGATCGAGATGGAATATGCGCCGCTCGGTCTGAACGAGGATATTGTGCGGCTTATTTCGGAGAAAAACGAAGAGCCACAGTGGATGACGGACTGGCGGCTTGATGCTTATGCGCGCTGGAAAGAGCAGAAAGAGCCTGACTGGGCGATGGTGGATTATCCTGAGATCGACTTTCAGGACCAGTATTACTATGCGCGGCCCAAGAGTATGGAAGTGAAGCCAAAGTCTTTGGATGAGGTCGACCCGAAGCTTTTGGCCACGTACGAAAAGCTTGGTATTCCGCTGAAAGAGCAGATGATCTTGGCGGGTGTCGAGGGGGCCGAAGAGCTGACAGACGCACCACGCAAAGTGGCTGTGGACGCGGTGTTTGACTCTGTGTCAGTCGGCACGACCTTCCAGAAAGAGCTGAAGGAAGCAGGCGTTATCTTTTGCTCGATTTCTGAAGCCATCAAGGATCATCCAGAGCTTGTGAAAAAGTATCTCGGCTCTGTTGTGCCTGTGACGGACAATTATTACGCGACGCTGAACTCGGCTGTGTTTTCGGACGGCTCGTTTGTTTATGTGCCGCCAGGTGTGCGCTGCCCTATGGAGCTGTCAACATACTTCCGGATCAATGCCGAAAATACAGGCCAGTTTGAGCGAACATTGATTATTGCCGATAAGGGCTCTTATGTGAGCTACCTTGAGGGCTGTACGGCGCCGCAGCGTGATGTGGCGCAGCTGCATGCAGCGGTTGTAGAGATCATCATCGAGGAAGATGCGGAAGTTAAATATTCGACCGTTCAGAACTGGTATCCGGGTGACGAGAACGGCAAGGGCGGGATCTATAACTTTGTGACCAAGCGTGCGGATTGCCGCGGTGACCGAGCCAAAGTGATGTGGACGCAAGTGGAGACGGGATCTGCCGTGACGTGGAAGTACCCGAGCTGTATTTTGCGCGGCAACGACTCTCAGGGCGAGTTTTACTCGATTGCGATCACCAACAACCATCAGCAGGCCGACACGGGCACGAAGATGATCCACTTGGGCAGAAACACCAAATCGCGGATTGTCTCAAAAGGGATCAGCGCAGGTGTGGCGCAGAACACCTACCGTGGGCTTGTGAGCATGCACCCGAAGGCAAAGAACTCGCGCAACTACACGCAGTGCGACAGCTTGCTGATTGGTGACAAATGTGGCGCACACACTGTTCCTTACATCGAGGTCAAGAACAACTCGAGCCGTGTAGAGCATGAGGCGACGACATCTAAAGTTGATGACGAGCAAATGTTTTACTGCCGCCAGCGCGGGATTGGCGAGGAAGAGGCTGTTGCACTGATCGTGAACGGCTTTGCCAAGGAAGTGCTGCAAGCTCTGCCGATGGAATTTGCCATGGAAGCGCAACAGCTTGTTGCGATAAGTCTTGAAGGCTCAGTTGGCTAATGTCTTTGGCGCACCTCACATCTTGCCCGAATGAAGGCAGTGTTCTGCCGCATTTGTGCCGAACTGGTTTGTTAACTCTGTTGGCAAGCCAAGACGTGAGGTGTGCCTATGATGAACCGAAATCTCGACGCGTTCGACGCGCGTATCCAGAGAATTGCCAAGGACGAAAAGGCAAGAGGCCGCCTCATTGCGGGCGAGGGAGAAGTGCGCGAGACGCAGGTCAACCTCAGCCAGCTAAAGCGTGCCGCAGCACCCAAGCGCGAGAGTGGCGAGCTTATCCTAGCGGCTCCAAAATGGGCTATGGCCTTTCTGCTTGGCGCGGTGGCAATGTTGGCGGGGCGGCTCTTGGGCTTTCATGTTCTTGGGCAGTTCATTGTGGGCACGGATATGACCATGGTGATCATGCGCCACGCGGGCGAACTGGCGATCGGGGTTGTTGCGCTGGTGACCGCGGCAACATTTATCGGATTTCGCGGTGGTATGGCCAAGACGGCGATGCTGGCGGGCTTCGCTTTGATGGTGCTTGGGGAATCCGACGTTGCGGGGCACGCGCCGTTCCTCTGGGAAAGCATGTTTTCGCCAGAGTATGCGGCGCGGGTCTTGAGCCCAGCGGGCGGGATGGAGAACAATCTGCGCGCGCTTGCGGGCGTTTTGCAGAGCAGCATCTAAACACATCTAGAACTGATGTTGGAAAAGACAGTCTTACCCGTGGTGGTGAGGCTGGTTTTTCCCGTTTTGATTTGGCTTTTGAAAAGGCCGGTAGTTGCATGAGACGTGTAGGGTAAGAGTATGGAATTTATTGAAAAAAATAAGAAGCTGATTGTGCCTGTTGTGGCTGGTGCTGTGATGGCGACGGTGCTCAACTGGGCGGATTTGCCAGCTTGGATGATCGGCGGCGTGGTTGCGGCTGTTGTCACCCTTTGGAGTGAGAAGCTCATTGAGGCTTATGACACAAAGATTGCGCCCAAGATTAACGCCCGCCGTGGAGAGTATTGAGAATGGCTGATACGCCTCTTCATCTGTACTGGTGGAACGCCAAGCCGAACTTTGGCGATACGTTGAGCCAGCTTGTGACAGCATTTGCGTCAGGCCGTGCCGTGGCGCATGCAGAGCCACGCAACGCGGAGATTTTTGCTGTTGGCTCGATTATGCAATTTGCCAAGCGGGTCTGGGGCAATGAGAAACATCCTGCGCATCGCCCTGCGATTTGGGGCACGGGCATGATGGCGCCGCTGAAGACCGACTTTGTCGCCAATGTTGATATTCATATGCTCCGGGGGCCGATTACGGCCGCTCTTTTGGGTGTGAAAACAGAAGCCTATGGTGACCCAGGCGTTTTGACTGCGGAGGCGCTTGGCGCACGTCCTGTGCGGCACGACAAGATCGGGCTGGTGCTACACCACAGCCAGCTTGGTGACCCTAGAATTGTTGCGCTTCTGAAGGCTGAGCCGTCTGTGCAGTATATCGATGTGCAGGGCACGCCAGAGCAGGTCTGCCGCGAGATTGGCGCTTGTGCGCATGTGATCTCGTCAAGTTTGCATGGGCTTATTGTGGCTGACAGCTATGGGATCGCCAACACTTGGCTTGATCCGATGAAGCACGCGCGGCTGAAGTATTACGATTATGCGGCAGGGGTGGGGCGTGTGATGCCGCTGCCTTTGAAGCACGACGATATAGCCGCGGCATTGCCCAAGCTTGGCACGGGCGCTTTGCCCTATGCGGGCGGTATTGCTGAGGCGAAAGACAGACTGATTGAGAATTTTCCAGCCCATTTGAAGGCTGGAGCATAAATATAGAAGATAAGAGAAAGGCGCGAAAATGTTGGAAATCAAAAACCTGCGGGTCAAACTGGAAGAAGAAGACAAGCAGATCCTGAAGGGTGTGAACCTGACAGTGGAAGCGGGCAAAGTGCACGCGATCATGGGGCCGAACGGCTCTGGCAAATCCACGCTGTCCTATGTGCTCTCGGGCAAAGAGGGCTATGAAGTCACGGGCGGCAGCGCCACGCTGGACGGCGACGACCTGCTTGATCTGGAGCCAGAAGAGCGCGCAGCACTTGGGCTTTTCCTCGCGTTTCAATATCCAGTCGAGATCCCTGGTGTGGGCAACATGACCTTCTTGCGTACGGCTGTGAATGCACAGCGCAAAGCGCGTGGTGAAGAAGAGATGAGCTCGACCGAGTTTCTCAAAGTGATCCGCGCTCAGGCAAAAGAACTCAAGATTGACGCGGATATGCTGAAGCGGCCTGTCAATGTCGGCTTCTCGGGCGGTGAAAAGAAGCGCAACGAGATTTTGCAAATGGCGATGCTTGAGCCACGGATGTGCATCTTGGATGAGACGGATTCTGGCCTTGATGTGGACGCGATGAAACTTGTGGCCGATGGCGTGAATGCGCTGCGCAACGAGGGCCGTGGGTTCTTGGTGATCACGCACTACCAACGCCTTCTGGATCACATCAAGCCGGATGTTGTGCATATCATGGCGGATGGTCGTATCGTGAAAACGGGTGGACCAGAGCTTGCGCTTGAAGTTGAAAACAACGGCTATGCAGATATTCTGGCCGAGGTGGCTGCGTGATGAATGCGATTTTGAAATCAAAGCAGGAGGCGGCGGCGAGCCGGCTTGACGCGGCGGTTCTGCCTGAGGCAGCGGGCTGGAGCAAAGCGGCGCGCGAAGATGCGCTGGCGCGCGTGCGCAGGATGGGTTTGCCCTCGCGGCGTGATGAATACTGGAAGTACACACGTCCTGACACGCTGACGCAGGCCGATGCGCCTGAGGCCGCGCTGTTTACAACAGATGAAGCACCCGTATTTAACGACTTTGACCGGCTGAAGATTGTGTTTGTCGACGGTGTGTTCAGTGTCGCGCACTCAGATGAGCTCTCGCTTGAGGGAATCGAGATTTCACGGTTGGCTGATGTGGCGGATATTTCTTGGGCGAGCGAGCTTTATGGTGCGCTTGAGACTAAGGGCCAAAACCCGGTGGAGCGGCCTTTGGCAGCGCTCAATACCGCGCTGGCCAGTGATGGCGTGCTTATTCGCTGCACCAAGACACCGAGCAAGCCCGTGAGCCTAATCTATCGCCACGAAAACAGCACATCAGATGCGGTTTTGCACCATGTGGTGAAGGTCGAAGCAGGGGCCTCTCTGACGCTTTTGGAGAACGGTCCGGCGGCTGCGCGGTTTAACAAGTGTCTTGAAGCGCTTGTTGCGGACGGGGCCGAGTTTCATCATGTGCGGGCGCAGGGGCGCGACCACGAGCGCCGTGCTGTGACACATATGTTTGTCGAGCTGGGCCGTGAGAGCGTGTTCAAGAGCTTTACGCTTACGGTGAATGGGCGTTTGACGCGCAACGAATGTATCATCGAGTTTACCGGCGATGACGCGATTGCCCATGTGGCAGGTGCGGCGCTTGGCGATGGTGATTTTGTGCATGATGACACCGTGTTTATCACCCATGACGCCGTCAACTGCGAGAGCCGTCAGGTTTTCAAAAAGGTGCTGCGCAACGGCGCGACTGGCGTGTTCCAAGGCAAGATCCTTGTTCAACCAGGCGCTCAGAAGACAGACGGCTATCAAAAGTCTCAGTCGCTTCTGCTTGATGGCGACAGCCAGTTCTTGGCCAAACCAGAGCTTGAGATCTATGCCGATGATGTGGCCTGTTCGCACGGCTCTACTTCGGGCGCGATTGATGAGGACGCTTTGTTCTACCTGCGCGCGCGCGGCGTGCCGCACAATATGGCGACCGACCTGATGACGCTGGCGTTCCTTGCGGAAGCTGTGGAAGAGATCGAAGATGACGGCCTCAAGGACGAGCTGACAGGGCGGCTTGAGGGCTGGCTTCTGCGCCACTCGCGCGGCTGATCCTATGTCTGTTGTGATGGACATTGTCGCCACATACCGTGGACCTGCGCAGGTTTTGCGCAGGTTTGCGGCGGCGGGGCAGCGAGAAGACCGCGCCATTGCCATTTTGATGGCGGGCTGTGCTGTCGTTTTTGTTAGCTCTTGGCCTGCTGCGGCGCGGGAGGCACATCTCACAGGGCAGGACATTGGTATGCTGATGGGGGGCGCGCTGTTTGCGTGGCTCTTTATCATGCCGCTTGTGCTGTATGGGCTGGCGTTTCTTGTTTGGGGTGGTTTTCGGGTGCTGCGCAGCAAGGCTGAGCCTTGGGCGCTGCGGCTTGCGCTCTTTTGGGCGTTGTTGGCGGCCTCGCCGCTGATGCTTTTGCACGGGCTTGTGCGCGGTTTTATTGGCGAAAGCACTCCACAAATGATCGTTGGAGCACTTTGGTTCGTAGTGTTTATGTGGTTTTGGATCAGCGGCAGCCGTGCGGCTGCAAAGGAAAGTGCCTCTCATGGTGATTAAAGAGCTTGTGATGCGCACGCTGACGCAGCCTGCGGGCGCTGCGGCGGAGCTTATGGAGCTTGGCCTAAAGCGGGATGTGCTCTGGCTTGGGCTGATCCTTGCTGCGGTGCTCAATGCGTTGTTTTTCTCGGTGAGTTTTCACGCCGCCCCGCCGATGCCTTTGGAAGGCATGAGTGCAGAAGAGGCGGCCCAGCTTGAGTTTATGCTCGGCTTTTTTGGTAGCCCTGTTCGAGTTGCGCTTGTTTTGGGTGTTTCGCTCGTGATGTCTGTCTTTGCCTTTTTCTTGGCAGGCAAGTTTCTGGGCGGGCAGGGCAGTCTGACAGACGTTCTTGTTGTGGTCACGTGGTGGCAGTTTGTCGGGCTTGGTATGAGCGTTGTGATTATGGCTGTGGGGGCGCTGTCAGTGATGCTGGCCTCGATGATGTCGATGGTGGGCAATGTCTGGCTTTTGTTTGCTCTGATTGGCTTGCTGACAGGCGCACACCGCTTTGAGACGATGTTTAAAGGTATTGGCACCGTTGCGCTTTCGCTTTTTCTGATGGCCGTGGGCCTGATGATCATCCTTACCCTTATCGGCTTTGGACTGCCGCCTGTGGAGGCCAGCAATGTATGATGTAAATACGATCCGTGCGGATTTCCCGATCCTTTCACGTGAGGTGAACGGCAAGCCTTTGGTCTATTTAGACAATGGTGCTTCGGCGCAGAAGCCGCAGGTTGTGATTGACGCAATCACGCGCGGCTATGCTGAAGAATATGCCAATGTTCATCGTGGGTTGCATTACCTTAGCAATATTTCGACTGAGCGGTATGAAGCCGTTCGCGGGATCATTGCGCGCTTTATCGGCGCGGGTTCGGAGAACGAGATTATCCTCAACTCGGGCACAACCGAGGGCATCAATATGGTGTCTTATGCGTGGGCTGCGCCGCGCATGGAAGCGGGAGACGAGATTGTTCTGTCGGTGATGGAGCATCATGCGAATATCGTGCCTTGGCATTTTTTACGCGAGCGTCAGGGCGTCAGCCTCAAGTGGGTTGATGTGGACGCTACCGGCGCTTTGGATGCGGATAAGGTGATTGCTGCCATCGGCCCGAAGACTAAGCTGATTGCGATCACGCAGCTGTCGAATGTGCTGGGCACCCATGTGGATGTGAAGCGTATTTGTGACGCGGCGCGTGCCAAGGGCGTGGCTGTACTGGTGGATGGCTCGCAGGGAGCGGTCCATGCGCCTGTGAATGTCGCCGAGATGGGCTGTGATTTCTATGCCATCACGGGCCACAAGCTTTATGGGCCATCAGGCTCTGGCGCGATTTATGTGAAGAAAGAGCGCATGGACGAGATGCGCCCCTTTATGGGCGGCGGGGATATGATCCGCGATGTGAGTAAGGAAGTGATTACTTACAACACGGGGCCGATGAAGTTTGAAGCTGGCACGCCGGGTATTGTCCAAACGATCGGGCTTGGGGCAGCGCTTGAGTATCTCATGGAGCTGGGCATGGACAACGTTGCGGCGCATGAGGCCGAGCTTGCGAAATACGCACGCGAAAAGCTGACAGGGCTGAACTGGCTTGGCTTGCAAGGCACAACGCCTGACAAGGCGGCGATCTTCAGCTTTACGATGGAAGGCGCGGCTCATGCGCATGATATCTCCACGATCCTTGATAAAAAGGGCGTCGCCGTGCGCGCGGGACATCACTGTGCGCAGCCGTTGATGCAGCATATGGGTGTCAACGCGACCTGCCGTGCGAGCTTTGGGCTCTATAACACCAAGGATGAGGTGGATGTGCTCGTGGATGCGCTGGAGCTGGCGCATAACCTTCTGGGCTAATCTGCGCGCAGGCCCATCAGACGATCAATCGGGGCGAAGTCATCTGTGAGGATGAGGCTGTCACGGGCTTTTAGGCTGGCAACCATCGTATCTGACAAAGCGCCGAAGCGCGCGGCGTCTGGTGCGCGGGTGATAAAGCTGCTCTCTGGTGTCGCGGCATTGCCAGCGGCGATGATAAAGACCATGCGCTCGCCTTTGACGGGCTGGCGCTGCTCGACCCAGACTTCCAGCACGGGAAAGACCGTCTCAAGCGTGCGCAGCATCGCGCCGAGTGTTTGCAGGTTGTCCTCATAATCCACCACATTCATCAGGTAGCTGCCCTCAGGCGTGAGCCTTGCGCGCACAAGCTCAAAGAACTCCTGTGTGATCAGGTGCTGAGGGACGGCGATATCTGTGAAGGCGTCGCCGATGATGATGTCATATTGGTCCGGGTCGCGGGCGAGGGCAACGCGCGCGTCGACGTGAAGAACATGCGCAGAAGCGGGGTCAAACCAGAAGTCACGTACGGCGATATTTGTGACCTCTGGATCCACCTCCGCCACGGTGATAGGCCCATGACCTTTGCGGGCTGCTATGGCGCGCGGCATAGAGAAGCTGCCCCCGCCGATGAAGAAGCTGCTGAAATCTTGGCGCGGTGCGCGCAGTTCGGTGAGGGCGTCCAGCATGGCGGCGTGGTCGGTATACATGAGTGTTGGATCATTGGCCGAGCTGGTCCCGTGCACGAGGTGATCGAGCACCATCATGCGTATAGGGTCATCTTTTGTTTCAGAGACGTCTATGGAGCGGATGCAAAAATATTTGCTTTCGGTGTCACAAGGGCTTGGTGTGGCCAAGGCGTAGCCAGCAAAGGCGAGGCTGATGAGGCTGGCGAGGAGCGCTGCACGCGGCAGGCGACCTGCGAGCCAGAACGACAAGAGCGCCATGGCCACATAGACCAGCGCGACGAGCGCTAATGTGAGCGTGGAGCCGAGATAGGAGATGAAGACAAAGCCTGCGAGCAATGTACCAGCTATGGCGCCGATGGCGCCTGCGGCGAAGAGCGCGCCAAGCGCGCGGCCCGAATCCGGCGCTGTGCTGGCTCCGATCTGGGCAAGCACTGGGGCTGGTACGCCAGCGAAGAGAGATGGCAGAAAGAACGCGCCGGTGCAAAGAGCTATAATTGCGCCGAGCGGGTGGGACACAGCGCTCATGACGGGGCCTGCAATGCCTTGCAGCACGACCACGGCGAGCCCTGTGCTGAGCGCGGCGGCAATGAGCACCCAGCCTGTTTGCCTGAGGGCAGTTTCTTGTGGCTTGGAGGCCATGAGTCCGCCCCACCAATGGCCAACCGAAAAGCCTGCGAGCACCACGGCGATGACTGCTGTCCATGTGTAGAGCGACATGCCAACGTAGGGCGCAAGCATGCGGCCTGCGACGATCTCGACGACGAGCGAGGCCGCGGAGACGACCGTTTGCAAAAAGACAAGGAGCCATAGCGGCGGGATGCGTGTGTTCATAAGTGGTATTTTTGGTAAGATGCATGTCTTGTCTAGTGATTTTCGCGATTGCGGGGCGCGACATGGGAAGTTATAGAGCCTTTGATGCACCCGTAGCTCAGCTGGATAGAGCGCTGCCCTCCGAAGGCAGAGGCCAGAGGTTCGAATCCTCTCGGGTGCACCACTTCACAGATACACCTACGAGATGCGCTTTTGGTCAGCTGGGTTTGCCCGACTGTGTCGCCGCTTGGGCGAGAGGGCTTTGCCCCCTCGTACTCCTCCCAGGATATTTATTGAAATAGGAGGGGGCATGAGTGCTCGTTACTGCGCGAGGTTTCGTAAGACATAGGGCAGAACACCACCGTGTTCGACGTATTCGATCTCGATTGCGGTATCGATACGGCACTTGAGGAGGATTTCTTTGATGCTGCCGTCTGCCCGTGTGATCTGGCAAGGCACCTCCTGCAACGGTTTCAGCGTGTTCAGGCCTGAGATCGAGACTGTTTCGTGACCTGTGAGGCCTAGGGTTTTGCGGCTGTCGCTTCTTGTGAACTCAAACGGGATTACGCCCATGCCGACAAGATTACTTCGGTGGATACGCTCGAAGTTTTCTGCGATCACGGCTTTGACACCAAGAAGGGCAGTGCCTTTTGCGGCCCAATCACGGCTTGAGCCTGCGCCGTATTGCTCCCCCCCGAAGATGACCAGCGGTGTTCCAGTGTCTTGATAGGCCATGGCGGCGTCAAAAATCGAGGCTTGAGTGCCGTCAGGGCCAAGCGTGTAGCCGCCTTCGACATCGTCGAGCATCTCGTTTTTGATGCGAATGTTTGCGAAGGTGCCACGCATCATGACTTCGTGGTTGCCGCGGCGCGCGCCGTAGGAGTTGAATTCACGCGGGGGCACGCCGTGGCCTGTAAGATATTGCCCTGCAGGTGTCGTTTCCTTGAAGCTGCCAGCGGGGGAGATGTGGTCGGTTGTGACCATATCGCCGAGGACGGCGAGCACCTTTGCGTTTTCGATATTCTGGATTGTGCCGGGCGTTTTAGACATGTCTTTGAAGTAGGGCGGATTTTGCACATAGGTTGAGGCTGATGGCCAATCATAGGTTTCGCCTGTCGATGTCTTTACAGCCTGCCATTTCTCGTCGCCCTTGAAGACGGCAGCGTATTTTTCCTGAAAGGCGGCGCGTGTGACTGTCTTTTCAACCAGTGCGGCGATTTCTTCGGTGCTTGGCCAGAGGTCTTTTAGGTATACATCTTTGCCGTCAGCTGTCTGCGTGATCGGGTCTTTTGAGATGTCGATGTCCATCGTGCCTGCAAGCGCATAGACGACCACGAGAGGCGGAGAGGCGAGGTAATTGGCGCGCACATCAGGAGAGATACGGCCCTCAAAGTTGCGGTTGCCCGAGAGGACGGAGGTGGCGACAAGGTCGCCTTCTGCGATGGCCTGAGAGATCTCGGGTTGTAGGGGGCCAGAGTTGCCAATGCAGGTGGTGCAGCCATAGCCGATCAGATTGAAGCCGATTTTGTCCAGTTCTTCTTGCAGCCCCGCTGCCTCAAGATAGGCTGAGACGACTTGTGAGCCGGGCGCGAGCGATGTTTTGACCCATGGTTTGCGCGTGATCCCCAAGGCTGCCGCCTTTTTGGCGACAAGGCCTGCGCCAATCATAACATAGGGGTTTGAGGTATTGGTGCAGGAGGTGATCGACGCGATCACAACATCGCCCGAGGAGAGCGTGTAGTCTTCGCCCTTTACGGTTATGTCCTTGTTTAAAGGGCGTTTGAACGTCTCTTCCATCTCGCGGCGGAAGGCTGATCTGGCATCTGTGAGCGCCACGAGATCTTGCGGGCGTTTGGGGCCAGAAATGGCGGGGACGACCTCACTCATGTCAAGGTGGAGCGTGTCTGTGTAGACGGGGGCATAATCGGCGCCGCGCCAGAAGCCATTTTCCTTGGCATAGGCTTCAACAAGATTGACACGGGTTTCATCGCGGCCTGTGCCGCGCAGGTAGCGCAGGGTTTCGTCATCAATGGGGAAAAAGCCGCAGGTAGCGCCGTATTCAGGCGCCATGTTGGCGATTGTGGCACGGTCCGCGAGCGGCAGGCGGTCAAGCCCTTCGCCGTAAAACTCGACGAATTTGCCGACGACCCCTTTTTCACGCAGCATTGCGACGACTTTGAGCACAAGGTCTGTTGCGGTTGTGCCTTCGCTCATTTGGCCTGTGAGTTTGAAGCCGACGACCTCAGGGATGAGCATAGAGATCGGTTGACCAAGCATAGCGGCCTCGGCCTCGATCCCGCCAACGCCCCAGCCAAGAACAGCGAGGCCGTTGACCATGGTGGTGTGGCTGTCGGTTCCCACGAGCGTATCGGGGTAGGCAACTTCTGCGCCGTTTTGGTCTGTGTCGGTCCAGATTGTTTGGGAGAGATATTCCAGATTGACCTGATGGCAGATGCCAGTTCCGGGTGGAACAACGCGGAAATTGTCGAAAGCACTTTGGCCCCATTTGAGGAATTGGTAGCGCTCCATGTTGCGTTCATATTCGCGGTCCACGTTCATCTGGAAGGCGCGTGGATTGCCAAATTCGTCAATCATCACGGAGTGATCAATCACGAGATCGACGGGGGCCAATGGGTTGATCTGCTGGGCGTCACCGCCGAGCGCCTTGATGCCATCACGCATGGCCGCAAGATCAACCACTGCGGGGACGCCTGTGAAATCTTGCATCAGCACGCGGGCTGCACGATAGGCTATTTCACGCGTGCTTTTGCCGCCATTTTGCACCCAGTCGCCAAAGGCTTTGATATCATCAAGTGTGACGGTCTTGCCGTCTTCAAAGCGCAACATGTTTTCAAGGACGACTTTGAGCGCGGCGGGCAGGCGGGAGAAAGCGCCCAAGCCACGTGCCTCTGCCTCGGGTATCGAGTAGTATGCGAGGGATGTGTCCTTGAGTGTGAGGGTCTTGCGGGCTCTTGCGCTGTCTTGGCCGACTGTGATGGGCATGGGAACCTCCGAAATTGTGACGCTGTGAACTGATGATCGTGAAAGGCGCGGCAATGCGCGACGAGGTCTTCGTTAAAAATGTAACGCTGATCTGAGAAAAAGGAAGGGGCGGGGTGCCAGAACCGCATCAAAGGGCTGTTATTCGCCTTTAAGGGCGCGTGAAAACTCTCTAAATTGCCATCAAATTTCGCAGCAAACTCTTGCTCTTTTGACAGCATTGGTATACCGCTGCATACAAATAGCGCTTGTTGGGTTGGGAACTTTGTTTTCAGGCCTGCGAGTCCGTCCCGCCAAAACTTATCCACGAGGTTTAAGATGAGCTTGTACACTGACTACCTGACCGAGATTGAAGCGCGCAAAGAGCAAGGGCTGCACCCTAAGCCGATTGATGATGCGGCGCTTGTGAGCGAGCTGATTGCGCAGATCAAAGACACAGGCCATGGAGAGCGTGATAGCTCGCTGAACTTTCTGATTTATAACACGCTGCCTGGCACAACGAGTGCGGCGGGCGTCAAGGCTGCGTTTCTGAAAGAGGTTATCCTTGGGCAGGTTGTGCTTGCCGAGATTACGCCGACATTTGCCTTTGAGCTGCTCTCACACATGAAGGGTGGCCCTTCTATTGGTGTTTTGCTGGATATCGCACTTGGCGACGATGCAGCGCTCGCCACGCAAGCGGCAGATGTTTTGAAAACACAAGTCTTCCTCTATGAGGCCGACACCGCCCGTATTGAAGCGGCTTATAAGGCAGGGAATGCTGTCGCAGCGGACCTTCTGGAAAGCTACGCGAAAGCAGAGTTCTTCACCAAGCTGCCCGAAGTGCAGGAAGAGACCAAAGTGGTGACGTTCATCGCGGGCGAGGGTGATATCTCGACAGACCTTCTTTCACCGGGCAATCAGGCACACTCGCGCGCGGATCGTGAGCTTCATGGCCAGTGCTTTATTTCAAAGGCGGCACAGGACGAGATCGAAGCGCTTAAAGCGGCACACCCTGACAAGCAGGTCATGATTATCGCTGAAAAAGGCACGATGGGTGTTGGCTCCTCGCGTATGTCGGGCGTGAACAATGTCGCGCTTTGGGCGGGTAAGCCTGCGAGCCCCTATGTGCCTTTCGTGAACTATGCGCCGATTGTCGCGGGCACGAATGGTATTTCACCGATCTTCCTCACAACCGTTGGTGTGACCGGCGGCATTGGTCTTGATCTCAAAAACTGGGTCAAGAAAACGGGCCCTGACGGCAAGCCTATTTTGAACAACGATGGCGAGCCAATCCTTGAGCAGGTCTATTCTGTTGAGACTGGCACGGTCCTGACGATCAACAGCAAGACGAAAAAGCTCTATAATGATGCCGGCGATTCAGAGCTTGTCTCACTTGAAAGCTCGTTTACGCCACAAAAAATGGAATTCATGAAGGCGGGTGGCTCTTATGCGATCGTCTTTGGGAAAAAGCTGCAAACATTTGCTGCCGAAACGCTGGGCGTTGAGATGCCGCTTGTTTTTGCGCCGTCAAAAGAGATCCACAACGACGGCCAAGGCCTTACCGCTGTTGAAAAGATCTTCAACCGCAATGCTGTTGGTGTGAAAACAGACAAGCCGCTTCATGCGGGCTCTGATGTGCGGGTGAAAGTGAATATCGTTGGGTCACAAGACACCACGGGCCTGATGACAAGCCAAGAGCTTGAAGCGATGGCGGCGACTGTTTTGTCTCCCTCCGTGGACGGTGCCTATCAGTCTGGTTGTCACACGGCCTCTGTTTGGGACTTGAAGGCGCAGGCGAACACGCCACGCTTGATGAAGTTTATGAACGACTTCGGCCTTGTGACGGCGCGCGATCCGAAAGATCAGTATCACGCGATGACAGACGTTATTCACAAGGTTCTCAATGATATCACTGTGGATGACCGCGCGATCATCATTGGCGGGGACAGCCACACACGGATGTCCAAGGGCGTGGCCTTTGGAGCGGACTCGGGCACTGTTGCGCTTGCGCTGGCGACGGGCGAGGCAACAATGCCGATCCCTGAGTCTGTGAAAGTGACCTTCAAGGGTAAGATGCAAGAGCATATGGACTTCCGCGATGTTGTGCATGCCACGCAGGCGCAGATGCTCCAGCAGCATGGTGACAACGTCTTCCAAGGCCGTATCATCGAGGTTCACATCGGCACGCTTCTGGCGGACCAAGCCTTTACCTTTACCGACTGGACAGCCGAGATGAAGGCGAAGGCCTCTATCTGTATCTCAAATGACGAGACGCTGGTGGAAAGCCTTGAGATTGCCAAGAGCCGTATCAAGATCATGATTGAAAAGGGTATGGAGCATGAAAACGGGATGCTTCAGAACCTTGTCGACATTGCGGACAAGCGTATTGCAGAGATCAAATCTGGTGAAGTTCCTGCTCTGACGCCTGACGACAACGCCAAGTATTTTGCGGAAGTTGTTGTCGATCTGAGTGTGATTGACGAGCCGATGATTGCAGACCCTGATGTAAACAACATCGATGTTTCAAAGCGCTACACGCACGATACGATCCGCCCGATCTCTTACTATAAGGCAGAGAAAAAGGTCGATCTCGGGTTTGTCGGCTCCTGCATGGTGCATAAAGGCGATATCAAGATTGTCGCTCAGATGCTGCGCAATCTGGAAGCGACGAATGGTAAGGTCGAGTTTAAGGCGCCTCTTGTTGTGGCGGCTCCGACTTACAATATCATCGACGAGCTTAAGGAAGAGGGCGACTGGGAAATCCTGCAGCGCTATTCTGATTTTGAGTTTGATGACTTTGCACCGAAGAGCAAAGCGCGCACCGAGTATGAGAACGTGCTCTATCTTGAGCGGCCAGGCTGTAACCTCTGCATGGGCAACCAAGAAAAGGCCGCCAAGGGCGATACTGTGCTGGCAACCTCGACACGCCTTTTCCAAGGCCGTGTTGTGGAAGACAGCAACGAGAAGAAGGGCGAGAGCCTTTTGGCCTCGACGCCTGTTGTGGTGCTTGCTGCCATTCTGGGCCGCACCCCGACTGTGGAAGAGTACAAAGCCGCTGTTGAAGGAATCGACCTTACGAAGTTTGCACCGCCCCAGCAGGTTCCGCTGGGGGCCAACTCGGCTCATTTCTAAAGACAGCAGTCATTTAGCAAATAGCCCCTTCCTGCCAAACTGGCGGGGAGGGGTTTTGCTTTGGCGCGCGAATGCTATATGAGAGCCTAAGCCAAGCGGACAGGACCTATGACAAACGACACAACCATCACGCCAGACATGCTCACCGTACCGCGCAAAATACCTGAGTATGATGCGGGGCGGGTCAATATTGTTGGGCTTACGCGCGAGGCGCTCAAAGCCGAGCTTGCGCGTATTGGCACACCTGAAAAGCAGCTCAAGATGCGCCTCAACCAAGTTTGGCAGTGGGTCTACCAATGGGGCAAGCGCGACTTTAACGTGATGACCAACCTCTCAAAGGCGTTTCGGGCCGAGCTTGAGGCGAATTTTGTGATTGAGGTGCCTGAAGTTGTCACGAAGCAAGTGTCAGACGATGGCACGCGCAAATACCTTGTCAAAATTGCGGGCGGTCATGAAGTCGAGGTGGTTTATATCCCTGAGACGAACCGTGGGACGCTGTGTATTAGCTCGCAAGTGGGCTGCACCCTGACTTGCACCTTCTGTCACACGGGCACACAGAAGCTCGTGCGCAATCTGACGGCTGGTGAAATCATCGGGCAGGTTATGGTTGCGCGGGACGATCTTGATGAATGGCCAGAGCCGGGCGCGAGTACGGCGGACGCGCCGCCAAGATTGCTCTCCAACATTGTTTTGATGGGAATGGGCGAGCCGCTTTACAACTTCAACAATGTGCGCGATGCGATGAAAATCGCTATGGACGGCGAGGGGATTGCTCTCTCGCGCCGTCGCATTACGCTTTCGACCTCTGGGGTTGTGCCCGAGATCGCCAAGACGGCGGAAGAGATCGGTTGTCTCTTGGCCGTGAGCTTTCATGCGACCACGGATGAGGTACGCGATGTGCTTGTGCCGATCAACAAGCGCTGGAACATCGAGACACTGCTTCAAACGCTGCGCGAGTATCCCAAGCTCTCAAATTCCGAGCGGATCACCTTTGAGTATGTGATGCTGAAGGATGTGAACGATTCTGAGGAGGATGCGCGCCGTCTGGTGAAGTTGATCAAAGGCATTCCTGCGAAGATCAATCTCATTCCATTTAACGAGTGGCCTGGCTCTGCCTATCAGCGCTCGGATCGCAAGCAGATCGAAGCCTTTGCAGAGATTGTTTACAAGGCGGGATATTCATCTCCAATTCGTCGCCCGCGCGGTGAGGATATTATGGCGGCCTGTGGACAGCTTAAGTCTGCGACTGAGCGTGAACGTAAGTCTCGCCGCCAAATTGAGGCAGAAGCAGGGCTTGGCGGCTGATCTGCCTTAATATTACCTTCACATTCGTTAAAATTCCTCTTTTTGGCTAAACCTGTGCCACAGGCTCCTACAATGCTGATTTTGTAAACAGTGTGTTTTTACAAAAAAGGTAAAGGAGCAAGACAATGATGAATGATATCGAAACCATCCGTGACGTTGTGATGCGCGAGCGCAAAATGGCTGTGTCTGATCGTGAGTGGAAGCACCGTCTGCGCGGATATGGCTATGCGATCCGTGATACGGATAAAGGCGCCTACGTAACATCGCTTTTGCGCGGAAATGATCTTTGCGCTTTGATGGGCTGAGCCATGATACAGCGATGTGATCCTGTTGTGCTGAACCAAATCAAAGCGCTCGTGGCGCCGATCTTGTCCAGCCCAGAAACGCTACAAACCCGTCAGAGGCGGCTTGCGCGCCTCGGATATACTATCGCGGAGACAGGTGAGGGGGTTTACCTCGCTACATTGCCGCATGGCGTGCGCTTGATGGAGCTGCGTTAACGCGGCCAGATACCGCCTTTTGCAAGCAATTTGGCTTGCATCGGAGCCCAGTTGGCGGCGACTTCAAGTTCGGCTGCGAGGCTGACGAGAGCTGCGTCCTGACCTGCTGCCATGGCAAAATGAACGCCTATAGGCAGGTGATCGTCGCTCCAATAGAGTGGCAAAGACATACTTGGCTGCCCTGATGCATTTGTGGCTGCCGTGAACGGCGAATAGTCAAAGACGCCGCCCTTTCCGTTGCGATAGGCGACGAAATCCTCATTGTCAGGTTTGAGCCTGCCGACTTCGCAAGGGGGCTCGGCCAACGTGGTTGTGAGCAGGACATCACAGGCGAGAAACTCTGCCGCCATACGCCGCCCGAAGGCGTGAATCTGATTTACGGCATTGAGGTAATCCGGGCCTGTTAGGGTCTTGGCATAGGCGAGTGCACCACGGGTGACGCCTTCGAGCTGGGTTTGATCTACCTCTTCACCACGGGCCTTTGCTGCATTTTGGATCGCGAGGGCGGTCCCGCAAGCGACTGTAATGGTCCAAGCCGCCATCATTTGTGGAACATCAAGGCTTTTTGGTGGGATGTATGCTTCAACATCATGCCCTAAGTCTCTGAGAATATGCGCTGTTTCCTTAACGGCTTTAAGGCACTCAGAGTGAATGTCGCGGCCGTCCAGAGTGGTTTCCACATAGCGGATTTTAAGTTTTCGAGACGGAGTTTGGCGTGCGTCAGTAAAGCTTTGGGCCATATATGGAGCGTGGTAAGGCGCTCCAAGGTCGGGGCCTGTGACTGCGTCCATAAGCGTGCAGTTGTCACGCAGAGAGCGGGTGAGGAAGCCGTCAATGGCCATACCTGCCCAGCCTTCCCCTGAGGCGGGGCCTGAGGGAAAGCGTGCGCGGGTTGGCTTTATTCCGACAAGGCCGCAAGAGGCTGCAGGAATTCGGACAGAGCCGCCACCATCAGAGCCATGCGCCGCCGGAACAATTCCTGCGGCGACAGCCGCGCCCGATCCG
This sequence comes from Lentibacter algarum, assembly GCF_040580765.1. Taxonomy (GTDB): domain Bacteria; phylum Pseudomonadota; class Alphaproteobacteria; order Rhodobacterales; family Rhodobacteraceae; genus Lentibacter; species Lentibacter algarum. Next base: position 1,502,238 of record NZ_CP158687.1, on the reverse strand, counting down.
CCGGAAGAGCCGCCTGATGTGCGCCCTAGATTCCATGGATTGCGTGTTGGTCCACCATAGACTTGTGCTTCGGTGACGGGGCCAACGCCCAGTTCGGGGGATGTTGTGCGCGCGAAGGACACAACACCAGTGGCGGCAATGCGTGTAAACATAGTGGAATCGTAAGCCCATGTATGGCCTTCAAAATACTTTGAACCATTATTAGTGGGGTAGGCGCGAGCCTCGCATTTGAGGTCTTTGAGCAGAAACGGCACACCTTTAAGGGGGCCGTCAGGCAAACCTTTCTCTATTGCGGCGCGTGCGGCGTCCTCTGCAAGCATGGTAACGGCGTTGAGTGCTGGATTGAGCCGTCTGGTTTCAGCAAGGGCCATGTCCAGTAGCTCATGAGCGGTGGTCTCGCCCTTTGTGACCAGCTCGGCGAGGCCAGTGGCGTCGTGACTGTGATAATCGGACATGGTGTGCTCCTTTATTTTTGTAAGGTTAGGAGCAAAGCGGATCACGGCGCAAAGAAAAACCCGCCTAAGGCGGGCCCATCTTGTCTTTCGTGCGGCGTTTTAGTCTTTAGCGGTGCAGTTTAGCCGCCCCAGGTGCGAACGGGGCCGCAATCCATATGAACAAAGTTTGAGCCCGAGTAGCGGCCAACACCGCCGGCAGCGCAGGAGGCGGCTGCGCGGCCAATCTGGCTCACTGAGCGGGAGCTGAGACGCAAATCGGCTGCCTGACCTTTGAGGTGCAAGGAATTTTTGGCAACACCGCTGGAGCGCGAGCGCAACATAGCGTTTGTTTTGGGGCTGCGGTAGCCAGAGAGCAGCATGAAGGGCTCATTCACATCCAGCAAATTAAGGGAGGCGGCCATGATATCGATGGTGCGCAAGTCCATGTTTTTCACATCACCCGTGCGCCAGTCACGCATGAAGTGGTTCACTTCCTGAACCGCGTCTTTGATGTAATCGCCTTCGACCCAATAAATCATGTCGATCTTTTCGCCTGTGCGCGCGGAGTACATCTTGATGCGGCGAATGTCGCCTGATCCACGCAGAAGACCTGCGGCTTTGGAGTATGTGGGGGCTGAAACGAGGGCTGTTGCGGCGAAAGCGCCAAGCAGTGCTCGTCTTGAGAAGCTCGTTGAGCTTGATGTCTGTTTCATAGTCATAGCGCCGTCCCGTCGCTCTTACCTGTTTTCGCGGTGTTTCCCGCGTGTCCTGCCATCATCTCCCCAGATGTCCGCACCTTATGGCATATTTCGAATCATGGGCCAAGTTTAGTTTGCCCAATTTGTTGAATAGCCAGCATTTTCGGCAGAAATTTGCTGAAAATCTGCGAAACTGCCCAAATTGGCCTTGTTCTGAGGCTTTGATGCAAATGTTCACCTTTCTGATACGCTGATAATGCCATTGTGAGTGGACAGCGCGTATGACGTATATCAAAAGACTGTTGACGATACGTGTACAGTTATAAGAACGAGTGGGGGCTCTATGCAGATTTCTTTCAACCGAGTTCAAAGCCTGATTATGGGTTTTATCATTGCCATGTTTGGTGCCGTGGCGCTTGCGGGCGCTGCTGAGGCGCAGGTGACTGCTTTCAAGCAGGCTGTTGCCGAAGCCGCATCGCGGGACGCCGACATTGCGGCATTTTATAAAGCCAATGATTACAAACCATTATGGACTGGGACCTTTGGAAAGGATACGCAGCGCCGTAAGGCATTGTTTCAGGCGATTGCCGAGGCGGACGTTCATGGTTTGCCAGGTAAGCGCTATGACGCCGAAGGCCTGATGGCAAAGTTGAAAGCTGCCAACACTCCGAGAGCGCGTGGGCTTGTCGAAGTCGAGATGAGCAAAACCTTTGTCGAGCTTGCGCAGAACATGCAGACAGGCGCACTTGTGCCCAGCAAAATTGACAGTGGCATTGTGCGGTCGATCCCGTACCGCGAGCGCAGCAGCTATCTTGTGAATTTTGCTAAATCAAACCCCAACAGCTTTTTCCGCGCTTTACCGCCCAAGACGCCAGAGTATGCGCGATTGATGAAAGAAAAGCTGCGTTTTGAGAAGTTGATTGCGTCGGGCGGCTTTGGCGAGACGGTGTCTGCGGCTTCGCTCAAACCCGGTCAATCGGGGAATGCAGTCATTGCGCTTCGTGATCGTTTGGGCGCGATGGGCTATCTTGGACGCTCAGTTTCACCAAGCTATGACGCTACAATTCAAAAGGCAGTGCAAGAGTTTCAGCAAGACAACGGGCTCGTGGCCGATGGCATTGCCGGCGCTGGCACTTTGAAAGAGATCAATACTTCCGCGGCTGATCGCCTGAAGTCTATTATCGTTGCGATGGAACGCGAACGCTGGGTCAATCAGGAGCGGGGGCGTCGCCATGTTCTTGTCAATATCACCGATTTTTCAGCGCGGATCATCGACAATGGGAAAGTGACTTTTGAAACCCGTTCCGTCGTAGGGGCGAATGACAGTGAGCGCCGCACGCCCGAGTTTTCCGATGTCATGGAATACTTGGTTATCAATCCAACTTGGAATGTGCCACGCTCCATTGCCACAAAAGAGTATCTCCCGATGATGAAGCGCAACGCCAACGCAGCAGGGCATTTGCAGCTTTATGACAGCCGTGGGCGCAAAGTGGCGCGCAGCCAGATCAACTTTTCGAAATACACTGAGAGCACGTTCCCTTACGCGATCAAGCAGCCGCCCTCCAAGCGCAATGCTCTCGGGCTGGTGAAGTTTATGTTCCCAAATAAATACAACATCTATTTGCATGACACGCCGGCAAAGAACCTTTTTAGCCGCGAGACACGGGCCTATAGCCATGGTTGTATCCGCCTCGGTGATCCGTTTGAATTTGCCTATGCTTTGCTTGCCAAGCAGAGCAATGATCCCAAAGGCGAGTTCCATCGTTACCTGAAAACAGGCGTTGAATCGGCTGTCCAGCTTGAGCAGCCCGTGCCTGTGCACTTGATTTACCGCACGGCCTTTACGGATGTGAAAGGTGGAACCCATTTCCGCCGCGACGTCTATGGCCGTGATGCGAAGATCTGGAACGCTTTGCAAAATGCAGGGGTGGTGCTTCGCGCGGTTCAGGGCTAATCAAAAGGCCCACAGCTGCGAACTGCTAGGAACGGGCCCATGACCTACACAATTGAAACCATTGCAAGATCGCTTGGAGCTCAGGCTTTTGGCGATCTTTCTCTTGAGATTGACGCTGTGGCTGAGCCGCAAGACGCTGGAACACGTGACCTTGCTTTGGCTATGAAGCCAGCTTTTGCAGAGCGTTTGCCTGAGGGGCAGGCTTTGGCAGCGGTGCTTTGGGAGGGTGCGGACTTTGAGGCGCTCGGCCTGAAGGCGGCGATTGTACCAGCACGACCCCGCTATGCGCTTTCGGGACTGTCAAAGCAGTTCGATCACGGTGAGAGTTTTCCAAAAGGCGTTCATCCTTCAGCCTTTGTGGATCCTGCAGCAGAGCTTGGCGTGGATGTGACCGTGGGGCCATTGGCTGTGGTGTCTGCAGGCGCACGCATTGGTGCTGGCAGTGTCGTTGGGCCACAGAGCTTCATTGGCGCCTGCGCGACCTTGGGAGAAGGCTGTTTTCTGCGCGAAGGTGTGCGGATAGGTGCGCGCACCACGCTTGGAGCGCGGGTTATTGTCCAGCCTGGCGCTGTGATCGGTGGTGATGGCTTTAGTTTTGTGACGCCTGAGCAGAGTGCTGTTGAGCGCACGCGCGCTTCACTGGGCGACCAAGGCGAGGGAGAAAGCCAACATTGGGAGCGGATCAACTCGCTGGGTGCGGTGCATATTGGTGATGATTGCGAGATTGGGGCAAACGCCTGTATTGACCGCGGCACTGTACGAGACACCAAAATCGGCGCGCGCACCAAGCTCGATAACCTCGTGCATATTGGGCATAATGTGGTGATTGGCACTGACTGTTTGATCTGTGGGCAGGTCGGCATGGCGGGCAGCTCGACCATTGGCAACAACTGTGTTTTTGCAGGGCAAGTCGGGCTGAACGACAATATTTTTGTCGGCGATAACGTCATTGCAGGCGGCGCAACCAAGATATTCACCAATGTGCCTAAAGGGCGTGTTTTGCTCGGATATCCTGCTGTAAAAATGGAAACCCATGTCGAGAGCTACAAGGCGATCCGGCGCTTGCCACGACTGTTTAAACAGGTGGCGGAGTTGCAAAAAGCGGTTTTCAAAAACGCTGAGAACGACTAAACGGGCCTCAGGCAACCTTGGGGGGTGACATGAGTGTTCAGGACAAAGTGATCCGGATCATTGCAGAGCAAGCCGTGCTTGAGCCTTCGGATGTCAGTGCGGATAGCACGCTGGAGAGCCTTGGCATTGACAGTCTCGGGCTGGTTGAAAGCATTTTTGCCATTGAAGAAGAATTCGACATTTCGATTCCGTTCAATGCAAATGAGCCTGAAAAGTCAGAATTTGATATCACCAATGTGGCAAGCATCGTTGCGGGGATTGAAAAACTCGTAGCGGAGCAGCAGGGCTAAGCCGCGATGAAGCGTGTTGTCATCACGGGTGCTGGCACGATCAATGCGTTGGCTCATAATGTCCCTGACACACTCAAGGCGATGGCTGAGGGGCGATGTGGCATCGGACAACTGGTGATGCAGGATGTCGAGCGGCTTGCAGTGCAGATCGGCGCGCAAGTGCAGGGCTTTGAGCCCGAAAATTTATTCAATCGGCAGCAACTCTCGCTCTTTGACCGGTTTACGCAGTTTACACTTATTGCCGCGCGTGAGGCGATCGCGCAGTCGGGGCTTTCGTTTTCGGGTGAGCTTGCAGCGCGGTCTGGCGTTATCTTGGGCAATTCGGGCGGTGGGATGACCACACTCGATGAAAATTACCGGTCGGTCTATGAAGAGGGCAAGAACCGTGTGCATCCCTTTGTTGTGCCAAAGTTGATGAACAATGCCGCCGCGAGCCACGTCAGCATGGAGTTTAACCTCAAGGGGCCGAGCTTTACGGTGGCGAGCGCTTGTGCAAGTTCAAACCATGCAATGGCGCAGGCGTTTCAGATGGTTCATGGCGAGCTTGCGCCTGTGATGGTGACGGGCGGATCTGAATCTATGCTGTGTTTTGGCGGTGTGAAAGCCTGGGAGGGGCTGCGCGTGATGTCCAAAGACGCGTGCCGCCCGTTTAGTGCCAATCGCAATGGCATGGTGCAGGGCGAGGGCGCAGGGATATTTGTCTTTGAAGAATATGAGCACGCGCGTGCGCGCGGTGCGGATATACTTGCTGAAGTGGCTGGGTTTGCGATGAGCTCTGATGCGGCAGATATCGTTATGCCCTCCAAACAGGGAGCCGCTCGAGCGATTTCTGGAGCGTTGCGCGATGCGAAGCTTAACCGTGAGGATGTGGGCTATATCAACGCGCATGGCACGGGCACGGCTGCCAACGACAAGACCGAATGTGCGGCTGTGGCAGACGCGTTTGGCGCACATGCGGACAAGCTAATGATATCATCAACGAAATCCATGCACGGCCACCTGATAGGCGGGACAGGCGCTGTGGAGCTTTTGGCGTGTATTATGGCGCTGCGAGATGGGATCATTGCACCCACGATTGGCTATGAAGAGGCTGATCCGGAATGTGCGCTTGATATTGTGCCAAATGAGGCACGCGAGGCCAAAGTGAGCGCCGCCTTGTCTAACGCATTCGCTTTTGGTGGCTTGAACGCTGTGATTGCGCTGCGCAAAGTTTAATGTCTCGACCGCAATGAAAAAAGCCGCATGCAGCGCAAGCGGCTTTTAAAAATTTTGAGGTCTATATCGGCGTAGTTATTTGGCTGTGAGCGCGTCAAAGCCTGCGGTGAACCCTGCAAGCGACATATCGAGCGCAACGACCTCATCAGGCGCAGGTGCAGGGCGCAGAAGAACTTTTGCTTTAGCGCCTTTTTTCATTGCAGCGATGTCTTGTGACGTAAAACCAACGCGTGCAAAGCAGCCGATTGGGCTACAGAAACTGTAAGGGTAGCGACGGGCTTTGCCGTTGTCGATTTGGATGGTGAGCTGTGCGGAAAGCAAGGTTTCCAGCGGCACAAGGATATTTGCTCCAGCAACAGCCTTACCACCCTCGGCGAGTGGGAAAATCGTGACTTCAGCAACATTTGTACCATTCACGTCTTGGAGGACTTGGAACAGCTGGCAAGGCTCGTTGGGGTTATCTTCACCCTCGGGCAGAGCCGGATCACGCAGGCATTGGACCTTCCAGTCGCCTGACTCTGACTTAATGTAGGCTTCTGGCATGGCCTCTTCGCCAAGGCTCAGAGCTTCGGGTGCAGGTTCAACGGGTGTTTCAGTCGCTTCCACGGCGTCTGTTGTTGTTTCGGTTGTTGCGGCTGGGGTCTCTTCCGTTGCTGTTTGAGCTGAGAGGCCGAGTGGTGCTGCAAGGAGCGCAAGAATGAGCGCAGTGCGCGTTGTGTTGAACATAAGACTTTCCACCTGTTATTATAACGTTGGCAGCCACTTATCACGCAGGTGCGGAGCTGTCAGTGGCAAATCGGTCCGAGGCCAAAGGCTATGAGCACTTTTCTGCGCAAGCGGTTACAGCGCTGAAACGAATTGACTGGGTCTATGGCGTTTGACGGTCAAAAGAAAAAGGGGCCGCTCGGCCCCTTTTCCCAATAGTCTCTCCCCGTCGGACTTGGCCGACTTAATATGGTGCAGATGCTATGTCATTTGGTCGCAGGCGTCAATAGACCATTGTAACTAGGCGTAAAAAAGGGCCGCACCCAAGAGCGCGGCCGAGTCTGACAGGGAGGAAGTCAACTCCGCACCAAGAGGACACGAGGCGCGAAGCATGCTTGATACTGAGGACAAAACATTAAAATACTGTATGCAAGGCGTGCGGAATCAAACGCACAGGTGATTTTAAACGGGAGACGGCTTTTGACAGATGGTATTTTTATGGGTGGCGGCGGCGCTGACTATGCTGACGCGCAGATTTTGGGGCTAAAATATGCCAACCGTCATGGGCTGATCGCAGGGGCGACGGGCACGGGGAAAACGGTCACTCTGCAAATTATGGCTGAGAGTTTTTCCAATGCGGGCGTGCCTGTCTTCATGGCAGATGTGAAAGGCGATCTTTCCGGGCTGGCAAAGGCTGGCAGTGAGAGCGCCAAGTTGCATGGGGCCTTTACGAGCCGTGCCGAGAAAATCGGCTATGAAAATTACATCTATGAGAGCTTTCCTGTGACTTTCTGGGATTTGTTTGGCGAGCAGGGCCATCCGATACGGACCACTGTTGCTGAGATGGGCCCTTTGCTTTTGTCGCGGCTTTTGGAGCTGACCGAGGCGCAAGAAGGGGTTGTTAACATAGCCTTTCGTGTGGCCGATGAGGAAGGTATGCCACTTCTGGACTTGAAAGACTTTCAAGCGCTTTTGGTCTGGGTCGGCGAGAACAAAGACAGCCTGAGCCTGCGCTACGGCAACGTCTCTGTTTCTTCAATCGGCGCGATCCAGCGTCGCTTACTCGTTCTTGAAAATCAGGGTGGCGCGAAGCTTTTTGGCGAACCTGCCCTAGCGCTTACGGATATTATGGCTGTGGATAGCGACGGGCGCGGGCGCATCAATGTGTTGGCTGCGGATACGCTGATGTCCTCACCACGACTTTATTCAACATTCCTGCTCTGGTTGCTGAGCGAGCTGTTTGAGGAGCTTCCAGAAGTTGGAAACCCAGACAAGCCCAAGCTCGTGTTTTTCTTTGATGAAGCTCATTTGCTGTTTGAAGGCGCTCCCAAGGTTCTGGTCGATAAGGTCGAACAGGTTGCGCGGCTTATTCGCTCTAAAGGGGTCGGGGTCTATTTCATCACTCAAAACCCTGATGATGTGCCCGAGGATATTCTGGGACAGCTTGGCAACCGAGTTCAGCATGCTTTGCGTGCCTTCACAGCACGCGATCAAAAGGCACTCAGGTTGGCAGCGGAAACCTACCGCAAGAACCCGCGCTTTGACATTGAAACAGCCATCCGAGAAGTCGGGGTGGGCGAGGCTGTGACTTCGTTTTTGGAGGACAAAGGCGTACCGGGCATAGCCGAACGCACGCTGATCCGCCCGCCCAGTTCACAGCTCGGGCCGATCACAGTATCTGAGCGTGCACAGGTCTTGGCGCTATCGCACATTGCTGGGAAATATGAAGCTGTTTTGGACCGTCGTTCGGCCTTTGAAATCTTGACGGAGCGGGCTGATAAAGCCGCTGCAGAAGCAGAGGCCGCAGAGCGCGCTGAAGCTGTGGCAGAAGAGCAGGAGCGTGAGTTCAAGGCCGCTCGGCGCTATGAAGGAACCGGCGTAAGCCGCTCATCCTCGCGCAGCTCAAAAGGCGACAGTTTTGGCGAGGCGCTCACCAAGCAGGTTGTGCGTGAGCTCAAAGGGACCACAGGACGCCGCATCATTCGTGGTATCTTGGGCGGGCTTTTCAAAGGCCGCTAGACGTCTGCGCGCAGCCGCAACTGTGAGACACGGAAGGGCGGGAGGACCATTGAGTGCGCCGCCTTTCTCAGCGTTCTTAAATAAGCTGTAGAGCCTGTGGAGGTCGGCTTTGCGCAAGAACTTGAGGACCTGTGGCCCGAGCAAGAGGCTCTCGCTCTCAACGCCATTGGCCAATACCGCGATATGGGCAGCGCATGCGAAGTGATGCCATGTTATCTCGCGCTTGCCGCGCATCTCGCGAATGCCCTTGAGGGCTGTGAGCGCCTTGGCAGGGGCAAAAGTGCTTCCGTCCAGTACGATGCGGTGTTGGGGGGATACGATAAGATCGGCGAAGGGCCTGTTCGGGCCGAGTGCACCGCGAGAAATCAGCACAGGGTTACCTGTGCCATCCAGCGCTTGTGTGCCGCGCCAGACCCAGAGGATCGGGTGGGCCTCTCCGTCTGCACCTAACAGCCAGTCGCCCTCTTGAAGCGTCTCCACGGCGCACCAGCCTTGCGGTGTCAGGAGAAGCATGCCCGTGGCGTAGCAGGCGGGAATGCTTCCTTGGTTGACGCTTGTTTGTTCATAGTATGTGAGCCCGCCATCGTCGCTTTGGAGCGAGTTTCCTTGTGTGGCTGTAAAGCCCACCTCGGTGCTTGTGAGCCCGTTGGCTGGGTCTTGGACGGCTGTCACTGTATTGCCCGCCCATGATATGAACTGGATCACTGCGCTGCCATCAAAAAGCGCGATTGCATCATCGGCATAGAACATGCCCATCGGGTCGCCTGTGCTGAAACCCAGGGTGGAGTTGTTGATCACGTAGATGTCGTGGCCATTCATCGTTGTTACCGATGTTCCAAGGGAGAAGCCGTTATAAATTGTGCCGTTGAATTGGTAGAAGATGACCGAATATGAAGATACATCCGTACCTGCAGGCACAGCTATTTCAATGAATTCACCGGATGATGTTCCGAGGTAGCTGAACTCTGAAATATAGGCTGGCATGGCTCACCACAGTTAAGTGTGGGGCCATCTTCGCAATTTAGGGTAAATATGAAGTTTATGTGTTTGTGCCGTCTTCAAGCGCGCTCTTTGTGCGGCTTTGGTGCTCCATACTCAGCACACGGATCGGCACGGACATGAGCGCTACAAAGCCCGCAGCCAATACGGCCGAGCTCGCAAAGCCTATGCCTGCGAAGATCTGCAAGGAGTAGCGTGAAGAGAACGGCTGAAACAGAATGTCGAAATAGCTGAGCCCTTCTGCTGCGCCGAAGCTGGCGTAGACCACGCCAGCTTCGGCCAGAACGGCGAGGCTTCCAACACCGAGACAAAAACTGCCCGCAAAGAGGATCCGCTCGCGCCCGTCCATCCGCCTCTTAAGCACCGCAAAGACTGCTCGACCAAGCTGAGTGGAAAAGAACAAAGGGCTTACCGCCGCGAGGCGCATCCAGAGCGAAGGGTACCAGTTTACCTCGCCCTTGGGCATGTACAGCCAAAGCGCAACGAGCGCTGCGCAGACGACGCCAAAGTAAACGATGCCCTTGAGAGCAGGGCGAACAAGAGGATGTATTTGGCTCATTTTTCGGGGATCAGGCCACGTGGACTAAAGCGCAGAACACAGAGCAAGATGATACCCATGGTAAGTAAGCGCATGTGTGCCGCTGAATCCAGAAGGTGTGCTTTGAGGGCACTGCCTTCGGCCATGCCCGAGGTGATCAGTGTGAGGAAGGCAAGCCCCATCGGCTCGACTTGAACCCAGAAGAACCAGATCACAAAGCCACCCAGCACAGCGCCGAGGTTGTTGCCTGAGCCGCCGACGATCACCATAAGCCAGACAAGGAATGTGAAGCGCAGTGGCTGATAGGACGTTGGTGTGAGTTGGCCATCAAGCGTGGTGATCATCGCGCCGGCGATGCCGCAAATGGCGGAACCGAGAACAAAGATCTGCAAATGACGTGCGGTGACGTCTTTGCCCATCGCCTCTGAAGAGACTTCGTTATCGCGGATCGCGCGCATCATACGGCCCCATGGGCTCTTGAGCGCGGCTTGGGCCATGACGAAGATGACAATCAGGACAACGGCGAAAAGGCCTGCATACAGCAACTTAACCCAGAGCGTTGAAGCGGTCACAGGATCGATACCGTAAGCGTTGGCTTTGGCAACGAATTCCGCTGAGTTCTGCAGATCAATTTCATATGGGACAGGACGGGGAAGTCCGATCACGTTTTTGACGCCCCGCGCCATCCAGTCTTCGTTTTTCATGACTGCGATAACGATCTCGGCAATCCCCAGCGTTGCAATGGCGAGGTAATCAGAGCGCAGACCGAGGGCCGTTTTGCCAATGATCCAGGCTGCACCTGCTGCAAAAACACCGCCGATAGGCCACGCGAGTAGAACGGGCAGGCCAAGGCCGCCGATGTTTCCTGCATTTGCGGGGTTGATTGCCTCAACGGCCTCAACGCCGCCGTCAAAAACTGCGCGGAAGGCAAAGAAGCCGATGCTCAGCACAGCCAGCATTGCGAGCGTGCGGTTGCGGCCGCTCTGCATGCGTTTGAACACAAGGATAGTCGAGACGATGCTCATAATTCCGAGCGCTAGGCCAGACAGGATCCGCATCCCGCCTGCGCTCCATGCGCCTTCGACGGGAGGCATCGAGATAAGCACTGTGGCCAAACCGCCAAGCGCAACAAACCCCATGATACCGACATTGAAAAGGCCAGCAAAGCCCCACTGAAGATTGACCCCAAGAGCCATGATGGCTGAAATCAGTCCCATGTTGAGAATAAAGAGCGCAGAGTTCCAAGACTGGAGAATGCCTGTGCCAATGATCAAAAGCGCGACAAGCGCAAAATAGATGCTGTTGCGGAGTGTATCGCTCATACCGACTGCCCCTTGAATAGACCTGTGGGTTTGAAGATGAGCACGATCAACAGGATCACGAAGCTCACCGCGAATTTGTAATCTGTGGAGAGAAGTTGAACCAGCCCGTCAGGTTCCAAACGCTCGGGCATAGCGTACACCAATACTTTTTTCCAAGCGTATGTAACCGTGACTTCAGAGAAGGCGATCACAAAACCGCCCGCAATTGCGCCCAGTGGGTTTCCGAGCCCACCGACGATGGCGGCGGCGAAGATCGGCAGCAATAGTTGGAAATAAACGAAAGGTTTGAATGTCTTATCAAGGCCATAAAGCACGCCTGCGATCGTTGCGAGCGTGGCCACGATGATCCATGTCACCATGACGACGCGCTCTGGATTGATCCCTGACAGGAGTGCAAGATCTTCGTTGTCAGAATAGGCGCGCATAGATTTGCCAGTGCGGGTGCGGTTTAGGAACCAGAACAGTGCAGCGACAACCACGACCGCTGTCACAAGGGTGATACCTTGTGTCGTGCGGATGGCGAGGCCTTCTTGCAGGCCTGTCATTTCCTTGAAGGAGCGTACAGAAACGATAAAGCGCTCGCCATCAGCAAAACGTTGGTCATCGGGACCAATGATGAAGCGGGTGAGGCCATTCATGATGAACATCACGCCCATCGAGACGATCACAAGGATCACCGGTTTTGCCTTTTGTTGGCGGTAAAACTTATAAACCACACGGTCTGTAAAGAGCAGTAGCCCAATGCAACCGAGGATGCCGAAGGGCAGGGCGAGGAGTGCTGTTGGCAGTGGGCCAAAACTGATCCCCATCGACTGGAACCACCATGTGAAGAGTACGGTTACCATGGCGCCGAAGGCCATAGTGTCGCCATGGGCGAAATTAGAAAACCGAAGGATACCGTAGATAAGCGTGACCCCAAGCGCGCCAAGTGCGAGCTGTGCGCCGTAGGCGGTCGCGGGGATCAGAACGAAGTTGGCCAGAGCCACGAATGCGTTCAAAAGGTCCATTTAGAAGGCTCCTTCACAAGTGCCAAGATACTGGATCGCTTGTGGTCCAGCGTTGAGATGTCCGCTAAGGCGCGCAGCCTCGGGCGTAATCGACAGGAGATACTCCGTGCCTTTTGCGGCGGCAAAGAGTGTGATGAGGGCGGGTTCTGATTTCTTTGCAACGATGATCCAGTCGCCCTCTTCCGTTGAGACGCTCTGGTTTTCAAGCTGCACTTCCAGCTCGAAGGCAGACGGCGCACAGGCCTGCTCTTCATAGCATTCGGTCTGAAAAATGCAGACGAAAGCCGCCGAAGGGCTGGCCAAAGTGAGCGCTGCGAGGAAGATGGCGAAGCGCATTATATCAGCCTCCCAAGAAGCTCTGGCGAACTTCTGGATTGGCGAGAAGCTCTTTGCCTGAGCCTGTATGAGCGTTTGCACCTTGAACCAGAACGTAACCTTTATCAGCGATTTCAAGCGCTTGTCGGGCGTTCTGTTCCACCATCAGGATCGGGATCCCAGTGCGTGCGACATCAATGATACGGTCAAAAAGTTCGTCCATCACAATGGGTGACACCCCAGCTGTTGGCTCATCAAGCATGAGAAGCTTTGGCTTTGTCATAAGCGCCCGCCCCACAGCAACTTGCTGACGTTGCCCGCCGGAGAGCTCGCCAGCTGCTTGAGAGCGCTTGTCTTTCAGGATGGGAAAAAGATCATAAATTTGCGCCATCGTATCGGAAAAATCATCGGTACGGATAAAAGCGCCCATCTCAAGATTTTCTTCGACCGTCAGCGAAGGAAAAATATTGGAGGTTTGGGGCACAAAGCCCATGCCTTTTACAACACGATCTTGCGGGGAGAGGGATGTGATGTCCTCTCCGTCAAGCGTGACCGAGCCCTCGCGCAGATCAAGCATCCCGAAGACAGCTTTCATTGCGGTTGATTTACCCGCGCCATTGGGCCCGACGATAACGGCGATTTCGCCACGATCGACCGAGATGGTGCAGTTGTGAAGAATATCTGGGCCGCCCTTTGAGTAGCCGCCTGTCATATTCTGACCAATGAGAAAAGGCTCAGACATGCGCGCGCCCCTTTTTCTTAATAAGTAGATACTGGGGTTTGGGGCATAGCCCCAAGAGTGACAGGCTCATCATGCGCCCACCTTATCTTTGTTCTTCAGACCCGTACCGAGATAGGCTTCGATCACTTCCGGGTTGGCTTTGATCTCAGCAAGCGTGCCTTCAGCGAGGACGTGGCCTTCCGCCATACAGATGACTGGATTACAGAGCATATCGATGAAATCCATATCGTGTTCGATCACCACAAAGGTATAGCCGCGCTCTTCGTTGAGGCGCTTAATCGTGTCAGAGATCGTATAGAGCAGCGTTCGGTTTACGCCAGCGCCCACCTCGTCGAGAAAGACGATCTTTGCATCAACCATCATCGTACGGCCAAGCTCTAGAAGTTTTTTCTGTCCGCCAGAAACCTGACCTGCCTTGTGATCCGCCAAATGCTCGATGGTGAGAAATTCCAAGACTTCGTCAGCCTTAGCGCGCAGTGCGCGTTCTTCATCGGCGATGCGCTTGCGGCCGAACCATGTGTTCCACAGCGTCTCACCTGATTGTCCAGACGGAACCATCATCAGGTTCTCACGGCAGGACATCGAGCTGAATTCATGTGCAATCTGGAAGGTACGCAAGAGACCCTTGTGAAACAACTCATGCGGCGGCAGGCCTGTGATGTCTTCGCCATCCATGATGACGCGCCCTGATGTGGGCGGCAAAACGCCTGCAATCACGTTGAACAGTGTGGTTTTTCCTGCACCGTTCGGACCGATCAAGCCCGTGATAGAGCCTTTTTCAATGGTCAGCGTAGCCCCATCGACCGCGTGAAAGCCGCCAAAGTGCTTATGCAGATCATGCACCTCAATCATGCATGTCTCCCCCAAATTATCGCGTTTAGATAAGAAAAACAGCCCGAAGCAAGCCTCGGGCTGTTTTATTGTAACGGTTAGAAATCAGCGGTAGCCGATTGTCGAGTAGGCACCATCGGCGAATTCGATCTCTTGGTAGTTGCCAGCAGATTCGCCCGCACCAACCAGTTCAACCGCTGTCGCACCGACGTAGTCGATCTCCGTGCCAGCTGCGATCAGATCAAGCGCTTTGGCCAGTTCGCCTGGGAAGATTTGCTCGCCAGGTGCGTTTGCCAGATCCATGATGTGATCTTTGTAGTCGGCTGACGCTGTTGAACCAGCTTTTGCCATCGCCATCATGATGAGGGCTGCAGCGTCATAGCTTTCTGGAGCAAATGCGCTTGTGCCGTCAAAGCCTGCGCCCTCGGCCATGCCTACGAATGTTGCAGCGCCAGTGCTGTCTGTGCCTGGATATGCACCGAACGAGCCATTGAGTTCTGCGCCGAAGTTTTCGTTGAGCTTCGCGCCGACCATGCCGTCTGGGAAGTAGAATGTTTCAAACGCACCAGTGTCGAGAGCGGAGCGAACAACGCCTGAGCCACCTTGGTCGACATAGCCAGCGACCACGAGAACTTCACCACCCGCTGACGCAAGCGCGCCAACTTCTGCAGAGTAGTCAGCTTTGCCGTCTTCGTGCGCTGAAACGATTGTTACAGTGCCACCAGCCGCTTCAAACTCGGTCTGAATCGCGTCGGCCAGGCCTTTGCCGTAGTCGTTGTTGGTGTATGTGATCGCGATTTCTTTAAAGCCGCGGTCCTGAAGGATGTTTGTTACAATCACGCCCTGGCGCGCATCTGAAGGCGCGGTGCGGAAGAAGAGACCGTCGTCTTCAGCTGTTGAAAGACCAGGTGATGTGGCTGAAGGCGAAACCATGACGATGCCGTTGGGGCGCGCCACGTTTTGCAGGATCGCGCCTGTTACGCCTGAGCAGTCTGCGCCCATGATGCCAGCAACACCGTCTGATGTTACGAGACGCTCGGCAGCCGATGTTGCGGCTGCGGCGTCGATGCATGTTGAGTCACCGCGTACAGGCACGACGGCAGAACCGCCCATGAACTTGCCACTGTCTGTGACTTCTTTCATCGCCAGCTCGGCACCGGCCGCCATGGCTGGTGTGATAGATTCGAGTGGGCCTGTGAAGCCGAGGATGATGCCGATTTTAACATCTTCTGCAAAAGCGCCACCTGCCATCAGGGCAGATGCGGCTGTTGCCATAAGGAATTTTTTCATGTGTCTTCTCCCAAGTGGTGTTTTTGTTTTTTGACCGTCGACCAGAATAGCGCAGAGTTTGGAAAAGAAAAGCTGGATTATGCGTCTCTTGACCAAGCGTTAACTATGCTCTTCGTTGATTAGATGACGCAGACGGCAAGTGGCGGGAAACCGTTGAAACCGACGCTCGAATAGGTTGTGGTGTAGGCGCCTGTGTTTCGAATGAGAACACGGTCCCCTGCAACAAGGTTGAGCGGCAGCATCACGGGACGTTTTTCATACATAACGTCAGCACTGTCACAGCTTGGGCCTGCAAGAATGCACGGGCCAAGTGCGCCGCCGTCTTTGGCTGTCTCTAATTGGTAGCGAATGGCTTCACCTTCGGTTTCTGCGAGGCCTGAAAAGCGGCCAATATCCAAATAGACCCAGCGCGCCGTGTCCTGCGCGGACTTTTGGGATACAAGCAGAACTTCGGCCACGATCACACCCGACTCAGCGACAAGACCACGGCCCGGCTCGGCCATAACACGAGGAGGCGTCTCAAAAAGTGTGTCAATCTGTGCCATAACATTGGCGGCGTATGCTGTCGGTGCTTCAATGGCCTCTCCGTAAAACGCCGGAAAGCCGCCACCGATGTTCAACAAACTCAGGTTGTGACCTTGCGCCTGCGCTGCGTGCCACGTTTTTGAGATTGCCTCCAAGGGAGCAGCCCACATTTCGGCGCGGCGTGTTTGCGAGCCAACATGAAAAGACAGGCCGACAGGCTCAAGACCCAGCACGCGGGCGAAGGTCAAGAGCTCAAGCGCCATCGGACCATCGCAACCAAACTTGCGGCTGAGGGGCCAGTCGGCCTCTGATACATCCACGAGCAGGCGGATGTAGACTTGTGCGTGCGGCGCGTGATCCGCGATCTTTTGAAGCTCAGCTGCGCTGTCGGCTGCAAAAAGCCGTACGCCGACACTGTGCGCATAAGCAATATCTGAGGCGCGTTTTACCGTGTTGCCAAAGGAAATCAGCGAGGGGTGCGCGCCTTGCGCGAGGCAAAGTTCGATCTCGCCACGCGACGCGGCATCAAAGCCAGACCCTTCAGCAACGAGCGCAGCGATCACTTTTGGCTCGGGATTGGCTTTCACAGCATAGTGGATGTGTGCGCGGCCAAGACCCGCTTTGAGACGGTGATACTGTGCACGTACGCGGCTTGTATCAAGCACAACTGTTGGCCGATCAAAGGTATGGGACGCAATGAAGGCATCCAGTGAAGAGGGCATAGCTGAAGAGAAAGGCGCAAAGGCGCCTTGGTGTTGCATCGTCATGGGTCATCTCCAAATAGACTCGGCCAAGGATATGGCCGCTCAGTTCCAAAGGGAGACGTTACCGTCGCTACGTAAACACGTGTGCGTTGATGCTACAGGCCAGAGGCGCGTGCGTTGGCGTCTATAATTTTGCGATATGAGGCCAAAAGTGAGTCGCGACAATATGGAAAATGCAGGCGGAGTAAAAACTTTTTCAGTCTCGCAAAATATGGCCGAAAAGACGCATTCACGCGCATGTCAGTTGATTGGGTTGCTGGTGGCGCTACCGTGGGCGCATGAAACACATTTTCCTCGCTGCTTTGCTCAGTCTGCCACTGTCTGTTCACGCCCAAGAGATAGGCAAGATCACTGAAATCGCTTCTGGCCTTAACGGGCCGTGGAGCATCGGGTTTTTGCCTGACGGTGAGGTTCTCGTTACAGAGAAGCGCGGCAAGCTCTGGCGGATCAACCGTGACGGCAAGCGCGACGAGATCACGGGGCTGCCTGCTTCAGAGGAGAAAGGGCAGGGTGGTTTGTTTGATGTGCTCCCTGCGCGTGACTTTGCCGTCAGCGGGCGGATTTTTCTGAGTTATGCGAAGGCAGGTGTGGGAACTGCTGTCAGCATGGCGCGGCTCGAGGGGGATCGGCTTGTAGAGGTGACAGAGATATTTCAGATGCAGACCGATAGCACAGGCGGGCGGCACTTTGGTGGGCGGCTCGCAGAGGCTGCGGATGGAATGCTTTTTCTGACCATGGGAGACCGTGGCGACAGAGCTTCAGCACAAGACCCCGCACGCCACAATGGGACGATCGTCATGATAGATCCAGGCCGTGGAACAGCTGTCTTCACAAAAGGTCACCGCAACCCACAGGGGCTTGCCTTTGATATGGGCGGTCAGCTGTGGGCACATGAGCATGGCGCCCGTGGTGGCGATGAGATTAACCGCATCGAGAAGGGCAAGAACTACGGCTGGCCCATTATCTCCTACGGCACGCATTATTCAGGCGCTAAGATTGGCGAGGGCACGGCGAAAGACGGTTTTGAGCAACCCGTGTTTTACTGGGATCCCTCGATTGCCCCTTCTGGCCTCGCTATTCATTCGGGCAAAAACTGGCCAGCTATGGCGGGACGCTTTCTTGTGGGCTCTCTCAAGTTTGACCATATAGCCGTGATGGTGGCGGGTGGTTCTGAACAGGTCGGTGAGATCAAAACACGCGAGACGCGTCGTGTACGGGATGTGCGCGAAGGGCCTCTTGGCGGCATCTGGTTTTTAAGTGAAGAGCGTGGGGCGCTCTACCGGATTGCCCCGCCAGAGTGAGCGCTGCCGTGAGGGTGAGCCATAGCGTGGCCCCTGAGAGGCAGTACGTCTGAAACATAAGCATTCGTCTAGATGGAAAGACGTGTCGCTTGTGATCCGCGCTCGCGATAGGGCGTCGTATTGTAGTGGGCGCGATAACATTTTGAGAAGTGGCTCGGCGAAGCAAAGCCGCACGCCAAAGCGACATTGATGACGCTCATATCTGTCTGCATGAGAAGATTACGCGCTTTTTGCAGACGCAGCTCCATATAGTAGCGTTTTGGCGAGCGATTGAGATAGCGCCGGAAGAGCCGTTCAAGTTGGCGCGTGGACATGCCGACATCTTTGGCGAGAACAGCTGGGCTGATTGGCTCTTCAATGTGGCTTTCCATCATCTGGATCACAAGGCTGAGCTTTGGATGGCGCACGCCAATGCGCGTGGGCACAGACAAGCGCTGAGTGTCCTGGTCCGTACGAATAGAGCTATAGATCAGCTGATCTGCCACAGCATTGGCAAGCTCTTCACCATGATCGTCAGCAATGATCTTAAGCATGAGGTCGATCGAACTTGTACCGCCCGCCGTTGTCAGGCGGTTCTTGTCGATGACAAACACCGATTTTGTGAGCTCTACGTCATCAAACTCTTCGGCAAAACTGTCTTGATTTTCCCAATGGATCGTTGCCCTGCGTCCATCAAGCAGACCTGCTTTGGCCAGCGTGAAGGCCGCCGTACACAAACCGCCAATGATCGGTCCTTTGCGTGCTTCGCGGCGCAACCATGACACCAAACGCTTGGTGGTTGCGGCTTGCACATTGATACCGCTGCACACAAGGAGCGTGTCATCGCGGTTTAGCTCACCCAAATCCATATCAAGCTTGAACTCCGTTCCTGCAGAGCAACTTACAGTTTCGCCGCCTTCGCCTGCCAGCTTCCACTCATAAAGAGGCAATTCCGCCATGCGATTGGCAATGCGCAAAGCTTCGATTGCCGAAGCAAAGCTCAGCAAAGTGAAGTTGTCGAGCAAAGCAAAGATAAAGCGCCGCGGCCTGTCGGGTGCGGCATCCAATTTGATGGTCGGGCGTTGTTGCAGGCTCATAGAAGGCTTTCGTAAGTCGTGAGCGCCAAATATTGTCGCTTTTTGTCACTTGTTCAGAGCTTGGCGAATAGGTCAAGACATCTCGTATCGCAAAACGCTTTGGGTTCCTGCGGTTCACTCGCTTCTGCGATTTTTGCGGCCAAAGCAAGGGCAATTCATTTCTGATATGGTTTTCGCGCCCAAGCGCCGCTATAAGGCGGCCTCGCAAGACCAAATACTGGAGACAAGACGATGACGGAGTGGAAAAAATCTGGCTGGCGCGCAAAGCCAAGGATCCAGATGCCTGACTATACCGACCAAGCGCAGCTTGAGGCGGTCGAAGGGCAACTTTCAAAATATCCGCCGCTTGTCTTTGCGGGCGAAGCGCGCAAGCTCAAAGCGCATCTGGCTGCAGCTGGACGTGGTGAGGCGTTTTTGTTGCAGGGTGGCGACTGTGCCGAGAGCTTTGACCAATTTACAGCGGATGGTATTCGCGACACCTTCAAGGTGATGCTGCAGATGGCGATGGTGCTGACTTATGGTGCCAAGGTTCCTGTGATCAAAGTGGGTCGTATGGCGGGCCAGTTTGCCAAGCCACGCTCCGCGGCAACAGAAACTGTGGACGGTGTAGAACTGCCGAGCTATCGCGGCGATATTATCAACGAGCTTGATTTTAACGCTGGCGCGCGCATTCCCAATCCTGACAAAATGCTTCAAGCCTATATGCAATCAGCAGCAACGCTGAACCTTTTGCGTGCGTTTTCGACGGGTGGTTTTGCGGATATGCACCGCGTGCACTCTTGGACGCTTGGCTTTGCTGAAGGCGATGGCGCATCTCGCTACGGTGATTTGTCAGCACGAATTCAGGATAGCATCGACTTCATGGCCGCGGCTGGCATTACGGGCAAAACAACCCACGAGTTTAGCTCTGTTGAGTTTTACACCAGCCATGAAGCGCTTCTGCTTGAATATGAAGAGGCGCTCACGCGGCTTGATAGCACATCGGGCAATTGGCTCGCAGGTTCGGGCCATATGGTCTGGATTGGCGACCGCACGCGTCAGCCTGATGGGGCACATGTCGAGTTTGCCAGTGGTGTTCTAAACCCGATTGGCTTGAAGTGTGGTCCGTCGATGGAAACAGATGACTTGAAGCGTCTGATGGCAAAGCTGAACCCGACAAACGAAGAAGGCCGCCTCACATTGATTGCGCGCTTTGGGCAAGGCAAAGTGGGCGACCATCTACCAAAGCTCATCCGCGCGGTTGAAGAAGAAGGGGCCAAAGTTGTTTGGGTTTGTGATCCAATGCATGGCAACACTATCAAATCGTCTACTGGCTATAAGACACGTCCGTTTGGACAGGTTTTGGGCGAAGTGCGCGAGTTCTTTGGTGTTCACAAAGCCGAAGGTACACAGCCCGGCGGCGTGCATTTTGAAATGACTGGTCAGGATGTAACTGAGTGCACGGGCGGTGTACGCGACGTGACTGATGAAAACCTGTCAGATCGTTATCACACAGCATGTGATCCACGGTTGAATGCCTCGCAATCTCTTGAGCTTGCGTTCCTTGTGGCCGAAGAGTTGACCAACCTGCGTAAAGAAACCCTCGCGCAAGCGGCGGGTTAAAACTCACGACAAGCTGGGCCTATCCTTGTGGGTAGGCCCATTTGAGCAGGGTTCCATAGGGTTTGATGCGTCGAGCGCGCACCGATAGAGCCTGAAATGCCGCCTCACGTTGTTTTTTTCGCCGAGCTTTAGCCTCGGCTTGGATTACGCAGTCCTCTGAAAAAGCAGATTATAAAAGGTTTTGCCTTCGGACCAAAGGCTGCGCCTTGATCATTGGACAAGCGCTCGGGCGTTTTCAATCATCCGATTTGATGACGCGCAGGTAGCTGGGCCTTTTGACCGCCACAGTGTCTGATGTGCGCACAAAAGGGGTTGCCGCGTCTTTAAAGCCTGTGGCGGGCTCAAGCAGCGGATGGTCCTCCGTCGGCGGGACAACCTTTAGAACATCGATATTGGTTTTCTTGGCCTCCAGGATGTCAAAACGCTGTGGTTTACTTCGTGTAAGACCTTTTGTTTCAAGACAACCAAGAACGCGATTTACGTGACCTTTTTCATCAACAAGCGGTAAAAGTAGCATGCGAGCTTGATGCGCTGTATCTGTTTGCCCTTCGGCCGTCAGGCTCAGATGCATTAATGCGGGACCGTTCAGCAGCCCGACGAGAACGCGGCCAAACGCGTCGCGTGAAGGTGGTGCGATCAGCGTGCTAATAGGCATCCCGCGTACTTCCATTCCTGTTAGCTCGTTCAGATGCATCCCAGCAATGCGGATGCGCGCCACACCCGTTCCGATACTTTCCAAAATAAATGCGTAGTTTAGAGCGTCCTCTATCCCACGAGGGTCAATTGCAGAGCGTTTGGGCAAGCTGTTTTTGGGTTTTTGGCTATGCCAGTAGGCTTCAACAAGCGCACAGGCAGGAAACTGGTTCTGGCTCAAACGGTCCATCATACTCACTACATCACCACTCCGCATCAACTCTGACATATATCCGCTCCGTGTGTAAACTGGCCGTATCGGCACACATATGTGCCTCTACGGGGTGTGTTCCCCCTGCAGATCAAATATGGCCTAAATTGGGCGAAAATTTGAATGAATTTGGTAAGGTTGGTTAACTGCCTTGGCTAGAAGGCTTGCGCCATGCACCTTGAAGCGCGTAAGTCAGGCCGCAAAGCGGAAAAAGGAGTGTGGCGGTGATTTCATCCATGACAGGGTTTGCTTCGGGCAAGGGCCACTTCGGGGCTCATAGCTGGAGCTGGGAGCTGCGCGCGGTCAATGGAAAAGGGCAGGATATCCGTATTCGTGTACCTGATTGGATCACTGGACTTGAAACACATCTGCGCAGTGCGATGTCCGAGGCGACAAAGCGTGGCAATATAACAATTGGATTGAGGCTCTCTCGCGAAGAGGCAGGCGCAGGTTTGAGCTTGAACACTTCGCAGCTTGAGGCAGTTTTGGCAGCGATGGCCGAAGTGGAGCAGCAGGCGATGGACCAAGGTCTCTCCCTTGCGCCGAGTACTTCAAGCCAGATCTTAGGTTTGCGCGGTATTATGGAGCAAAGCGCGATCGAAGATGATCCTGCGCCTCTGTTGGCGGCTCTGAAAAGCGACTTCTCACCTGTTCTGGCGAGCTTTACTGAGATGCGCGCAGCAGAAGGAGCGCAGCTAAAAGCCTTGATAGGCTCACAGCTTGACGACATTGAACGCCTGACCAATGCTGCAGCAGAAGCTGCCAACGCCCGCCGAGAGGAGAGCTCTGCGGCTTTCCGTGCGAGCCTTGCCCGTGTCGCAGAGGCTGTCGATGTAGATCAAACGCGCATCGCCCAAGAGCTCGCCATATTGGCAGTGAAGGCTGATATCACTGAGGAACTGGACCGTCTGCACGCGCATGTTGCCGCGGCGCGTGATCTTGTGGCCAAAGGCGGCCCTGTTGGGCGAAAACTTGATTTTCTAGCGCAAGAGTTCAATCGAGAAGCCAACACGCTGTGCTCCAAAGCGCAAATGAGTGCGCTGACCAGCATCGGGCTTGATCTCAAGTCGGTGATCGACCAGATGCGTGAACAGATTCAGAATGTGGAGTAAAATATGAAAGACCGTCGCGGCCTCTTGATCATTTTGTCCTCGCCATCCGGCGCAGGCAAATCCACACTTTCCAAACGCCTCATTGCTTGGGATCCGAGTATTTCTTTTTCCGTGTCGGCCACAACGCGGCCGCCACGTGACGGCGAGACGAATGGGGTCGATTATCACTTCCTCACCGAAGAGGCCTTTAAAAAGACCGTCTCGGACGACGGAATGCTCGAGCACGCACATGTGTTTGGCAATTTTTATGGGTCACCGCGTGCACCTGTTGAGGCGGCAATCGGGCAGGGCAAGGACGTGCTCTTTGATATTGACTGGCAGGGCGCGCAGCAAATTCGCAACTCAGTCCTTGGGGCGCATACTCTGAGTATCTTTATCCTGCCGCCCTCAATCAAGGAGCTGCACCGCCGCCTTGTCAGCCGTGGTCAGGATAGCGCAGAGGTTATTGAGAAGCGGATGCGCAAGAGTTGGGATGAAATCAGTCGTTGGGACGCCTATGACTATGTTCTGGTGAACGATGACTTGGACGCAACTGAGGAGCGCCTGAAAACCATCATCACGTCGCGCCGTCATCGTCGCATTCAGCAGCCACATCTTGTAGAACATGTTCGCAAGCTTCAGGCCGAATTTGAGGAGATGTCATGACGATTTATAGTCTGGGCGACAAGGCCCCACAGATCGATCCGGATACATGGGTTGCACCAGATGCAAATGTGATCGGTGATGTCGTGCTTGAGGCGGGCGCCTCGGTTTGGTTTTCCGCCACATTGCGCGGCGACAACGAACGGATCACCATCGGGGCAGGGAGCAACGTTCAAGAAAACACGGTCATGCATACTGATATCGGGTTTCCTCTGAACATTGGCGCGGGTTGTACTATCGGGCACAAAGTTATGTTGCATGGTTGTACGATCGGAGAGAATTCGCTGATCGGTATGGGCGCTATTGTGCTTAACGGAGCCAAGATCGGAAAAAACTGCCTGATCGGCGCGGGTGCTCTGATCACCGAGGGTAAAGACATTCCTGATGGGAGCCTTGTGATGGGCAGTCCAGGGAAAATCGTACGCATGCTTGACCCCACAGCAATCGAAGGCTTGCGTTCTTCGGCGTTGCATTACCAAGACAATATGCGCCGCTTTCGGGCGAACCTCGCTACGCTTTAGGCGTCAATCTGGGCCGATGTTTCCTCACGAGAGCGCGGCGCAATAAGCGAGTGACAAAGAGAGGCTGCGAGCGTTGAGGCGTCTGCAGCGTCCCAGAGAGAGAATTCGATCTGATCAAACGCGGTGGAGAGTTCTCGCAGAATCAAGCTTCGGCTCGGAAGCTCAACCGAGCTGATGAGGATGCAACGACCCGAAAAATCAGCTTTGGCGAGGGCATGCCCGATATCATATGCGTCATAATCTGCGGCAATGAGCCAGCCGACGTAGGCCGCTGGAGGGGGTGCTGCTCCTGCAAAGTTTGCCAGATCACACAATTGCACATGTGAACCTATATACTTTTGATCAAGGACAGGGGCCTCAGCTGATGGTGAGGTGACAATCACAAATTTGGGCTTTAGCAGCAGCGAAATAAAGCTCATGGGTCTTTGGTCCTCATAAAAAGATGTATCGTTAAACCAAATGTGGCTCCCGTGACTCCCCCCGAAGCATCAGGCGCACCACAGATGTGCGGAAGGCGAGCATGGCCTGCCAAACAGACTTCTGCAACTTCCCTATTTTGTGGAATTGCAAAGACGACCAAAACACATAAAATGCCTCCGCCTGTCTCTTGCGCATTGTGAGGGCCGTGTTGCCCTAAGCCGGAACAAAAAAGCAATGTCAGACACCTTCTCGAACCAAAATATGGCCACGCTTTTAGCGGCGCTACCAATCCCCGTACTTTTGGTCGGGGGGGATGGGCGCGTCGCGGCAACCAATGCGATGGCGCAGGCGCTGTTGGGCAGCGGAGCGGCGCTCGGCCAACCCTATGTTTCGGTCTTGCGCCAACCAGCACTGGTTGAGGCAGTTGAATCCACGATCAAGGACAAGACCCTCCGCAAAGCTCGCTTTTTGGTACACTCCGACGGGAAAGAAGGGGTCTATGAGGTACATTGCAATCCAACAAACGCCCTGAATGACGGGGTCTTGGTGAGCTTTCTGGACATTTCGGACCGCGAGCAGGCAAGCCAGATGCGCCGTGATTTCGTTGCCAATGTCAGTCATGAGTTGCGCACGCCGCTCACATCTTTGATGGGTTTTATCGAAACGCTTCAGGGCCCTGCCAAAGACGATGCGGGAGCGCGCATGGAGTTTTTGGAAATTATGAGTTCGGAAGCGGCCCGCATGGAACGGCTCGTAAGTGATCTTTTGTCGCTGAGCCGTGTGGAGGCCGAGGAACGGCTACCCCTGCGTGACAGCGTGGCGCTTGGGGCTTTGCTAACGTCAGTAATCAGTTCATTGGCGCCAAGAGCCAGCGAAACTGCAGTAGAAATCATGACAGACCTGTCAGAGCATGATTTGAGCGTGCGGGCAGAAGCAGATCAGCTACGACAGGTTTTTACGAACTTGATTGAAAACGCGATTAAGTATGGCGGGGCAGGTGGCAAAGTCTTGGTGACATTGAGCGCAGTCGAAGGCCAGCCAGCTTTGCGTGGGCAGCCGGGTGTTTTGGTTAAGGTAAAAGACTTTGGTGCAGGAATTGATCCGCTGCATATTCCACGTTTGACCGAACGCTTTTACCGCGTTGATTCTCACCGTTCACGCCAAGTCGGAGGTACTGGGTTGGGTCTCGCAATCGTCAAGCACATCGTTCAGCGCCACCGTGGGCGGCTGAGAATCGATTCGGACTTGGGAAAAGGGGCCGAGTTTAGCGTTTTGCTCCCACGGGGCGATGCTGTTTAGCCTTTGTTTACAGGGCTCTGATGGGCTGTCATGAAACTGTTACACAGTTGTCACAAAAGCATAATCACCCGAGCCTAAGAAGCGAGGCAAGGCCGCTGATCGCAGGGGCCAGAAACCTGACCTAGGAGTGACATATGTCATACGCAAAAACAGCCGTTTCCGCCGTTGCACTTTTCGCAGCTGCCGCTACATCCGCCGCCGCTCGCGACAACGTTCAAGTGGCTGGTTCATCCACAGTACTCCCTTACGCTGCAATTGTTGCCGAGGCCTTTGGCGAGAACTTTGAATTCCCGACACCAGTTGTTGAATCAGGTGGGTCAGGCGCCGGCCGCAAGAAACTTTGCGAAGGCGTTGGCGAAAACACCATCGACATTGCGAACTCGTCTTCAAAAATCAAACAATCAGACATCGACCTCTGCGCCTCAAACGGCGTGACAGAGATCATGGAAGTACGCATCGGGTATGATGGGATCGTATTCGCATCCGAAATCAACGGTCCGTCTTATGCGTTCACTCCTGCCGATTGGCACAGCGCACTTGCTGCAGAAGTTGCTAAGGACGGCGCTTTGGCCGCAAACGGCAATGCAACATGGGCTGACGTTAACGCTGAATTGCCATCAGAAGAAATTCTCGCATTCATTCCTGGTACCAAACACGGCACACGCGAAGTTTTCGACGAAAAAGTGATCGTGGCAGGCTGTGAAGCGAACGGCACATTCGACGCCCATATGGCGGCAAATGGTGGCGACAAGAAAGCAGCCGAAAAGGCCTGCATGCAGCTTCGTACAGACGGTAAGTCAATCGACATCGACGGTGACTACACAGAAACACTTGCGCGTGTTGATGCCAACAAGAACGGTATCGGTGTCTTTGGTCTTTCATTCTACCAGAACAACACAGACAAGCTTCAGGTTGCGACCATGGGTGGCGTGTCACCTTCAGTTGAGACAATCTCTACAGGTGAATACCCTGTGTCTCGCCCGCTTTACTTCTATGTGAAGAACGCACACCTCGACGTCATCCCTGGCATGCAAGAATATGTTGAGTTCTTCGTGTCTGACGAGATCGCAGGCCCAGATGGCCCTCTCGCGGCCTATGGCCTCGTATCAGATCCCGAGCTTGCAAAGACACAGGAAATGGTGGCAAACCGCGTGCCAATGGGTCCTTTGAACTAAACCCGAAATGAAAGAGGGGTGGCGCGGACGTGCCGCCCCTTACCAATGCGGTGGAAAGACTATGAGCTCCTTCTCTATCATTATGATCGTCCTTGGCCTTGGAGGGCTGGGGTTCTTTCTTGGGCGCTCTCGTGCCTTGTCCATGTCAGACACCAATCATCAAAAGCTGCACTCCTTGCCTGGCTACTACGGCCAGATTGTTGCGCTTTATACGATTGTGCCTGCGCTGCTTATTCTAATGACGTGGTTGTTCGTGCAACCTATCCTTATTGAGACACGTGTCTCGGGAATGATACCCGACAGTGTGATCCCAGAGGGGGGTGCTAAAAGCCTTGTATTGGCGGATGTGCGCCGTATTTCTGGTGGCCTAGATGCACTCATCGCGGCGTCGGGTCTGAGCGAAGATGAACTGGCGCAACTGAACGCTGATCAGACAGATATCCGAAAGCAACTGGCTGAAGTGGGCGTGGCGATTGGAACAGATGTGCAGGGGCCTGTTTTTGAGGCTGCAAAGACTTTTCGCGCAACTGAAAACGTCGGACGCTTCTGGATGTCAGGCGTAACGCTTGCCATGGCTGTACTTCTTTTTGTAGTGACGCTGCTGCGGATCACGCCTGATTTGCGAGCGCGCAATACTAGCGAGACATTTGTTTTGTCCCTGCTTATCGGGGCATCCCTTGTCGCAATCCTGACAACTGTCGGTATCGTTGGGTCGCTGCTGTTTGAGACTTTGAACTTCTTCAAGATGTACCCAGCCAAAGACTTCTTTTTCTCTACGGTTTGGAATCCGCAGTTTCGCGGTGGGTCAGATCTGGGTATTCTACCTCTGCTCTGGGGCACGCTATATGTCAGCTTGCTGGCGTTGCTCGTTGCTGTGCCGACAGGTTTGATGATTGCGATTTACCTCGCTGAATATGCGGGGAAAGGCCTGAGGTCCTTTGCCAAGCCCGCTATCGAAGTTTTGGCGGGGATACCCACAATTGTTTATGGCCTCTTTGCCTTGATTACTGTCGGGCCGTTCTTGCGTGACTACATCGCCTCGCCACTGGGCCTTGGTTCCTCGTCTTCTTCGGTTTTGACTGCGGGGCTTGTGATGGGAATTATGCTTATTCCATTCGTCTCGTCACTCTCCGATGATATTATCAATGCCGTCCCACAAGCGATGCGCGACGGCTCCTACGGGCTTGGCGCAACCAAGTCTGAAACCATTAAGCAAGTGATCCTGCCAGCGGCCTTGCCTGGTGTGGTGGGAGCGGTGCTTCTGGCCGCGAGCCGTGCGATTGGCGAAACGATGATCGTTGTGATGGGGGCGGGGGCGGCGGCCAAGCTTGGCCTAAATCCATTTGAAGCCATGACGACGGTCACCGTGAAAATTGTCAGTCAGCTTACGGGCGATACCGAGTTCGCTAGCCCAGAAACGCTGGTTGCATTTGCACTTGGTCTCACACTCTTTGTCATAACCTTGGGTCTTAACGTGATCGCCCTTCATGTCGTGCGTAAATATCGGGAGCAATACGAATGAGCGATATCACCTCCTCAAGCGCGAGTGCGCCGCGCCGAAGCTCTTTGCTGGTGCAGGACGAGCGCACCAAAAGACGCAATGCCTCTGAAGCGCGCTTCCGTTTTGTTGGCCTGATTGCTGTTGCGATCGGCGTTCTGGCGCTCGTTGGCTTGCTCACGTCTATTCTTGCAAATGGGCTGTCGTCCTTCCAGCAAACCTATGCCGAGGTTGAAGTTTATCTCGACCCAGCAAAGCTCGACAAATCTGGTGATCGCAATCTTGAAAAGATCGCCAAGGTGTCGACCTTCGGTTATGCACCCTTGATTCAAGTCGCGATGGAAACGGCCAGTGCTAAGGCAGGTGTTGATGTCAGCGCCTTGAGCTCAAAAGATCTGGTTGCCATGATTTCCAAAGAAGCGCCTGCAACACTGCGCAACTATGTCTTGGCAAACCCAGAGATGATCGGCGAGACGGTGACCTTCAGCCTGTTGGTAAACGGACGAATTGATGGGTATTTCAAAGGCCGTGTGACTATGGCGAGCGCGGCACTTGATCGCAATATTTCGCCCGAGCAGCTCCAAGCTGCCGATGATTTGCGCGCGGCTGGTGTTTTGGACAAAACGTTCAACTGGGCCTTTTTCACCGCGCCAGATGCCTCTGACACCCGTCCAGAAGCCGCAGGGCTAGGTGTGGCGATCCTTGGATCAATTTATATGATGCTGATCGTGTTGTGTCTGTCCCTGCCACTTGGCGTCGCAGCCTCAATCTATCTTGAGGAATTCGCACCGCAGAACCGCTTCACTGATCTGATCGAAGTGAATATCTCAAATCTTGCAGCCGTACCGTCTATTGTATTTGGTATTCTTGGCCTTGCGATCTTTATCAATGTCGTGGGTTTACCACAGTCCGCGCCGATCGTTGGGGGGCTTGTGCTCACGCTGATGACTTTGCCGACAATCATTATCGCGACACGTGCGGCGCTCAAGTCGGTTCCACCGTCGATCCGCGATGCGGCTCTCGGGGTTGGGGCATCCAAGATGCAGGCCATTTTCCATCATGTTTTGCCACTCGCTATGCCCGGCATTCTAACTGGCGCGATTATTGGTCTTGCGCAGGCCTTGGGCGAGACGGCGCCGCTTCTGCTCATCGGGATGGTTGCTTTTGTGCGCGAGTATCCTGCGGGCCCGCCAGAAGGCTTATTCGATCCGGCCGCCGCATTGCCTGTACAGGTGTATAACTGGACACAGCGCGGCGACCCTGCCTTTGTGGAGAGGGCCTCCGGCGCGATTATTGTGCTGCTTGTTTTCCTTATTTTGATGAACACTGTTGCCATCCTTCTGCGCCGCAAGTTTGAGCGACGCTGGTAAAAAAGGCCAAACCCAATGTATGATGCTTTAGCCCCCAATTCGGAGCAAGACGTGACCCAGAATTCTGCCAAAATCACGGCCCGCAACTGCCAAGTTTACTACGGTGAGACGCACGCCATTAAAGACGTCAATGTCGATATCGCGAGCAACACCGTGACCGCCTTCATCGGCCCGTCAGGGTGTGGCAAGTCCACCTTCCTGCGGTGTCTAAACCGCATGAACGACACGATTGATATCTGCCGTGTAGAAGGCGACATCTTGTTGGATGGCGAGAATATCTATGATGCAAAGGTTGACCCTGTGCAGCTGCGAGCCAAAGTCGGAATGGTGTTTCAAAAGCCCAACCCCTTTCCGAAGTCGATTTATGACAATGTTGCATATGGCCCCAAAATTCACGGTCTTGCGCGCAACAAAGCCGAGCTCGACGAGATCGTCGAAACAGCGCTCAAGCGTGCTGCGCTTTGGGGCGAGGTAAAGGATCGTTTGCTTGCGCCCGGAACCGGTCTGTCGGGTGGCCAACAACAGCGCCTTTGCATCGCTCGCGCTATTGCCACTGCGCCTGAAGTTCTGCTGATGGATGAGCCATGCTCCGCTTTGGACCCAATTGCAACAGCGCAAGTTGAAGAGCTGATTGACGAACTGCGCCGCGACTATTCCGTTGTGATCGTGACCCACTCGATGCAGCAGGCCGCTCGCGTGAGCCAGAAGACAGCCTTCTTTCACTTGGGCAACCTTGTCGAATTTGGCGACACTTCGCAAATTTTCACCAAGCCGTCTGATCCGCGTACAGAAAGCTACATCACGGGCCGTATTGGCTAAGGAGCACTGAAATGAACGATCAACACATCGCTTCGGCGTTTGACCGCGATCTGCAAGACATCCAGGCCCAGATTATGAAAATGGGTGGGCTTGTCGAAATGGCGATCCTCGATGCTGCTGACGCACT
Source organism: Lentibacter algarum (assembly GCF_040580765.1). Classification (GTDB taxonomy): domain Bacteria; phylum Pseudomonadota; class Alphaproteobacteria; order Rhodobacterales; family Rhodobacteraceae; genus Lentibacter; species Lentibacter algarum. The sequence goes on along the minus strand of NZ_CP158687.1, from coordinate 1,471,593 downwards.
TGCGTCTCGCGATCAGGAGAAGGCGGAAGAGGTCCGCGCCAAAGACAAAGCCGTTGATCTGCTTGAAGAGCAAATCAACGACGATGCCGCCCAGCTGATTGCTTTGCGCGCGCCCACCGCCATTGACTTGCGGTTGGTGCTTTCGGTGCTGAAAATCTCGGCCAATCTTGAGCGCATCGGAGACTATGCCAAGAACATGGCCAAGCGGACCAGTGTCTTGGCGCAGCTTCCTGCCATTGAAGAAGCGCATGTTTCGCTGCGCCGCATGGCGCGTGAAGTGCAACTGATGCTCAAAGATGCGCTCGATGCCTATATCCAACGCGACGCCACGCTTGCAATGGATGTCATAGACCGCGACCGCGATATTGATCAGCTCTACAATGCGTTGTTTCGTGAGTTTCTCACCTTCATGCTTGAAGACCCTCGCAACATTAGCGCCTGCATGCATTTGCACTTCATTGCCAAGAATACGGAGCGCATGGGCGACCATGTTACAGCTATTGCTGAGCAAGTGGTTTATCTTGTGACGGGCGAAAAACCTGAAGACGCCAGAGATAAGGGCGACGTTACATCAACAGATGCCAACGTCAGTGATTTGTCGTGAGTGCAAGCAAGCCGACAATATTGTTGGTCGAGGACGAACCAGCACAGCGCGCCGTCTTGGCTTACAATTTGAAGTCGGAAGGCTTTGAGGTGATTGAGGCTGAGGACGGTGAGGAGGCTCTTGTTATGGCGCAAGAGTCAGTACCTGATCTTGTCCTCTTAGACTGGATGCTACCGCATGTTTCTGGTCTTGAAGTTTGCCGCCGTCTAAAATCGGGTAAGGCGACACGTGCGCTACCAGTAATCATGTTGTCTGCACGCTCTGAAGAGCTTGATAAGGTGCGCGGGCTAGAGACAGGTGCGGATGACTACATGGTTAAGCCTTACTCTGTCGCGGAGCTGATGGCGCGAGTGCGCAAAGAACTGCGCCGTACACGGCCTGCGTCTGTGGGAGAGGAACTCGTGTTTGACGATATTGTGCTAGATGCGGCCAGTCACCGCGTCAGCCGAGCGCAGAGCGAGATTAAACTGGGCCCAACTGAGTTCCGGCTACTGGCAGCTTTTTTGGAAAATCAGGGCCGAGTATTGAGCCGTGAACAGCTCCTTGATCGGGTCTGGGGGCGCGATATCTATGTGGATACTCGCACGGTGGATGTCCACATTGGCAGATTGCGCAAAGCCCTGATGCAGCACGGAGGAGATGATCCTTTACGCACAGTGCGCGGCGCAGGCTACGCATTAGGCTAATAAAGAGCTCAAGCTGTCCGCTTACCGGGGCAGTAGGTCTTCTCCTTCGACCTCTTCTTTAAGCCAAGCGCAGAAGGCCTGTAGGGCAGGGGTGTTGTGCTTCTCTTCGGGCCAAACCAGATAATACGCCCCACGGCTCGGGCTTGGAGCATCAAGAACGACTTCTAGGCGCCCTTCCGCTTCCTCTTCGCGCGCGAGGTATTCAGGCAAGAGTGCGACGCCAAGGCCATGTCGCGCTGCCTGTAAGATCGTCGAAAACTGGTCATAGCGTGTGCCTGCTAAACCCTGTGTTGCGACCCCGTGCTCAGCGAACCAGTCTTTCCAAGCGTTCGGACGGGTCTGAATGTGTAGCAAGGGCAGGGACACGAGATCGGCTGGCTCGATGACAGGTGTTTCACGCAAGAAGGCAGGCGCAGCCATTGGCAAAACCGCCTCGTTTTCCAGCCAAAGCGAGTGACATTGTGGCCAGTCGCCTTTGCCAAAGCTGAGCGCCGCGTCCATATCTGTGCCTGTGAAGTCAAATTGCCCGAGACGGGTGTTCATATTGACGGTCACATCGGGGTGCGCGCGGCCAAACCGGGGTAGGCGAGGCAGCAGCCAACGCATACCAAAGGTTGGCAGGATCGCCAAATTGAGTGTGCCACCCTCGGGGTTGGTTTGAAGGCGCAGGGCGGCATTGGAAAGCAAATCAAGCGCACGACGAACTTCCTCAGCATAGCGTTGGCCAGCGGTTGTTAGGCTAACGCGCTTTGCACGCCGCACAAAAAGTTCAACGCCAAGCTGGGTTTCTATCGCTTGAAGTTGACGAGACACAGCGCTCTGCGTCAAGTTCAGCTCCTGAGCCGCTGCTGTGACACTTTGCAACCGCGCCAAAGCCTCGAGTGCAGCAAGTCCTTGTGTTGATGGTAGGTATCGGCGGGCCATGTGTATTCCAAACTGTCATGCATATCGTCGAATTATGTGTTATTATATGCTAAAGCTGCATGATAGATAAAGCGCGAATGATACTCGGATGTGGGACACAAAGATGAGCAACCAAACACCCAAACTTAAAGCCAAAGATGCGCCTGAACTTGGTCAGTTTAGCTGGGAAGATCCGCTTTATCTGGAGGATCAACTTAGCGAAGACGAACGTATGATCGCTCAGAGCGCACGTACCTACGCCCAAACAAGTCTGATGCCAAAGATCACAGAGGCCTACGCCAATGAAACGGTCGCGCCAGAAATATTTAAAGAAATGGGCGATATGGGCCTGCTCGGAATCACTGTTCCGGAAGAATACGGCGGTCTGGGTAGCTCTTATGTGGCGTATGGTCTCGTCGCGCGTGAGATCGAGCGCGTTGACAGCGGTTATCGCTCGATGATGAGTGTTCAAAGCTCGCTCGTGATGTATCCGATCTATGCCTACGGAACAGAAGAACAGCGCAAAAAATACCTCCCAGGGCTTGCAGCTGGGGATTTGATCGGTTGTTTCGGGCTTACGGAGCCTGACGCAGGATCGGATCCAGCCGGCATGAAAACCCGAGCTGAAAAGACGGCCAACGGCTACAAAATCACCGGCGCCAAGATGTGGATCTCGAATGCGCCAATCGCAGATGTCTTTGTGGTTTGGGCCAAATCCGATGAGCACGGCGGTAAAATCCGCGGCTTCATCCTTGAAAAAGGGATGACAGGCCTCTCGGCGCCCAAAATCGCCAACAAAATGAGCCTGCGGGCCTCTGTGACAGGCGAGATTGTTATGGATGGTGTAGAAGTTGGTGACGATGCTCTTTTACCTAATGTTCAAGGGCTTAAAGGGCCTTTTGGATGTTTGAACCGCGCGCGGTATGGTATTTCTTGGGGTGTAATGGGCGCCGCAGAATTCTGCTGGCACGCTGGGCGTCAGTATGGGCTTGACCGTCATCAATTTAAACGGCCGCTGGCACAAACACAGCTGTTCCAGAAGAAACTTGCTGATATGCAGACAGAGATTACGCTCGGTCTTCATAGTGCATTGCGCCTTGGTCGATTGATGGATGAGGCGCGGGCAGCACCAGAAATGATCTCAATGTTAAAGCGCAACAACTGCGGTAAAGCGCTTGATATTGCTAGACAATCTCGTGACATGCATGGCGGTAATGGCATCACGTTAGAGTATCATGTCATCCGTCACGCGATGAACCTTGAGACTGTGAACACCTATGAGGGCACACATGACGTCCATGCGCTTATCCTCGGGCGCGCACAGACTGGCTTGCAGGCATTTTTCTAAACAATAGGGGCGCAACATGCGCCCCTTATCTTTAAGTATATTTATCGTATAATATGTATTATGTTAAATTAATGTAGTGCTAAACCCATGAATTTGCGCGATTTGCTGGCTTCGGTTAAACTCCACGACCGACCAACTTGATCAAAATAAAACGGCGCCACCCAACTTTGGGCGACGCCGTCTTTCGTCTAAAAGAGATATGACCTTAGCCTTGTACGGCTTTTGCAACCTCAGCTGCAAAGTCTTCTACTTTTTTCTCGATGCCTTCACCGACTTCCATGCGTACGAAACCAGTGATGGTTGCGCCCGCTTCTTTCGCGGCTTGCTCAACAGAAAGATCTGGGTTCACAACGAACGCTTGGCCAAGGAGTGTATTCTCGGCCATGAACTTCGCCATACGACCGACAATCATCTTCTCGATCACGGCATCAGGCTTGCCTGACTCTTTCGCGATGTCGATCTGAACCTGACGCTCTTTAGCAACCCATGCAGGATCAAGAGCAGCTTCGTTCAGCGCTTCTGGGCGCGCAGCAGCGATGTGCATCGCTACCATTTTGCCAAAGCCTTCGTCGCCGCCAGTCATGGCCACGAGAACACCGATTTTGCCCATGCCGTCTGTGGCTGCGTTGTGCACGTAAGATACGACTGTGTCGCCCTCAAGTGCCGCCATCCGGCGCAAAGACATATTCTCACCAATCGTGGCGATCTTGTCTGTGATCATATCGGCAACAACTTTGCCACCTACGCTTGCTGCGGCCAGCTCTTCAACGTTTGAAACGCCTGTTGCGGCTTGGGCAATCTTGCCTACCATGTCTTGGAACTCTGCGTTTTTACCGACGAAGTCAGTTTCAGAGTTCACTTCAACGGCAACACCTTTGCCGCCGGAAACCTGAACAGCCACAAGGCCTTCAGCCGCGGTACGGCCTGACTTTTTAGCTGCTTTCGCAAGACCTTTCGTGCGCAGCCAGTCAACAGCGGCTTCCATATCGCCGTCAGTTTCTGTCAGTGCTTTTTTTGCGTCCATCATGCCTGCGCCCGTGCTGTCGCGCAGTTCTTTCACCAATGCTGCTGTGATCGCCATCTTGGCTCTCCTCGTAACAAAATTGAAAATAAGCAGGCGCAACTCTCTTGCGCCTGCATGTTTAAGGTCAACCCGTCGGGTTTAGGCTTCTGCTGTTGCTTCTGCAGCTGGCGCTTCTGCCGCTACTTCTTCAACAGGTGCATCAACCATTGCGCCGATATCAACGCCGGCATTGCCGAGCTGAGCTGACATGCCGTCAAGAGCCGCGCGCGCAACGAGATCGGTGTAAAGCGCAATTGCGCGTGCCGCATCGTCATTGCCTGGGATGATGTAATCAACGCCGTCTGGTGAGCAGTTTGTGTCAACCACAGCCACAACGGGGATACCCAGTTTGTTAGCTTCAGCAACGGCCAGTGCTTCTTTTTTCACGTCGATGACGAAAATCAGATCAGGCACGCCGCCCATTTCACGGATGCCGCCGAGAGATGCTTGCAGCTTCTCTTGGTCACGTTCCATGCCGAGACGTTCTTTTTTGGTCAGACCTTCAAAGCCTGTTTCCATCTTCTCGTCGATTGACTTGAGGCGGCTGATTGACTTTGAAACTGTCTGCCAGTTTGTCAGCGTGCCACCGAGCCAGCGGTGGTTCATGTAATACTGTGCGCAACGCTCTGCTGCTTCTGCAACGGGTGTCGCCGCTTGACGCTTTGTACCAACAAAAAGTACGCGGCCGCCTTTTGCAACTGTATCGCGAACGGCGCTCAGAGCTGCGTCGAGCATTGGAACTGTTTGTGTAAGGTCCATAATGTGGATGCCATTGCGCGCGCCGTAAATGAACGGGCCCATGCGTGGGTTCCAGCGTTGTGTTTGGTGACCAAAGTGTACGCCTGCTTCAAGCAGCTGACGCAATGTGAACTCGGGAAGAGCCATTGTCTTTTTCCTTTCCGGTTTATGCCTTGATGGAAGGAAGAGAAGCGAGTGCTTCAACCGGTGGACACATAAGGATTTCTCCCCCATGAGCCCGCTTCCATCTGCGAAGTTAGTGGCGCGCGTATATATCTGCCCCCTGCCCTTTGCAAGAGCCTATTCTGATTCAGGAAAAGCATTGCCAAGCGCTTGGGTTATCTTCATTTAACCACCATGCGCTCCACATCTCATCAGATCATTTGTATAGGCTCAGTCCTTTGGGACATTATCGGGCGCACGCCTCGCGAAATGCGGGTTGGAAACGATATGCCGGGACGGATCACCCGCTTGCCTGGTGGTGTCGCGATGAATATCGCTATGACGCTTGCGCGCTTTGGTCTTTCGCCTGTGTTGCTCTCAGCGCTTGGGCGCGACAAGGCAGGTCAGGAGCTCATCAAAGCAGCTAAGGACTTGGGGCTTATCACGGATCATATATACTTAAGTACACGACCAACGGACGCCTATATGGCGATTGAGGGCATGAATGGGCTCATCGCGGCGATCGCCGACGCGCATTCGCTCGAAGACGCTGGAGCTGCGATTTTAACGCCACTAATGGATGGTACGCTTGGATCGGCACTGGCACCATATCGTGGCGCCATAGCGCTCGACGGAAATCTGACCGAAGCTCTTTTGTCAGACTTGTCCCAAAACGAGGCTTTTGTGGCGGCTGATTTGCGGATTGCGCCGGCTTCTCCTGGCAAAGCGGAACGCTTGCGCGCGATTATTGGGCACAAGGGTGCAACGCTGTATGTCAATCTTGAAGAAGCAGAGCTGATCAGTGGTAAAACTGGCCTCTCGACAGCGCGTCTGGGAGCTGAAGCGCTCTTAGAAGCTGGCGCGCGGCGCGTTGTGGTCACTCATGGAGCCGGTGCGGCATGTGATGCTTGTGTGAACGAAACACATGAGGCTGAGCCGCCCCAAGTGGTTGCCCAACGCATCACTGGAGCTGGCGATACGTTTATGGCGGCTCATATTGCAGCAGAGATTGAGGGTATGAACCGGCCAAAAGCACTGGAATTTGCTCAAAAAACAGCCGCAGCCTATGTGGCAGGAGACGACAACTATGTATGAAATAATCTATTCATCTGAAGTGCGCGCTGCGCAGGCAGACTCTAAACCTAGTGTGGCTTTGGAGAGCACTATTATCACCCATGGGATGCCCTTCCCCCAAAATGTTGAGACGGCTCAGCTTGTTGAAGCTGAAGTGCGTAGCCACGGGGCGACCCCTGCGACAATTGCCGTGCTAAACGGAACGCTGCATATCGGTCTCGAACAGTGCGAGCTTGAAGCTCTCGCCAAGACCCAAGGCGTTGCAAAGCTTTCACGCGCCGATCTTGCAGCGTGTATGGCGACAGGCGGAACAGGTGCAACAACTGTCGCAGCAACAATGATTGCCGCACATCTCGCTGGAATATCAGTCTTTGCCACAGGCGGGATAGGCGGCGTGCATCAGGGGGCGGAACTTAGCTTTGATGTTTCAGCTGACCTCCAAGAACTCGCGCAGACCCCGGTCACTGTTGTTGCGGCAGGTGCGAAGGCAATTCTCGATATTCCCAAAACCCTCGAAGTTCTAGAAACACTTGGTGTCCCCGTGATTGGCTATGGTCAGCCCGAGTTTCCTGCCTTTTGGTCGCGCAATTCTGGACTGGCTGCCCCTTTGCAAATGAACACGGCTGGTGAGATCGCCAAGGCCCACATGATGCGCGCCGCTTTGGGCCTTCCGGGGGGGCAGCTCGTCGGCAACCCGGTTCCAAAAGAGGCCGAGATCAGCCGTGACGCCCTCGCCCCTATTATTGAGCAAGCCCAAGGTGAAGCACAGGCGCAAGGCATTTCTGGGAAAGCTGTCACACCCTTCCTGCTCGCGCGCATTTTTGAGCTGACCGAAGGCCGCTCGCTTGCTACAAATATTGCCCTTGTTCTCAACAATGCGCGCTTAGCTGCACAGATTGCGGGCGAATTGAAGGCCGAAGACTGGTCTGTGAAGGTTTTGCGCGCTTAGAGATTGTGAAGTTGCCTGTGAGCGCCTAAATGATGTGCAGTAACGCGGGACGACTTTCCAGATGACAACGCCTTTCGACGAAGATACCCACAAACGCCGCAGCATGTTTGCAGGTCTGCGCGCGTCTTTTTTCACAGGGCTGATCGTGATCGCTCCTGTAGCCTTCACGATTTGGCTACTCTGGAGTTTCATCGGCTGGGTTGATGGTTTTGTCATGCCCTTTGTGCCTGCGAACTATCATCCAGAGCAATTGGTCAACCGCTGGCTGGACAGAACTTACGGAACTGACGACTGGATTCATGTCAACATTCGCGGTGTTGGCGTATTTGTTTTCTTCTTCTTCACGATCTTTGTCGGTTGGCTTGCCAAGGGCCTTCTTGGCCGCTCCCTCATTCGCTATGCCGAAGGAATGCTTGAGCGCGTACCTGTTGTGCGCTCAATCTACAACGGGGTGAAGCAGATTGCTGAGACAGTTTTTGCACAATCTGAGCGTAGCTTTGAAAAAGCCTGTCTCATAGAGTACCCCCGCAAAGGCATTTGGGCCATTGGGTTTGTCTCTACCTCTGCCAAGGGCGAGATTGCCAAGCGCGCAAAGACAGATGCTGAAATGATGAGCATCTTCCTCCCCACAACGCCGAACCCGACGTCTGGTTTTCTGCTTTTTGTACCAAAAGAAGATGTGATTGAGCTTGATATGACAGTCGAAGACGCGGCGAAACTCGTCATTTCGGCTGGCCTGGTCTATCCAAATTCAAAAGATCCAAGCCAGCCTGCTAAAAGCAGTTAAGCTTTATAGCGCAGTCCAGCCACCATCGACCGAAATCGTTGTACCTGTGATTTGAGCTGCTGCATCTGATGCCAAGAAAACGGCTGTACCACCGAGCTGTTCAACTGTGGCAAACTCTTTAGAGGGTTGCCGCGTCAGCATAACATTCTTGATCACGTCTTCGCGGCTCATGTCGTATTCTTTCATCGTGTCGGGAATTTGTGCCTCAACAAGCGGTGTCAAAACATAACCAGGACATATCGCATTGGCTGTGATCGGCTCCTGCGCTGTCTCAAGTGCCGTTGTTTTTGTCAGGCCAACGACTCCGTGCTTTGCTGCAATGTACGCAGATTTGTAAGGCGAAGCTGTCAGGCCATGTGCAGATGAAATGTTGATGACACGGCCCCAACCCGATTTGCGCATCATAGGGAGCGCCACAGCGGTCGTATGAAAGGCCGATGTCAGGTTGATCGCAATAATTGCATCCCATTTTTCGGTGGGGAACTCATCAATTGCAGCGACGTGCTGGATGCCGGCATTGTTGATTAGGATGTCGCAACGCCCCGCCTTCTCAATCAGCGTGCGGCACTCGGTGCCCTTGGACATATCGGCTTGAATGTAGCGGACAGAGACACCCGTCTCTTTGGCCATCCGTGCTGCCAAAGCATGATCATCGGCACTGTCGGTAAACGAATTGAGGACAACGTCGGCCCCTGCCCGTGCCATCTCCCATGCAATGCCAAGACCGATACCAGAATTGGAGCCTGTGATAACTGCAGTCTTACCTTTGAGTGTCATGTGATGTTCCACCATATCTGTTTCACACAGACCTAGCGTGTCAGTTCGCCGAGGCCAAGGTGTGGTCATGATGAGCAGGCCACTCTGCCAAAAAAAAACGCCAGCGCGAAGCTGGCGTCAAGTTATTGAGGCAGGTTTCATACAGGCAAGAAACCTATCGAGCAGTAACGCCTTTATAAGAGATGTTAACGCCCAATCCAAGCTAAAAGTTTGTCTTGGCTTTCTGTGCGGGTTAAGGATTGCAGCAAGAAAACAAGGAACGAGCGGGATTGTCACTAAAATGAGATCAGTATTTTTCCAAGCAACAGCATGGGTTTGCGGCGGTTTTTTCGCCCTGATGCTGACCTCTGACCGCGCCATGGCTGAGCCCTCACATGGCATAGCTATGTATGGAGAGCCTGCTCTACCACCTGATTTTGTGTCCCTGCCCTATGTAAACCCAGAGGCGCCAAAAAGCGGGCGGGTGGTGACAGGCAACACGGGAGGCTTTGACAGTTTACATCCGTTTATCTTCAAAGGTACTGCGCCGTGGCAGCTTCGCTTTTTGGCCTATGAAAGTCTCATGGGCCGCAATTGGGACGAACCATTTACGCTCTACGGGCTTCTGGCCGAATCGATTGAGACAGGTCCGAATCGGGAATGGGTGGAATTTACGCTCCGTGAAGAGGCCCGATTCTCTGATGGCTCGCCTGTGACGCTTGAGGACGTTATCTGGAGTTACGAAACTTTGGGTCGCGAGGGCCACCCGCGCTATCGTGGTTTCATGTCACAGGTTGAAAGCCTGACCAGAACGGGGCCACGCTCTCTTAGGATCACATTCAACACAGCCAATCGCGAGCTGGCCCTGATCGCCGGGCTGCGTCCGATCCTCAAGAAAGCGCAATGGGAAGGACGCTCCTTTGATCAATCTGGCTTTGATATCGCGCCAATCGGCTCGGCAGCCTATGTGATTGGTGAATATGAGCCAAACCGCTATATCACGCTCAAGCGCAATCCTGACTATTGGGGGCGCGATTTGCCACTGCAGCGTGGTACAGCCAACTTGGACGAAATTCGTATTGAGTTCTTTGCTGATGACACCGTTTTGAAAGAAGCGTTCAAAGCAGGCGTCCTCAATGTTGTGCGTGAAAACAACGCAAACAAATGGGATACCGCCTATGACTACCCTGCTATGCAGCGCGGAGATGTGCTCAAGGCCGAAATTCAGGACGGTAAGCCCACAGGTATAACGGGCTTCGTAATGAACACGCGTGATCCCCTTTTTGCGGACTGGCGCGTGCGTGAGGCCTTGATCCTCGCATTTAACTTTGAGTTCATGAATGATGTGGTCACAGGCGGTGCACAACGACGGATAACATCATATTTTTCAGGCTCCGAGCTTGGGATGACCCATGGCCCCGCCGAAGGTCGAGTCGCTGAGCTGCTTGCGCCGTTTGCAGCAGAGCTGCCGTCGGGCACTTTGGAAGGCTACGCCTTGCCCGTATCAGACGGAACCAAGCGAAATCGCTCCAACCTACGCAAAGCTATCAAGCTGCTGGCCGAAGCAGGCTGGAGCGCAAATGACGGCACACTGAAGTCCGCCGATGGCCAAGAGTTTGCCTTCAAGATTCTTTTGCCAACAGGCGCCGGCGAATTGCTAGCATTTGCCAATATTTATATTCAGGCTCTTGAGCGATTGGGGATCAATGCCGAAGTGGAAAGCGTTGATAATGCACAGTACTTTGCTCGCCAGAACGAGTTTGACTTTCAAATGACTGACATCCGCCGCGGTTTTTCATTGAGCCCTGGCAACGAGCAGATGCTCTATTGGGGCAGTGATGGTATCAATACGCCTGGTTCGCGCAATCTGATGGGTATGAACTCTCCCGCTGCGGAAGCCATGATCAAGACAATGGTTGGAACAGACGACAAAGCAGAGTTTATCGCTGCAACGCGCGCGCTGGACCGTATTTTGACAGCGGGCCGTTATGTCATTCCGACCTATGCCTTCGGAACGAGCCGCATTGCCCATGTGAAGGAGCTAAAATATCCCACCCATATTCCGATCAATGGGGACGGCTATTGGTTTATGCCTGACGTCTGGTGGTATGAGAACTGACTTTTACAAAACTTTCACTTGAAGATTTTACTAATTTCGGAAATATCCGAAATATGGACAACAGCCTTACATCTCAACTTCAAACATTGGGTCACCCGCAGCGCATCACACTGTTTAAGCTTCTGATGCGCCGCTACCCCGACGCCCTTCCAGCGGGTGAAATATGTTCTGTCTTGGGGCTGAAAGCGAGCACAGGGTCAGACTATCTCTCAGCGCTTAAGTCCGTTGGCCTCATCACGAGCGAGCGCCGCGCAACGCACCTGCACTACAGCGTCAACATGACTGGCGTACAGGCAATGACCGATGCGCTACTTGGGGATTGCTGCAAAGGCCGCCCAGATGTGTGCTCATTCTTTGGGCCAGATGAACGTGAGGCAAAGAAAGAGCACGTCATGAAAGTTCTCTTTATTTGCAGCGCCAATTCGGCGCGCTCCATTATGGCCGAAGCTATCTTAAACGAGCTGGGCGAAGAAAAGTTTATTGCGTATTCAGCAGGCTCACAGGCGGGGCCAGACATAAACCCCCGTGTTAAATCGCTGCTGGAGGCCAAAGGCCACGATACATCGAAGCTCTTTTCAAAGTCCTTAAGCACGTTTCAGTCTGATGACGCCCCTCAGTTTGACTTTGTCTTTACGGTTTGTGACGATGCCGCAAACGAAGTATGCCCAGCTTGGCCAAACCAGCCCGTTTCAGCCCATTGGGGCATGGCGGACCCAGCTAAAGAAACTGGAACTGAGGCAGAGGTAAATCTTGCCTTTCAGCACGCCTACGGCGTTTTGAAAAATCGCCTCACCGCCTTTGTAGCGCTGCCAGCGTCCGAACTGTCTGCCATATCGCTTCAACGCGAGGTTGATGCAATCGCACTGACCACGCCAACTCCGCAAGAGGCCCCTTGATTATGAATATTCTAGTACTTTGCACAGGTAACTCGGCGCGTTCTATTCTGCTTGAAGCGATCTTGAACACACAAGGTGCAGGGCGCGTGACCGCTTATTCTGCGGGGTCACAACCCTCAGGCGAGGTTCACCCCTATTCACTAAAGCTTTTAGCATCACGAGGCTATGACACGTCTATGGCTCGCTCCAAAAGCTGGGATGAGTTTGCGGCCGCAGACGCGCCCAAGATGGACGCTGTCATAACGGTCTGTGCGTCAGCCGCAGGGGAAACATGCCCCATTTGGCCTGGTGCTCCCGTACGCGCGCATTGGGGCGTTGATGACCCTGCAGCAGCGATTGAGGCTGACTGGCCCGAAGCATTCGAGGCCGCTTATCGGCTTCTTCACTTGCGCGCAGAGGCCTTTTTAGAGTCACTTGCAGCTGATCCTTCGCAAACAGATTTAAAAGCAGCGCTTGATGCTGTGGGAACACTCTCATGAAACAAAAGCTTATTGCCGAAACCCTTGGAACGGCCTTTCTTTTGATTGGCGTGATTGGCTCGGGCATTATGGGCGAGACGCTCTCGGACGGAAACACCGCCATCGCATTGCTCGCCAACGCGATTGCAACGGGCTGCATCTTATACGGTATAATCACATGCCTTGGCCCCGTTTCTGGTGCGCATTTCAACCCAGCTGTGACCCTCTTCTTCGCCTTGCGTGGTGAGCACACATGGAGCGCCTTTTTACCCTATGTTCTTGCCCAGTTCGTCGGTGCGTTGCTTGGGGTTTGGGCTGCACATATGATGTTTGATATGTCTATCCTGCAAGTGAGTGACACCATGCATCGCACAGGTCTTGCACAATGGAGTTCAGAGATTATTGCAACGTTTGGACTGCTGTTTGTAATTGTTGGCGGCGTCGTTCACAAACCTGATACGGTCCCGCCGCTTGTTGGCCTCTATATCACGGGCGCTTACTGGTTCACGTCTTCAACAAGTTTTGCCAACCCTGCGGTCACATTTGCGCGCGGCTGGTCAGATACTTTCGCGGGCATCGCGCCCCAGCATATTGGAATGTTTGTGGTTATGCAGCTGATAGGGGTTGGCGTCGCCTATCTGGTGCTGCCACTGGTCTTCTCAAAGGTAGATTAAGCGAGCGAGGTTACCCAGAGCACATTTGCATCGTCTGCACTGACTGAGACGACATTGTGCCCCATCGAAGCGTCATAATAGGCGCTGTCACCACGGCGCATCTCTACAGGTTCGTAAAACTCGGTGTAGAGCCGTATCACGCCTGTCAGCACGTACAAAAACTCTTCGCCATCGTGACGCACCCAGCCATCAAACTCATCCATGCTGCGTGCGCGGATGCGCGCTTGATAGGGCAGCATCTTTTTCGCCGACAAGCTTTCGCCCATCAGGCTGTGCTCGTATGTGGCCGTGATGTGCCCTGCGCCCTCGCCAGAACGTGTGAGACTCATGCGTGCGGTGGCTTGCGCCGACTGTGGCGGCGTAAACAGCTGAGGCACAGAAATCTCAAGCCCTTGTGCGAGCTTTTTGAGCGCCTCATAGGTTGGCGACATCTGGCCATTTTCGATCTTGGATAAGGTAGAGCGCGCCAGCCCTGCTTGTTTACTTGCCTGCTCTAGCGTCAGCCCAAGACTTTTGCGCAGATCTCGCACACGTGTCCCAAGATCTATTTGCTCGGGGGCAGGCGTATCGCCGCCCGCACGGGCGATCTTGATAAGGGATTTGGGGTCAGCGGCATTTGTCATGGCGCTTTCATAGGGCCTTGCGCAGCCCGCGCCAAGCCCCTAGCAAAAGACTATGGACAGCATACTCAATAAAGGGCCTTTCGCGCCCTGCCCGTCTCCTTTCAATATGGCCGCCCACGTTTTGGGCCGCGCCACCATGCAGCCCGAAAAAGTAGCCCTGACTGTGATGGGGCGCAGCCAAGACACGCACTGGAGCTACGCCAAGCTCGAGGCCGCCGTGCGCGGCACAGGTACGGGGCTTTTGAGGCTTGGCCTTAAGGCGGGTGATATTCTGCTCTTGCGCTTGGGCAACACACCTGAGTTTCCCATCGCGTATTTAGGTGCAATCGCTGTTGGAGTGATCCCTGTGCCAACGTCTTCACAGCTCACGCTTGGCGAAGTTGAAAAAATCGTCGCAACGCTCAAACCAAAGGCCATAGCGCATGGCGCCTCGTTTCCGTCTCCCGAAGAGGGATCATTTCAGCGCATCAGTGAGGCTGATCTTGCAGAGATGCATGCTTTGCCGCCCTGTGACTATGTAGTGGATGAGCCTGATCGCATGGCTTATATCATTTACACCTCAGGGACGTCGGGCCGCCCCCGAGCGGTCATGCACGCCCACCGCGCCATATGGGCGCGGCAAATGATGTTTGAGGGTTGGTATGGTCTCAAAGACGACGACAGGCTCTGTCACGCAGGCGCTTTCAATTGGACCTATACGCTTGGCACGGGTCTGATGGACCCATGGACGATCGGCGCAACTGCGCTTATCCCTGAAGATGGAATACCCCCCGAAGCACTGCCCGACTTAATGAAAAGCCATTCGGCAAGCATCTTTGCCGCTGCTCCGGGCGTGTATCGCAAAATGCTCAAGTCTGGCAGCACGCTTGATTTGCCAACGCTCCGTCACGGGCTTTCAGCAGGCGAAAAACTCAGTGAGCCGCTCCGTGAACAGTGGAAAAAGGCAACAGGAACAGGTGTCTATGAAGCGTACGGAATGTCAGAATGTTCCACCTTTATTTCCGCAAACCCGACTGCACCTGCAAAAAATGGCGCGCTTGGGTCGGTTCAGACGGGTCGTAACATTGCGCTACTAGCCGAGGATGGATTTGCACCCCAAGGCGAGGTCGGCCAAATTGCTGTGCATCGCTCTGATCCTGGCTTGATGCTTGGATATCGTGACGCAAACGAGGACACGGCCAAACGCTATCGTGGCGACTGGTTTCTTACGGGCGATCTTGGCGTTTTGTCTGAGGATGGCCAAATACATTACAAGGGACGCAACGACGATATGATGAACGCCGGTGGCTACCGTGTCTCCCCGCTTGAGGTTGAAGCGGCTCTTTTGGCCGCGCCCGAAGCTGAGAAACTAACGGCCCTCGCAGTCTGCGATGTGGAAATAAAGCAGGACGTGCGTATCATTGCGGCTTTTTATACATCAGAGGCGATGGTCGACGAAGCCGTTCTTGAGGCTCAGGCAAAAGACATACTTGCCGCCTACAAACGCCCCAAGCTTTACCGGCGCATCGACGCGATGCCGCTTGGCCCCAACAACAAACTACGCCGCGCGGCCTTGAGAGACTTTCTCTAAAGCACGCGACGTATTTAAAACAGGTCTCGCCATTTGGGTTTTGCTTTTGGGCTGACGCAGATAGAGAGAAAGCGAAAGGCAGTTTCATGATCAAACTTGATATTATCTCCGACCCTATTTGCCCTTGGTGCTACATCGGCAAAGCCCACCTTGACCGCGCTCTTGAGCAACGCCCTGATCATCCCTTTACGATTGAGTGGCATCCATTTCAGTTGAACCCGGCGATGCCCAAGGCGGGAATGGACAGGCGCGAGTATCTCGAAACCAAGTTCGGCGGCAAAGAAGGCGCGGTGCGGGCCTATGCTCCCGTTGTCGAAACTGCCGAGCGCGCTGGCCTCAAGATTGACTTTGAGGCGATGAAAAGAACGCCAAACACGCTTGATGCCCACCGTCTTATTCATTGGGCTGGGATTGAAGGCCGTCAAACCCCTGTCGTTTCTGCTCTTTTTAAAGCTTACTTCAAGGAAGGCCGAGATATTGGCAGCCATGAAGTCCTCGCAGATGTGGCCGACAGCATGGGCATGGACGCCGCTCTCGTACTGAAGCTCCTTGGGACTGACTCTGATGTTGAAGACATCAAGGCACGTGATGCGCACTCGCGTGAAATGGGCGTGAATTCTGTGCCAACATTTATTGTCGCGAGCCAGCATGCCGTCCCTGGAGCCCAGCCTCCCGAGCTGTGGCTCAAAGTCATGGACGAATTGATTGAGGCACAGGGCAAATGACCCTCTCGACACGCTCCATTCTCTTGTTGCTGGTTGTCGTTGTCTTGTCTGGCACAGTGTTTTTCCACCTTGTCGAAGGCTGGAGCTGGATTGATGCTTACTTTTTCACGGTGGTCACCCTTTCGACCGTCGGCTACGGCAATCTTGTCCCCGCGACAGTGCTCGGCAAGATCGGAACAACCGTCTTTATCTTTACAGGTCTCGGGATATTCGCCTTGGCCATTCAACAGTTCGGCCATTTTGCTTTTCTAAAGCGCCGAAGAAAAGCCGTTGAGCCACGCCGCGAGACCCAGGAATGAGTGAAATTCGTATGAGTAAAGCCGAGTTTATCGGTCTTATGGCGATGATGTTTGCGATGACCGCTTTCTCAATTGATGCCATGCTTCCGGCCCTGCCCCAAATCGGAGAAGAACTTAGCCCTGAAAATCTCAATGCCGCGCAGCTGATCCTGACAGCTTTTGTTCTTGGGATGGGCATAGGCACTTTTTTCACAGGCCCCTTGTCTGACAGCTTTGGTCGCAAGCCTGTGATCTATGCAGGCATTGTGCTCTATATGGTCGGTGCGGTTTTGGCGTGGGCGGCCCAGACGCTTGAGTTGGTTCTGGCCGCGCGCCTCGTGCAAGGCCTTGGCATCGCAGGCCCCCGTGTCGTCTCCATAGCGATTATCCGCGACCTGTTTTCAGGGCGTCAAATGGCAAAGCTTGTATCGATTGTTATGATGATCTTTACGCTTGTGCCCGCGATTGCACCCCTCATCGGCGCTGGCATTATCGCGTTGACAGGTTGGCGCGGTATTTTTGCAGCCTTCATCATTTTTGCGTTTTTGGTCACGGGTTGGTTTGGCTTGCGGCTTGAGGAGACACTTCCAAAAGAAGAGCGTCGCCCGTTTGAAGCCAGTAAGCTGAAAGGCGCACTGAAAGATATGCTCTCATACCCCGTCGTGCGGAGTGTAATTGTCGTACAAACGCTTTGCTTTGCGGTTCTCTTCGCCGCACTGTCTTCTGTACAGCAGATCTATGACATCACTTTCCAGCGCGCTGAAAGTTTTCCATATTGGTTTGGGCTTGTAGCTATCCTTGCGGGCAGCGCATCGATCGTTAACGCGATGCTCGTGGTGAGGCTCGGGATGCAGTTTCTGACAACGGTCACGCTTGTTTTGCAGGTTGCTCTCTCTGCCTGCATGATCCTGCTGACTTTTTTGTCTCTACCAGTTGATGTCTATTTCGGGCTCTTCGTGTTTTGGCAGTTCTCGCTTTTTGCAATGGCGGGTCTCACACTTGGAAACTTAAACGCGATGGCAATGGAACCTCTCGGACACATTGCTGGCCTCGCGGCCTCAATTTTGGGGGGGACCTCTACGGTATTTGCAATGGCCTTCGCAATTCCCATCGGTTTAGCCTTTGACGGAACCCCACGACCGGCAGCGATTGGGGTCTTTTTGCTTTGCGTGGTGGCACTTGTCTTCATGCTCAAGCTAGAACGCACACCACGAGTTCAACACGGCCGAAAAGCTAACAGAAATATATAGGTTCCATTTTGAAGTGTAGTCTCTAAAGCCCTTCAAAATTTTTCTGTATACTTTTGCATACCGTCTTTCATTTGAGCGTGATCTGGTCTATGAGACAGGAAAATATCTGAATCGTAACACCTGATCGAGAAGGATCTGAAATGGCTGACACACATACACCCGATATCATTTACACAAAGGTTGACGAAGCCCCCGAGCTTGCCAGCGCCTCGCTTTTGCCGATTATCAAGCGTTTTGCCAAAGCTGCAGACATTACTGTGGGCACAAAGGACATTTCGCTTGCGGGCCGTATCCTCGCCGCCTTCCCTAATCACCTCACAGAAGCGCAGCGTCAGTCTGACGATCTCGCGGAGCTGGGTGAATTGGTTAAGACCCCTTCGGCGAATGTGATCAAACTGCCAAACATCTCGGCGTCTGTGCCGCAGCTTGTGGCGGCTGTTAAAGAACTTCAGTCCCAAGGCTATGCTCTGCCTGACTATCCAGAAACACCAACAACAGATGCTGAAAAAGCTGTTCGCGCAACCTACGACACGCTCAAAGGTTCCGCTGTGAACCCTGTCCTGCGTGAAGGCAACTCAGACCGCCGCGCTGCCGTCGCTGTTAAGAACTACGCGCAAAACAACCCGCACCGCATGGGCAAGTGGACAGCC
The DNA here is from genome assembly GCF_040580765.1 of Lentibacter algarum. Lineage (GTDB taxonomy): Bacteria > Pseudomonadota > Alphaproteobacteria > Rhodobacterales > Rhodobacteraceae > Lentibacter > Lentibacter algarum. Next base: position 1,453,280 of record NZ_CP158687.1, on the reverse strand, counting down.
GAAAGCAAAACTCGTGTTGCAGCCATGTCAGGTGGTGATTTCTTCTCAAACGAAGTCTCAGCCACCCTCCCCAAAGCCGCGACCGCCAAAATCGTTCTCGAAACCGCCTCAGGCGAAACTGTTCTGAAAGACGGCGTTTCATACCCCGCAGGAACGGTCGTTGACGCGACTTATATGAGCGCGGCAGCTCTTGGCAAATTCCTTGCAGAAGAGATTGAAAAGACGAAGGCTGAAGGCACACTCTTTTCCCTGCACATGAAAGCCACGATGATGAAGGTCTCCGATCCAATCATCTTCGGCCACGCTGTGCGCGCATTTCTAGCGCCCGTTTTTGAAGCCCATGGTGAAGCGCTGAAGTCCCTTGGTGTAAATCCCAACTCTGGCCTCGGTGATCTTCTCGCACGCGTCAAAGACAACGCCGATATCATGGCCGCAATTGAGGCCTGCATGGCGGCCCGCCCCCCCATGTATATGGTCGACTCAGACCGTGGTATCACCAACCTGCATGTGCCTTCAGATGTGATCATCGATGCCTCCATGCCCGCGCTGATCCGCGCTGGCGGAAAAGGCTGGGGCCCTGACGGAAAAGAGGGTGATGCCAACTGCGTCATTCCCGACAATTCATACGCCCCAGTCTATGATGAGAGCATCAAGTTCTTCAAAGAAAACGGCGCTCTGAACCCTGCGACAGCTGGCACAGTGCAAAACATCGGCCTGATGGCGCAAAAAGCCGAGGAATACGGCTCGCACCCAACAACCTTCGAGCTTGCCGAAGCGGGCACAGTGAAAATGATCCTTGAAGACGGCACCGTGCTTCACAGCCACACAGTCCAAGCGGGTGACATCTGGCGTTCGGCCTCCGCGCGCCAAGCGCCGATTGAAGACTGGGTAAACCTTGCGATTGATCGCCAACGTGCGACAGGTTTCCGTGCAATCTTCTGGCTTGACGCAGCGCGCGCTCATGATGCCGAGCTTATCAAATATGTGAAGCCTATCCTTGAAGCAAAAGGCGTTGCTGACAAATTTGAAATCATGGCCCCGCGCGAAGCCACGCGCGCCTCACTTGAGACAATCACAAAGGGCGAAAATACCATTGCAATCACAGGCAACGTGTTGCGCGACTATCTGACCGATCTCTTCCCGATCCTTGAGCTCGCTACATCGGCCAAAATGCTTTCGATCGTAAAGCTGATGCAAGGTGGCGGCCTCTTTGAAACAGGTGCTGGCGGCTCAGCTCCCAAGCACGTGCAACAGCTTGACGCGGAAAACCACCTCCGCTGGGACAGCTTGGGTGAGTTCTGCGCCTTGGGCGAAAGCTTGCAATTCTTGGCTGACGCCAAAGGCAACGAGAAAGCACGCGTTCTGGGCAAGGCTGTTGATGCCGCCACTCAGGGCATCTTGGATGACAACCGCTCGCCTTCGCGCAAAGTTGGAGAGCCTGACAACCGCGACAGCCATTACTGGTTTGCCCGTTACTGGGCCGAAGCCTTGGCGGCTCAATCAGACGACGCGGCCCTTGCGGCTGAGTTTGCTCCTGTCGCCAAAGCCTTGGCAGATGGCGAAGCGGCAATCGTTACCGAGCTCGCAGCAGCGCAAGGCAAGCCCGCAGATACGGGCGGCTACTATCACGCTGATGCAGCCAAGCTCGCCGCTGTGATGCGCCCGAGCGCGACGCTCAATGCGATAATCGGCTAAATCAAAAAAGAGGCGCTCTGGAAACAGGGCGCCTTTTTTCTATTCACTTTAGACGGTTGTAAAAAGCTAGGCCGGAGCGCACTCAGGTGCAAAGCGTTCAAAGGACACTTTCGTGCCTTCAAAAATAGCAACAGTTCCTGCCTCTTGCGCACACCATCCCCCTTCCCCATCGACCAAAGGTTCCGACACAATCGCCCAGCCCTTCCGGCTCTCACTCCAGCGATTGTAGAGCGTTGGAGCGTTCTCATCTGAGGCATAGCGAAACGCATAGAGCCGTTGGCCGTCACAAAGCGCAGCTGAAAATCGCATAAACGGAAGCACACCGCTCCTGCGCGCCAGGGCTTCAAGTCGTGCCACAGCGCGCCCCATTGCCCCTACGGGATCAGCCTCAAGCCCCTCGCCCAAAGCAATAAGAAAAAGCGCTTCACTGTCGGTCGCACCTTTGCGATGTGGGTAATAGCTCTCCTCGATCATCATATCCGCTGTCTTCCGAAAGCCGTCATAGCCTCCAACTTGTCCATTGTGGACAAAACTGTAGCGGCCATAGGTGAACGGATGACAGTTGTTGCGGCTGATCGCCGTGCCCGTGGAGGCTCGAACATGAGCGATGAAAGCATGGGATTTCACCTGCGCACACAACGCTTTCAAGTTTGGATCAGACCACGCTGGAAACACATCTCGGTATAGCCCAGGCTCAGGGCGTGCGTGATACCAAGCGATGCCGAAGCCATCCGCGTTGATCGACGTTTTGCACTCTTCTGCCGCCCGCGATTGCACAATCAGGGAATGACCAGGCTTAGTAACAAGGTCTTCAATGAAGATAGGCGCCCCAAGATACGCAGCCCAACGGCACATCAGCGCCCCCGATTGTGTGTTCGCTCATAAAGCTTTGCAATAATCCTACTTCCAGTCTTTTCAAATGCAGCGGGGATAACGGCATGCACCAACGCTGCAAAAGCGGCTGCTCCCAGCCAAAACGCAAACCAGAGCGCAAAGCGCATATGCTCAAAATAAGTCTCGTTTACAGAGTCTGGGTGGTTTAAAAACAGCTTTGCAATCATGTCGGCGCTCCTGTGTGTTCTGTTCTTGTCCTAAGTAGCGCATCACAGTGTTCCCTTTGTCCCAAAAATCACCTAATTTACTCTTCATGTGAGACAATTTCACACAAGGAGAGCAAATTTTGGGACAGGATGAAATGGATCGTAAGGTCCTACGGCAGCTACAACGTGACTGCGATATCTCGCTCGACATGCTCAGTCTCGAAATCGGCCTATCTCGTAACGCCTGTTGGCGCCGTATAAAACACATGCAAGATGCTGGTCTCATCCGCAAACGAGTGGCTCTACTTGATGCGCCAAAGCTTGGTCTTGGGCTGACAGTCTATATTCAGGTGCGCGCTGAGAAGCATGCTGCGGGATGGTCCGCAGCTTTCGCCCGTGCCACGCGCTCGATCCCTGAAATCACGGGTGTCTTTCGTATGTCGGGCGATCTGGACTACCTTATTCGCGCTCATGTTGCAGATATGGCCGGTTACGACAGGCTTTATCAAAAGATGATCGCAGAAGTTTCCATGGCGGATGTGTCGGCAAGCTTTGTGATGGAGAGCATCAAGGATACAACAGAGTTACCGATCTAAAGGAATCCCCCATGCCCTACCTCTACCTCGCTATCGCAGTTGCTTTTGAAACGATAGGAACCTCAGCCATGCAGGCCAGCCAGCAGTTTACGCGGCTTTGGCCTTCGGTGCTTGTGATTGTCGGCTACGCGATCAGCTTTTACTTCATGGCGCTGACCCTGCGCTACATGCCTGTCGGTATCGTTTATGCGCTTTGGTCGGGCCTTGGCATTATTCTCATCGCGCTGATCGGGTATGCAGTCTTTGGCCAAAAACTCGACCTCCCTGCTATCGCTGGTTTAGGTCTGATTATAGCCGGGATTGTTGTCATCCAACTTTTTTCAAACGCAACGGCCCATTAGGCCGCTGCAACTTCTTTTCTGTCTCAAACATCTTGAGAGTCTGGGGGCAAAGCCCCCAATATGGCGTCGCCAAAGGCGGCGTACCCCTAGGCTTTAGACCCGAGCCGCTTGATGAGGCTGGAGGTGTCCCAACGGCCACCCCCCATCTTTTGGACGTCCTTATAAAACTGATCAACAAGCGCCGTTACGGGCAGGCTTGCGCCAATTTCATCCGCTGTCTCGAGGCAAATTCCAAGGTCCTTGCGCATCCAGTCAACGGCAAAACCGTGTTCGAACTTGTCATCCAACATTGTTTCGTGACGATTGCTCATCTGCCAGCTGCCCGCTGCGCCTTGCGAAATCACCTCAACCACATCGCGTCCGTTGAGACCCGCTTCCTGAGCAAAATGAAGCGCTTCAGACAAACCCTGGACAAGTCCGGCAATCGCGATCTGGTTGCACATCTTTGTCATTTGCCCAGCACCGCTCTCGCCGATCCGTCGGCAAATGCGAGCATAGGCGGCCATAATGGGCTCTGCGCGAGCATATTCCACAGCGTCACCACCACACATCACAGACAGAACACCGTTCTCAGCGCCCGCTTGTCCGCCTGACACGGGCGCATCGACGAATGCGACACCCATCTCTTTGGCCGTCCCGTAGAGCTCGGCGGTGACTTTTGCGGATACAGTCGTATGGTCCACAAAACAGCTGCCTGCCGCCATGCCCGCGAAGGCACCATCGTCTCCGAGACAAATGGCGCGCAAATCATCGTCATTGCCCACGCAGGCCATAACGAACTCAGCCCCTTCGGCAGCCTCGCGTGGCGTCACACAGGCCTGGCCGCCATGCTGTTTCGCCCAAGCCTCCGCTTTAGCGGATGTGCGGTTATACACTGAAACATCATGCCCTGCGGCTTTCAGGTGGCCAGCCATCGGATATCCCATTACACCAAGCCCTAGAAAAGCGAGTTTCGCCATAGTCTTTCCCCTTGCATTCAAACGTCTTATCGTTTGTGTCGGGCGCGGGGCAACTTGGCAAGCCAAAAGCCTGATTAAAGAACAAGGGACGTTCATGCTGTTAGTGTTTCGGTGGTTATTGCGGATCGCATCCGTTCTGGTCGTGCTCTCGGTGATTGCCGTGATGGGCGTCTATTATCTGGCCTCACGCTCCCTGCCTGACTACGACAAAGCTCTCGATGTCTCAGGCCTGACCGCGCCTACACGCATATTGCGCGACCATTCCAATGTGCCTCATATCTTTTCAGAGGAAGATGCCGCTGTCTTCTTTGGACTTGGATATGCGCATACACAGGACCGTTTATGGCAAATGACGGTGATGCGCCGAACCGCTCAAGGCCGATTGTCTGAAGTGTTCGGATCGGCAACTCTGCCTGTCGACAAGCTCCTGCGCCGCTTTGATATCTATTCTCTCGCACGCAGCTCTGTTGCAGCCCAAGACGCAGAGACACTGGCTGCGCTAGAGGCCTACGCCGCGGGCGTTAACGCCCGCCTTGCTGAAATTAACGAAAGCGCATTGGGCCGCGGTGCCCCCGAAATGTTCCTCTTCAATGCCCCCATCTCACCGTGGCGGCCCGAAGATTCCATCGCCATTCTCAAGCTTATGGCCGTTCAGCTCTCTGGCCATGCCGCAGATGAAATTCTGCGCGCACGCACCTCTCTTTCGCTGGATAATGACACCCGCCTCAAAGATTTGCTTCCAGACATGCCTGGCACAGGCGTAGCGGCCCTTCCCGCCTACGCAAGCCTCTTTCCGTCGGCGGGTTTTGGGACTCAAATCGCGCGGGCCAAAAGCCTGCCGCAGCACCCGCTCTCACCGTTTCAGCCGCGGGGTTTGGCAGGGGCATCCAATGCTTGGGCTGCTGCGCCTTCGCGCTCTGCGACAGGCGGCACGCTACTCGCCAATGATCCTCACCTTGGACTTACCGCGCCCGCGATATGGTATCTCGCACGCCTTGAGCTTTCCTCAGGGGGAGTGATCGGCGCAACCATTCCTGGGATGCCGCTCATACTTGTTGGCCGCAGTGAAAGCCTCGGTTGGGGCTTAACATCTTCCTATTTGGATGATCAGGATATCTTCATTGAAGAACTGAACCCAAACAACCGTGAAGAGTATCGGACTCCCGACGGCTACAAGCCCTTTGTGTCGCGACGTTCAATCATCAAGATCAAAGACGAACCCTCAATCACCCTCACACTTCACAGCACAGATAACGGCCCCGTTCTCCCTCCAAGCTTTCGTAATGTAGGTGCCGTGACACCCGCAGGCCATGTCGCAGCCCTCGCGTGGACAGCCCTTGAGCCGAACGATACGTCAATGAGCGCTGGCTTTCATATCATGCGCGCACAAAACATTGACGACGCTTTGACAGCCAGCGCGCTCTACATTGCACCGTCCCAAAATTTGACGCTTGCGGACAAAGACAACATTGCCATGAAAACAATCGGTGCTATGCCGCGCCGTCCTGCAGAAGCCGAAAGCAAAGGTCGGATTCCCTCGCGCGGCTGGCTGACACAGAACCGCTGGCAAGGCTATTTTCCCGCGACGGCCAACCCAGAGTTCATACGGCCTACAGGCGGAATTGTTGGCAATACCAACAACAAACTGCTTGAACGCCCCTTTCCGCTACATGTCTCCTACGAATGGGGCGACAGTCAGCGTATTCAGCGCTGGCAGCGTCTCATGCAAGGACGCAAAGCTCACAGCCGCGAAAGCTTTGTTGAGGCGCAACTAGATATCACCAGCACGACAGCGCGCACAATTTTGCCACTGGTTGCTGCTGACCTCTGGTTTACAGGCGAAGCCGCTCCAGAAGGCACTCCAGAGCGCCGCCGCCAGATCGCACTCAACCTGCTGGCCGGCTGGACAGGCAGCATGAACGAGCACCTACCAGAGCCGTTGATCTATGCCGCATGGATGCGATTCTTACAGGAGCGGATCATCAAGGACGAGCTTGGCCCATTGGCGGAAGAGTTTCCTCATCTCGAGCCGTTGTTTATCGAGCGCGTTTTCCGTAATATTGATGGCGCTGGTGTCTGGTGCAATATCATCCAATCATCTGCAACAGAGACCTGTGCAGACATCGCGCGCATGTCCCTTGATGATGCACTTGTTTGGCTCAACGAGGTCTACGGAACATCAATAGAAGCGCTCCGCTGGGGAGATGCCCACGAAGCAACACATGATCACCCTGTGTTGGGCGAGGTGTCTGTTTTGCGTCATTTCGTCAACATTCGCCAAAGCACATCTGGTGGAGACAATACGCTGATGCGCGGGCGCACACGCGGAACAGGGCCAGAGCCATTTCAAAACGTCCATGCTGCAGGCTATCGTGGCGTCTATGACTTCACCGATCCTGACAGCTCGATATTCATCACCTCCACAGGCCAATCAGGCCATCCCCTATCCCGTCATTATGACGATCTTGCGCAGCTCTGGCGGCGCGGCGAGTATATCACCATGTCACTGGATGAAGGCCTCGCACGCGCCGCATCTGTAGGAGAAACAGTGCTGACGCCCAAATCTGACTAAGCAATCAAAGACGCGCAAATTGCTCTGACTGTTTGCGCGTCCATCTGACCTTCAGCGTATAGCCCTCATCTGTCTGCCGCTCATCCTCAACCACGCCTTGCGCAAAGAGCCAAGCTCGCTTACGTCCCTCCGCAAAGGTTAGACTTAAGGCCTCGGTTTTGGCGCTGGCTTGAAGGGCCTCTGCCACGGCTGCGAGCAAGCTTTCCAACCCATCACCTGTAATTGACGACACCGCAAACACCGTGTCGCTGCGCGCGGCTTGTGTCTCAACAGCTTCTTTGTCTTCAGGCTCCAGCAGATCGGTTTTATTGAGCACCTCAAAGAGTGGCGTCTCGTCATTAATGCCGAGGCTTTCAAGGATCTTGGTCACATCTTTGGCCTGAGCCTCACTTTCAGAATGCGCAATATCACGCACATGAAGGATCAGATCAGCGCTCAAGACTTCTTCAAGCGTCGCACGGAAGGCAGCTACCAATTCGGTTGGCAAATTCGAGATAAAGCCCACAGTATCGGACATGATGACTTCAAGTCCGGACTCCCCAAGCGTCACTTTGCGCATAGTTGGATCGAGCGTTGCGAAAAGCATATCTTTTGCAAAAACATCCGCGCCTGTAAGACGGTTAAAGAGCGTCGATTTGCCGGCATTGGTATACCCGACTAGCGCAACAATCGGATAAGGCACTTTCGCACGGCTCTTACGGTGCAGTTCACGCGTTTTGACAACCTTGGACAATTGACGGCGCAAGCGCACAAGCTGGTCATCAATCGCACGACGGTCTGCCTCGATCTGGGTTTCACCTGGTCCCCCAACGAAACCAAGACCGCCTCGCTGACGTTCGAGGTGCGTCCACGCGCGTACAAGCCGCGTTCGCTGATAGCTCAGCGCCGCCATCTCAACTTGCAAAACACCCTCTCGCGTGCGTGCACGATCCGAGAAAATCTCAAGAATAAGCCCCGTGCGGTCAAGAATCTTGACGCCCCACTTTTTCTCGAGATTGCGTTGTTGAACGGGGCTTACAGGCCCATCGATCAAAACAAGCTCTACGTCGCCTGCCTCAAGCCGTTCTTTGATTTCGTCAAGCTTACCCTTGCCAAACAGCATCCCTGCGTGTGGCTTCTTTAGCTTCACAACTTCTGAGCCGATAATCTCGAGCCCCGGCATGGCTTCTCCGAGCGCCACGGCTTCTTCAAGCGCGTGTGCAGGCGTTCGGCTTTGCTCGTCTTTGCGGATTTCGGGGTGAAGAACCCACGCCCTCGTCAGCGCCGGATCATGTTCGCTCACTGAGCTTCTTCACCCTCATAAAGAGAAATAGGCTGCGCAGGCATAATTGTGCTGATCGCATGCTTATATACAAGTTGGCTCTGGCCATCGCGGCGCAGCAGCACGCAGAAATTGTCAAACCAAGTGATCACGCCCTGAAGCTTAACGCCGTTGATCAGAAAGATGGTCACTGGTGTTTTTGTCTTACGGACGTGGTTCAGGAACGCATCCTGAAGGTTTTGACGGTCGGAAGCCATGGTTCTAATGCCTTATTGTCAGTTTCCGGCCGTGCATCGGCCGTGTGTATACCGCAGTATGTCTTGCGGCACAGAAACTTTAAACCCCCAAAACGCGCAGACCATCCAATTCTGTTGCTTGCGCGCTTCACTCGCAACACAACCCTAAGGTTTTCAATCTCTCCAGAGGGCGGGGTTAAACATTGCTATAATTGCGAGTGTCTCAAGACGCCCAACAACCATCGCGCCGCAGAGCGTCAGTTTGGCTGCGGGGCTCAACTGTCCCAGCATGATTGGCGTTTCTGCAGCGGCATGTACCAAAGGCCCCGTTGTCGACAGCGCTGCAACTGCCAAGACCATGGCCTCCTCAAATCCAACCCCTGTAAATGTGAGGACAAGCGTCACAAAAGTCATAGAGAGTGCAAACAACATAAAGAAAATCCATGCAACATAAGCCCCCTTTGAGCGTATGCGTCGGCTTTGGCTACTGGCCCGCCCGACAGAAGACGGGTGCACAAGGCGCTGCATCTCTCTCAGACCGTTCAAATACAGCGCATAGACGCGCAATAGTTTCACGCCCCCTGCCGTTGTGGCAACGCCACCACCAATAAGCGCAAGCCCCAAAAGAATAAGCCCCGGTGCACCCAGACCAGACCAGCCCCGTGAAGCCTCCCAATCCGCGCTTTCAAATCCGGTTGTCGTCAAAAACGACATGACTGTGAAAAAGCTGCCCCAGAGGGCGCGCAGCGCCAAAACGATGTTTTCTTCTTGAGCAACTTCAAAAGACGCAACCCAATGACGCGCAAAAAGCAAAAACGTCACCCCTATAACAATCATCATCCCCATGCGAAATTCGGGGTCGTTGTGAAGCCCATGCCGCCCCGTTGTGATCGTATCCGTCGAAAAAGTCAGCCGTGACAAACCGAAGAATAAAAACAGGAATATAACAAATTCTCCCCGCAATCCCGAAGCACTGCCCTCAAGCCCACCTGTCGCAGAGATGCCGCTGGTAGAAAGTGTGGCCATGGCGTGGATCACAGCCACAAGGGGTGTGTCTCCAATAATGATCAAGCAAATCGCCAAAACAGCTGTCAGCCCGACATAGAGCGGCGCAAGCCCCGCCAAGCCCCGAATGAGGCGCCTCGCATCATTGGCAGGCACATAACGGTCCAAAGGGACATCTCCGCGCCCAGGTTCTGCAGAAGCGGTGACTTCAAACCCGCCAAGCGCCAAAGGGGCAAGAACAGCCGCCGCCGTGATCCAAACAAACAGGCCCCCAAGCCAGCCAACCTGCGCGCGCCAAAGGTGCATGGTTCCCGAAAGCCGACCCGGCTCAAAAAGTGGCGCACCCGTTGTGGTAAAAGCTGAAACCATCTCAAAATATGAATTGAGAAAGCTTGTTGTTTGAACCGCCTCGTAAAAAGGGACCGCCAACAAAAGCGGCAGCATGAAATATGCCGCAACCACAGCCGCCAGATTACCAAGCCCACCACGTCGGCGCGTTCGTCCCGAGCTCAGCGTGATCACGATCAAGATCGAAACAAACAGCCCCAGAGACCCCGCGTAGAAAAAGACGCGCGCTTCGTGGTGGTTGTTCCAGTTCAGCGCGTGAACGGCAGGAACATACATCGAAAGAGACGCCAACAACGTGAGCTGCAAAAAGAGAGGGATCTCGGCGAGGCGCTTCATGGCTTAGAAAAAGTCGATCGTGACTTGCAGCAATCGCTCCACCTCGGGCACATCTGCCGCCATAGCGAAAAGCACAATCACATCGCCCTCTTCGACCCGGGTGCCCCCATGCGGCTTTATCACTTCGCCGTTTTTCATAAGCGCGCCAATGAGCACACCCTCAGGAAACGGAATATCCCGTATGGCCTGCCCAGAAATTGGCGACGTCGAAAGAACTTCTGCCTCGATAATCTCTGCCTCGGCATCTCCGATAGAGTAAACGCCTTTCACGCGGCCATGGCGAATATGGCGCAAGATAGAGCTCACGGTCGTTGCGCGCGGATTGATATAGGCGTCAATGCCCATTGGCGCCATAAGCGGGATCAGGGTCGGGTCATTGATGAGGGCAATCGCCATTTTGCAGCCCTCGCTCTTGGCACGGACAGCGGCCAACAGGTTTGTCTTGTCGTCATCGGTTACACAAAGCACGGCATCTGCCCGCTCGATATTGGCCTCAGCCAAAAGAGCCACATCCAATCCATCGCCGTTGAGTACAATCGTGCGCTCCAATGCGTCGGCTGCGTGTTCTGCCGTAGTTCTGTTCCGCTCAATGACTTTCGCTCTGATCCGTGTTTCGTGCTTTTCAAGGGCCTGCGCCACGGTAAGGCCGACATTCCCTCCACCAATCAGCACAACACGTTCTTGCTTCGCTGAGCTTTTGCCAAAGACTTCAAGTGTGCGCGGCACATCTTCACGAGCGATACAAAGATAGCACTCATCACCAACAAAAAGCTGATCACCAGCATCTGGCGCAAACAATCGCCCCTTGCGACGCACGCCAATCACGATCACCTTCAACGTTGAAAACAGGTCGGAAAGCTGGCGCAAAGGCGTGTTGATCACAGGGCAATCAGCTTCAAGCCTGATCCCCAAAACCTGCGCTTTGCCCCCCATAAACGTCTCGATGTCAAAGGCAGATGGTGCTGAAAGACGGCGCAGCGCCGCTTCGGCCACTTCCCTCTCAGGACTGATCACAACATCAATCGGCAAGTGGTCACGGCGGTAAAGGTCTGAGTAGATCGCCGTTAGATAGCTCTGAGAGCGCAATCGCGCAATTTTGCGCGGAACCGAAAAAATCGAGTGAGCGACCTGACAGATCACCATATTCACTTCGTCCGAATGGGTCGCTGCAATAACCATATCAGCATCGCGCGCCCCCGCTTTGTCGAGAATATCAGGATATGACGCAAAGCCCGCAAACCCCTGGACATCCAAAGTATCCATCGCGCGGCGCACGAGATCAGGGTTGCTATCAATGACAGTGACGTCGTTGGCTTCTCCGGACAAATGGCGCGCAATTTGCCAGCCAACTTGCCCTGCCCCGCAAATGATCACTTTCATAGGTCTTCCCCAATCCTTGGTGAGGTTTCGTGCCAGAAGCGCCTCAAGGCGTCAATTCCTTTGTCATACTGATGCTATAGGCATTTCTCCGCCTTTAGACCATGTCCACGCTCTTAAGCAAATGACTTGACGCAACATCTCCGCCACAGTGGCTCATATACCTTGGGGAAACAGATGTACCAAACACGCTTTATTTGGGCCGCTGCGCTTTTCCTGTCGGGCTGTATGCCACTGAATGTTTATTATAAACAAGGTGTTAGCATCCAGACAGCAAAAGACACAGAGACAAGCTGCAAAGTCGCGGCTGCCCGCGACGTGCCGGTGCGCAATGTGACCCGCGTTATTCCTGGACGACAACTCCCGCCACGACTGCTCTGTGACAGCAACAACGTCTGCACCCGACACCCCGGCCTCTTTTTGCCGCCAGAATACATCACAGAGGATGCAAACATCACCCTGCGCACTGAAGCCGTTGATCTCTGCATGCGCCAAAAGGGCTATGAATTTATACGATTGCCTGCCTGCAAAGACCCTCTCAAGGCTGCAACGCCGCCTGCCGCCACGACCCACTTCCCAAAGCTAAGCTCCGAAAGCTGCGTCATCCGCAACCAAGGTGGCACGTGGCAGATCGTATCCCCGTAGGCGTGCTACTCTTCCTCACCTTCATGTTCAGCAATCCTCGCCCCAGAGCGGTTTGAGGTCACAACACCAAGGGATTTAAGCTTGCGATGCAAGGCCGAGCGCTCCATTCCGACAAACTGAGCCGTGCGAGAGATATTGCCGCCAAAACGGTTGATTTGGGTGAGCAAATACTCGCGCTCAAATTCTTCTCGCGCCTCACGGAGAGGCAATGTTGCCATGACACTCGGCAAGACAATCTTGCCGCTATCATCATTGCCCTGCAGCGCTTCACCAGCAGAGAGTTCTTTGGCGCTAATGTCCCCGTTGCTGTCGCCCAAAATAAGCAGCCGCTCGATCATGTTTTTCAACTGACGCAAATTCCCAGGCCAAGTCATCGTCTGCAAAAGCGCTAGGGCTTCCTCGCTCACGACACGCTGAGCCAGCCCCTGATCTTTGTTCAATCGCTCAATAAAGTGCTGCGCAAGCAACGGGATATCCTCGCGCCTGTCCTCCAAAGAGGGCACAGCAATCGGAACTACATTCAAGCGATGATAGAGCTCTTCGCGAAAGCGTCCTGCCGACACTTCGCTCTCCAAATTCTTGGACGTCGACGAGACAACCCTCAGATCAACTTTGACTTTATTGGCGCCACCAACGCGCAAAAACTGCTGATCGACGAGCACACGCAGAATTTTGGACTGCGTACCGAGCGGCATATCTGCAATCTCATCAAAATAAATGATCCCGCCATTGGCCTCTTCCAGCAGGCCCATTTCGACACCCTTTTCGGGACTTTCGCGCCCGAAAAGCACGTTTTCCATCTGGTCAGGTTCGATGGCAGCACATCCAACTGTCACAAATGGCGCCGCTGCACGGTTGGAATTGCTATGGATATAGCGTGCAGCACTTTCCTTGCCCGAACCAGAAGGCCCCGACAGCATCACGCGACCGTTTGATTTTGTGACCTTATCCAACTGCCCCTGCATCGCACGAAATGCAGCCGAACTACCGATCATCTCTGATGGGACGGTCTCTTTTCGGCGCAGCTCGATGTTCTCGCGCCGCAACCTCGACGTCTCCATGGCGCGACGAATAACGACCAAAAGCTGGTCGATATTGAAGGGCTTTTCGATAAAGTCATATGCCCCCTGACGGATCGCAGCGACAGCGATCTCGATATTACCGTGCCCCGAAATAATCACCACAGGCACTTCGGGGTAATCAGTCTTCACGGCTTTAAGAATATCGATACCGTCCATCTTGCTGTCTTTGAGCCAGATATCGAGGATAAGAAGGCCGGGGCGCTTCTCATGCACCTCTTTCATCGCATCGTCTGAGTTCCCTGCGAGCCTTGTTGTAAAGCCCTCATCCTCCAAAATATCCGAGATCAACTCCCGAATATCGCGTTCGTCATCTACAATCAGAATATCGCTCATATTGCCCTCATTCCGCACTGGTATCTTGTTTAATGTCACTTTCACTGCCCAAACTCAGAGGCAGCCGTATCAGAGCCATTGCTCCGTGGTGGCTTTCGCCCTCAAAAAGCGCGGCATCCTCTAGTTTGAGGCTACCGCCATGCTCTTCGATAATCTTCTTCACAATCGGCAGGCCAAGCCCTGTGCCCTTGTCCCGTGTGGTCACATAGGGTTCAAAAAGCTTGGCGCGGTCTTCAGGAAGGCCGATGCCATTGTCCGAAATGGAAATTTCTGCATCATTATCGACGCGCCGCGCTGAGATCTTGATCTGTGGGACTATGTCTCCCCCCAGTTCTTCTCTGCGCGTCTCAATGGCTTCGCCGGCATTCTTGATCAGATTTGTCAAAGCTTGCCCGATCATGGTTGCGTCATACTGGCCTTCTAGTGGCTCTCCACCAAGATCAACATCAAAACGGACATCAGGTTGTCCCGCCTTTTGAAGTGTAATCGCTCCGCTCAACAGCGTGCAGAGATCTTCTGCTCGACGCTCAGGCTCAGGCATCCGCGCAAATTTGGAAAATTCATCAACAATGCGGCGCAAGTCATTGGTTTGTCTCACAATAACATCAGTCAGCTCTGATAGTTTTGACGCGTCTGCTTCAGGCAGTTCGCGTGAAAATTTGCGCTTGATACGCTCCGCCGAAAGCTGGATCGGCGTCAATGGATTCTTGATCTCATGCGCAATGCGCCGTGCAACATCACCCCAAGCCGCCATGCGCTGCGCACTTACAAGATCGGTCACATCGTCAAAAGCAACAACATAGCCTTCAATTTGGCCGTTCTCGCCCTCGCGCACCGACATACGCACCAGCAAGTTCTCCAGATGTCCTGCCCGCGTGACCTTCACCTCGTCCTGAACGATCCCGCTACTGCTCTGCAACACCGCCTCAAAGATCGGACCGAACTCAGGCACAGCAACGCGTAGCTCCAGAGTGTCTTTGGTGCTTTCCCAATCCAGCAGTCGCTCTGCAGAACGGTTCACAAAGGCAACCCGCCCCTCGGCATCCAAGCCAACAACGCCAGAGGTCACAGAACTCAAAACAGAGTCAAACATGCGCCGACGCCGTTCAATTTGTTCGGTGTTCTCCAAAAGGCGATCACGCTGACCTTTGAGTTGACGGGTCATCTGGTTGAACAAGCGGCTCAGCTGGCTGATTTCGTCATCACCCTCTTCTTCGATCACCTGCGTATCAAGATTGCCCTCGCCGACCCTCTGGGCGGCGCTTGTCAGCCGCCCAACTGGGCGTGATAGCCGCTCGGCAAACCATAGCCCAAGCCATACGGCTGCAAGAATAAGAATGACAGCAAACCCCAGATAAACCAGACCGAACTGAAACAAGACTTGCCCGCGATCGCTTTCCAACTGATTGTAAAGGCGCACGTTTTCCTGAGTTTCACTCAACAGGTTCAGAATTTGCCCGTCCACGTCACGGCTCACATAAACCAATCTGTCTGGAAATGTCGCCAGCGGTACGATGGCGCGAAACTCATTGTTATTCCAATCCTGAATAACCGCGATGCCAACCTCACGGGCCTCTTCGATCTTGGCAGCACTCGGTTTTTCAAAGTTGAAAAGATAAGAGCGCTCACCACGAGCTTTAAGTTCTCCGACCCCGTCGATCACATAGGCTTCACGCATATCGGGCTGAAAGCGTTGCTGCCCAAGCGTCAGAACCTCACGCAAATCTGGGTCGCGCATAAACGGCGTGAGCGAATGTTCAAAGTCAATCACCCGAGCCAAAGACTGTGCATTGCGCATCAAGTTGTCACGGTGCTCACCCTCATAAGCCTCAGCGGCGGAGAGAGAAGAACCAACCACTTGCCTGACGCGGTCTGAAAACCAGCCTTCAAGGCCAAGGTTCACAGTCAGCACAGCAAAAATCGCCACAGTCACAGTCGGGATCAAGGCCATGATTGCAAAGACACCAGTCAAGCGAAGGTGCAAATTTGACCCCGCCGAGCGCGAGCGCCGCGCCGCAATCATCTTGGCCACGCGCTGCATAACAAGCGCCGCGACAAGCAAAACGTAAACAAGATCAGCCAGCAGAACGATCCGAAGCGCCGGAGACCGCGCGCCTTGATCAAAAGGACCAAACACAAGGAAGGTCGCTAGGACAAGAACTGGCCCCAGAATCACCAATCCGAGTGTCGCAAAGTTCTGCACACGTCTACGACGACGCAGCTTGCTCAACCGGTTCCAGCTTAACTTATGTGGTCGGGAGGCCACGCTTACGCCTCCCCCATACTGTGTTGCATCAACCCTCAACCGCCAAATCTGGTGGCTTGAACCTCGCATGATGCAAGGCCGCCACGCTTCTGTTGCGGTTTTACATCAATTTGCGACGCCGTGTCACGCTTATATCGAGGTCGGTGATCTTCTTTCTCAAGGTATTTCTGTTGAGCCCCAACAAATCAGCACATTTGGCCTGATTACCCCCTGTCGCATCCAGTGCGATCTCGATCAGAGGCAGCTCCATTTCGCGTAAAATCCGTGCATAAAGTCCGGGGGGAGGCAAAGCATCACCGTGCAAATCAAAGTAACGCTTCACATGGCGCGCAACGCTTTCTGCGAGCTTTTCGTCAGACAAAGACCCGAGGCTCGGCGCCAAAGCTGGCTGCGCGGCCAAAGCCGATCCAACTTCCGTCTCGCTGATTTCGCCACTGCGTGCCGTCAGGGCCAATCGCTCAACAGTATTTGCGAGCTGGCGCACATTTCCGGGCCAGCTGTAATGTCTGAGCGCCTCCAGCGCCGCAGGTGCAAAACTGTGCGCCGCCCCCGTCGCGCGGCTCTGACTTAGGAAATGCTCTGCAAGCAGCCCAATATCCTCCACACGCGCCCTCAACGACGGCAAGCTCAAGACGGCCCCATCGAGACGATAAAACAAATCATTGCGCAGCTTGCCCTGTGCCATCGCTTGGGACAATTCCATCTGCGACGTCGCCAAAAAGCGCGGGCCATTTCGCCCAGCCGCGTCCATGAGGTGTACCGCTTTCATCTGATAGGCATCAGGCAGATCACTGATCTCTTCAAACAATACTGTGCCCTGCCCCGCCTCAGCGAGCACATCGGCCAGCGCACCGCTCTTACCAAAAGCGCTTTCGGTCAGAACCACAAAAGGCTGGGTCCGCCTGTCAGACATATCGTGGATGACACGGGCGACAAGAGACTTTCCCGCGCCGCTCTCGCCCGTCACGATAACAGGCAAATTGGCGTTTAGAACACGCGCCACAAGCTTATACACCTCTTGCATCGGGACAGAGCGCCCCACAAGCGGCAGTTCGTTTGGCTCGGGCGAAACATTCATCGCGCGCCCGCCACCACGCTTTCGGCTGACCTCAAGTGCTTTAGCCGTTCGCTTCATCAGGTCAGGCAAATCAAAAGGCTTGGGCAAATAATCAAAGGCCTCGGCCTCAGCTGCCTTGATCGTCGTCATGATGGTGTTCTGTGCCGAAATAACGATAACAGGCAAGTCAGGTCGGTCTGCGGCAATCTTGGGCAACATCTCAAGCCCATTCCCATCAGGCATCATGACATCAGTGATCACAACATCACCGAGCCCCTCGCCAACCCACCGCATAAGCGTCGTGAGTGAGCTTGTCGCCTGAACTTTGCAGCCCGCGCGCGTTAGCGCTTGGGTCAGAACCGTTCTGATGGTGCGGTCATCATCCGCAACAAGCACCGTGCCATCCATCTAACTCTCCTTTTCAGTCGCTCTAGGCGCACGCGGCAAAGACAGCCGAAAGACTGTTGCACCAGGTTCGGAACGCACCGAGACCCAGCCTTCATGTGCCGCCATAATTTTTGCTGTAAGTGCCAGCCCCAGCCCTGTCCCGTTCTCACGGCCAGAAACAAAGGGCTCAAAAATATCGTCGATCATATCGGGCGCAATCCCGCGCCCGTTATCAATCACTTCGATCTGAAGCGGCAAAGGTCGCCCCAGCCCATCTTCTGTGCGCAGGCGAAACCCGTGTTCATACGATGTGCGCAAGCGGATAACACCACCCGCACCCGCCGCTTCAGCTGCGTTTTTCAAAAGGTTGAGCAAAACCTGCAAAAGCTGATCCGCATCAGCCCAAGCCTCCGGCAATGACGGATCATACTCTTCAATAATTTGTACATCCGCACCCACACCAAGCTGCGCCGAGCGGCGCGCGCGATCGAGCACATCGTGTAGGTTCACAGGTGCCAGTTCAGGCGGACTCAAATTGCCGAACTCCTCCACTTGCTCCAAGAGTTTCACAATCCTGCGGCTCTCAGCAACGATCAGATCTGTGAGTTCAAGATCATCTCCGCGCAACCCCATCGACAGGAGCTGTGCAGCGCCCGTAATGCCCGCCAAAGGGTTCTTGATTTCATGCGCGAGCATCTCCGCCATACCGATCACAGAGCGCGCAGCTGTTTTGGCACGGCGGCCTTTGGGCAGATTGCTCACCTGCGCCAACGGCGTGATCAGCAACAGCATCCGTGCCGCCTCATAAGGCGCAAGCTGTAAATCGCACCGCTCGAGAGCACGACCAGATCGCCCCAGTCCGACATCGCGTACAAACAGCGGCGCATCCTCACGCCGCGCCCGCTCAAAGGCTTCGTTCAGCGCGTTTTCAAAGCTCACTGCTTCAAACAAAGGTTTACCAGCAAGGCTTTTCTCGGACCCCATCAAAAGCTGTTCTGCCGCAGGGTTTACCGCTTCGATACGATCATCCGCCCCAATCAATAAGGCTGGAAGCGGCAAGGATGCCCAGAGTTTGTCTGCATCTTTCATGCAGCGCTCCTCTCGGTCGTGGCGAGCGGTATCAAACGCAACACCTGCGCCGTATCCGTCGCGGTCAGGACCTCGCGCCGCAGCGCGACAGGAGTATTGGCCACATCCATATACCATCCCAAATGCTTGCGTGCCATTCGCGCACCCAGCTGAACACCGTAAAACGTGAGCATCGCCTCATAATGCCCTGTAATCATGTCGCTAAATTCGGTTCCTTCTGGAATAGATGGGGCTGACGCATCGCCCAGTTCATGGGCAACTTGCTGCAAGGCCCAGGGCCGCCCCTGCGCACCGCGCCCAATCATCACACCATCCGCGCCAGAGGCTTCAAGCGCGTTACGCGCGTCACTTGCGCTACAAATATCACCATTGGCAAAGACAGGTATATTCACGGCGTCTTTAACAGCGCGAATAGCCGCCCAGTCAGCCCGCCCTTTGTAAAACTGGCAGCGCGTACGTCCATGGATTACCAAACGCTTTACACCCGCACTCTCAGCGCGCTGAGCAAGCTCGGCTGCATTCAAACTATCGTCGTCCCAGCCAAGGCGCGTCTTGAGCGTAACAGGCAGGGTGACGGCCGCAGTCACCGCTTCAATCATCCTCAATGCATGGTCCAGATCACGCATCAAAGCCGATCCAGACAAGCCTCCTACGACCTTCTTAGCTGGGCAACCCATATTGATGTCGATCACTTGCGCGCCATTGTCCGCCACCATTTGTGCAGCTTCTGCCATCCAATATGGATCACGCCCAGCGAGTTGAACGGCCGTATTGGCGCTTTCAAAGCCAAGTTCTGCTTTTTCACGGACGCCCTTTTTGGCCTGCACCATCTCTTGACTGGCTACCATTTCACTGACCACAAAACTTGCACCAAAGGAGGAAACAAGGTTGCGGAAGGGCAGATCAGTGATGCCAGCCAGTGGTGCAAGTGCCACTGGCGGATTTTGGAGCAGAATTTGGCTGTTATTTTGCATTGTTATGTCCGCATCTTCATCTTAGCCCTAAGGGGCTTTTCATAAGTGTCTCAAGCTCTTACGCCCGCTCGCACCCTACACTCAAAGCTATTGCACAAAAATTAAGCAGTTTGCACGTTATTTCATCGCATTGCCCTTCCGCGCCTCAATGATACAAGACATTCTAACGAAAGGATCCATGATGAAGATCGCCGCTATTCTTGTCGCAGCTGGCCGCGGAACCCGTGCTGGCGCGGGGCTGCCCAAACAGTGGCGCGCACTGGCTGGCCAGCGCGTCTTTGACTGGACATATCAAGCCTTGAAATCACATAGCGACATCGCTCATGTTATCGCTGTGGTGCACCCAGATGATCACGCATATCTTCCTGCTGGGCTTGAAGCCGTTCACGGCGGTGAAACCCGTTCAGCCTCTGTGCGCGCGGGCCTTGAAGCACTTGATGGCGCAGATTTCAGCCACGTGCTTATACATGACGCTGCACGCGCCTGTGTTTCCCCTGCCACCATCTCAGGCGTCATTGAGGCGCTCCGGTCAAGCAAAGCTGCCGCCCCCGCGCTGCCTGTGACAGATGCGCTCTGGTTGGGCTCTGATGAGCGCGTCACCGGTACCCATGCGCGCGAAGGTCTCTTCCGTGCCCAAACACCGCAAGGGTTTGCCTTCTCTGCTATTCTCGCCGCACACCGCGCCCATCAAGGAGATGCGCTTGATGATGTTGAGATTGCTCGCAGTGCCGGGCTTGATGTCACGATCACACTGGGCGATGAAGACAATCTAAAGCTCACCCACGCGCAGGATTTTATCCGCGCCGAGCGTATCTTGAGGGGCAACATGGACATTCGTCTTGGCAATGGGTTTGACGTACACGCTTTTACGACAGGTGATCATGTCGTACTCTGCGGCGTCAAAATTCCACACAACAAAGCTCTGTTAGGCCATTCTGACGCTGATGTCGGAATGCATGCGATCACGGACGCACTCTATGGCGCGATGGCCGAAGGCGATATCGGCCGCCACTTTCCGCCCAGCGACCCCCAATGGAAGGGCGCTGCAAGCCATATCTTCCTTGCTCATGCCTGCGCACTTGCCCGCTCAAGAGGCTATGACATAAGCAATATCGACTGCACGCTCATCTGCGAACAGCCCAAAATAGGCCCGCACGCCGACGCAATGCAAGCCGAGCTATCCCGCATTATGGAGCTGGACGCATCCCGTATTTCCGTAAAAGCGACAACCTCAGAGCGCCTTGGCTTCACAGGGCGCGAAGAAGGGATTGCCGCGATCGCAACAGCAACATTGGTGAAATCATGAAACCTCTCGCGACACTCGCAGGAACATTTTTCTATGTGGGCTATATGCGCCCATTTTCAGGGACTTGGGGCTCTGCCGCCGCCCTCCCCGTTGCCTATGCGCTCAATCTGGTTGGCGGCTATTGGCTTGTTGCAATCGGCGCGCTTGCGGCCTTTCTCATCGGTTGGTGGGCCACGGCGGTTATGATCGAAGGGCAGGATGACCACGACCCTTCAGAAGTTGTCATAGACGAAGTCGCAGGTCAGTGGATTGCGCTTTTACCAGTTCTGATCGGCGCATCGCACGCTGGCGTGGACGCCCTTGCGCTCTGGCCGGGTTGGCTTGTGGCTTTCTTTGGGTTTCGCTTCTTTGATATCCTGAAACCCGGCCCCATCGGGTGGGCCGATCAGCGAGGCGATGCCTTGGGTGTGATGCTCGATGATATCATCGCAGGTGTCGCCGCAGCCCTCACTGTGGGCCTCGCAGCCTATGTCTGGCACGGGCTCTTGGTGTGAGCGCCGAGGCTCTCCTTCAAGCCGCGCGCACCGCTGGCCTCACACTTGCAACTGCCGAAAGCTGCACCGGCGGTATGGTCTCCGCCGCCCTGACAGATATTGCTGGCAGCTCTGATGTCTTTGAGCGTGGCTTTGTCACCTATTCCAACGCTGCAAAACGCGAGATGCTTGGTGTCAAAGAGCAAACTCTTATCGTCCACGGCGCTGTGTCTGAAGATGTCGCAAGCGAAATGGCCGACGGTGCGCTCGCACGCTCACACGCCAGCCTTGCTGTTTCCATCACAGGTATAGCAGGGCCTGGCGGCTCCGAGCACAAACCCGAAGGCCGCGTCTGCTTTGGCCTTGCCCGACTTGGCAGAGTCACCAAAACAGAAACGGTCGAATTCGGCGCTCTTGGTCGCGCCGAAGTGCGACACGCGGCATGCGCCTACGCCCTCGCGCTCTTACTCAAGGCAGCCTCCACATAGCGCTCATTTTTCAGGCGCAGCGCCTAAATACTGCCTAAAATTCAGGCAATACGCAAAACGCCCGCGATTTAAGCGTTCGCGCCCCTTCTTTCAGCACTCCGCCTGCGCTTTGAGCACTTCAAAGCAAAGAAGGAATGATAAAATGAACGGAGCCGACACCGCTTGGATCATCGTCGCAACAGCGCTGGTCCTCTTCATGTCCCTACCGGGCCTTGCGCTCTTTTACGGCGGCCTTGTCCGTGCGCGTAACGTGCTCAGCGTCTTCATGCAGGTCTACGCCATCGCGTGCTTGATGAGCGTGCTTTGGCTTGCTGTGGGCTATTCTATCGCCTTTGGCGGGGCCAACGCTTACTGGGGCGGCCTTGGCAAAGCCTTCCTCTGGGGCGTTGATGCGGACAGCCTCTCAGGCAGCCTCCCCGAAATTCTTTTCTTCGCCTTCCAAATGACCTTCGCCATAATCACCCCAGCCCTGATCGTTGGAGCATATGTCGAACGTATCGGCTTTGGCTTTGTGCTGCTCTTCTCAGGCCTTTGGATGCTGCTGTGCTATGCACCCGTTGTGGCTTGGATCTGGGGCGGCGGCTTTCTGTCAGATGGTGGTATTTTTGGTGAAACAGGCGTGCGTGACTTTGCAGGCGGCATCGTGGTGCACGAAACAGCAGGCCTCGCAGCCCTCGTGATCGCTGCGGCTCTCGGCCCGCGCCGCAACGCAACGACACCTCCGCACAACCCTGGCTACGTCTTTATCGGCGCAGCAATGCTCTGGGTTGGCTGGTTCGGATTCAATGGCGGCTCACAGCTTGCAGCCGATGGTGGTGCAGCCATGGCCCTGACCGTGACACACATCTCCGCCGCAACGGCCTCACTCACTTGGGCGCTGTGGGAGCGCATCAAATACGGCAAATCCTCACTTGTCGGCATAGTCACAGGCACAATCGCTGGTCTGGCGAGCATTACACCAGCCTCTGGTTTTGTTGGCCCCGTCGAAGCCCTTTTGATTGGTGCAGTCGCAGGTGTGCTTTGCCAAGAGGCTGTGACGCTCATTCGTCATAAGCTCAAGATCGACGACACGCTCGATGTCTTTGCCGTGCACGGTGTCGGCGGAATCTTCGGAACGATAATGATCGCTGCCTTCGGAGCTGGCTCATGGGCCGCACAGCTCGGCAGCCTTGCCATCGTCGGCGTGTTTACAATCGTGGTGAGCCACGCTCTGCTCAAGTTCTGTGCACTGATCACGCCTCTGCGTGTAGATCAGGAAACAGAAGTGAACGGGCTTGACCTCGCGGTCCACGGCGAACGCGCCTACGACCACAGCTCCTAAAGTGATACGGGCGCTCTTTGGGGCGCCCGTTTTCCATTCAGTTTTCTATTCGGTGATTACAGACAGAAGCGCTGTGACATCTGCGCTCTGCACAACATCCCAGTAACGCGCCGCCTCACCTTTTGACAAAACACCCTCGCCCTTGGCCAAAAGCTTCTCAAGCCGCGTTTCAAAGCTCATCGGCGCGCGTAAGTCATGTTCCACCTGAACGACTTGTCCGCCCGCCTCAAGCGTGACACGGGACGCCTCCTCGCTCACACTCTCAACCGCAATCACCTCAACCTGCGCCATGACCGCTCGCGCAGCATCCGTCATCGGAAAGAGGCTCTGCAATCCCGCTTCATCCACACCTCTGCCGCCGTTTTGTATCAAAAGCGCCGCCAAAGCGCAGTATGAAAACTTTGCCTCCAGCGCATCCTTAACACTTGGCTTGTTGCACACGCTCATCCAGCGTGGATGGGTGCGCACCGTGATCCGTTCAGGCGCGGGCATCCGCTGCAAAGCTTCGCTCAGCGCCTCAATCATTGCGTGGGTTCCATGGCAGCAAGGGTAAAACTTATGCGTCACTGCCTCAAAAAGCCACGTTTCGCCAATCCCGTCCCAGGCCGCGTTGTCCTTGATCCCGTGATGGGTCTCTGCAAGGGCTTCAAACACAGCCTCAGAGCCAGACAGCCCCGCTTCAGCCATCAAGACAGCTTCGACACCATTGGCCGCCGCCATACCCGCATTCACAGGCTTCATCCCCGTGCCAAACTGCGCCTTCAGCCCAGCCGCAAAGCCCGCCGCGTTACTCAAGGCTGCCCGCGCGTCACTGTGCCCCGCAGCTACACTCGCCGCCACAGCCGCACCGATTGCACCAGCCGTCGCGGTCTGGTGATAGCCAATCTGATAGTGATCCCGACCGAGCCAAACCCCAAAGCGCGTCGCCGCTTCGGCGCCCATCAAAGCCGCGCGCAAGATCGTCTCAAACGATGCGCCCCGTGCCTCACCAACAGCGACTGCAGCAGGGATTACGACCGTGCTCACATGGCCGATATGGGCAAAATGCGTATCATCATAATCCAACGCGTGGCTCACAGTTCCGTTGGCCAGCGCTGCCATCCGCGCAGTCGCTCCACCACCAAAGAAAAGCGAAGCCTCGCCCTGCCCGTCCGCATACGCCAGCGCACTCTCTGCCACTGCGTCTCCCTTGGCCGCGCGGCTTACGATCAACCAATCCAGCAGACAAAGACGCATCACATCCGTCGCCGAGCGAGGCAACTCCGCCTCTCGCTGCGTCTCATAGAACGCCGCCAGTGTCTCAAGTGCATTCATCCGTAGAGTTCCTTTGCACGGGCCTCAAAGGCCTTCACAATCCGCTGCATGGCCTCATAAAAGAAAAGCCCACCAGCCTTCTGCAATAAAAAATTCTTGAACTCGAAATCCACATCAAAGCGCACTTCACAGCCGCCCTCCGCCGAAACAAACCGCCAATTTGAGCGCATATATTTGAATGGACCGTCCAGATACTCGGTTTCAATCCGCGCATCCCCTTCAAACATGCGCACGCGGCTACCAAAGCGTTCCCGAAACACCTGAAACCCAATCACAAGGTCGGCCAGCATTTCCTCACCGTCATCAATCGGCGTAACCGAACGCACACGCGCTGCAGAACACCACGGCAAAAACTCTGGATAGCGCGCCACATCGCCCACCAGCTGATACATCTGCTCAGGGCTATAGGGCAAAACCCGCGTCTCTTCGTGTTTGGGCATGGGGCCTCTTAAGTTTCGCGTTTACAGTGGCCCCCCATTTCGTATGGTAGCGCGCAGAATTCAAGGGGGAAGCATGCCACAGCGTCCATATGTGATCGACGAACTTATCTCGGCCAAAGCCATCGCGGCACGGATCGAAGCGCTCAGCCGTGCCATAAAGACCGAGTTCAAAGACACCGACAAGCTAGTGGTCGTTGGGCTTCTACGCGGTTCTTTTGTCTTTATCGCTGATCTAGTGCGCGAGCTTGATTTGCCTGTCGAAGTCGACTTTCTCGAGGCGAGCTCTTACGGCGACGGTATGGAATCGTCTCGCGAAGTGCGCATCCTAAAAGACATCCGCGGCCAGATCGAAGGCCGCGATGTGCTTGTCGTAGAAGATATTATCGATACAGGCTTTACGCTTGAGCATGTTTTGCATCTTCTACAAAGCCGTAAGCCGCGCAAACTGCGCACCATTGCCCTTCTAGATAAACCCACGCGCCGCGAAACGGGTGTTAAGGCCGACTGGATCGGCTTTGAAATCCCTGATGAATTTGTTGTGGGTTACGGGATCGACTTTGCCCAACGCAATCGCAACCTGCCCTTTATCGGATGCGTACGCTTTCTGGCAGAAAACGAAGCTTAATCCGCGATATCCTCGCCAGACAGACGCAAGCTTTCAGCGCGCAAAAAGGCACAGAGCCGCCGCTGAACTTCGCGCAGGCGCGGCGTCATCCGTCTGTCTTTATGCGTCAGAACCCAGATCGGCACCCGCGCGCCCTCAAGCGGCCCAGTCTGGCGCACAAGCCCTGACGCCTCATCGCCAAGGCAGCATGGCAAAACGGCCTGCCCCAGCCCTTGAAGCGCCAATGCACGTAAGACCAAAAAGCTGTCGGCTTGCGCCCCAAACACATTGGGGCGGCCTGCGGTTTCCTCCTCAAGCCAGCGGGCTGCGGCAGAGCGTTTCAATGCGCCTTGTAGGCCAAGCCAGCGTGTCTCTTCAGTGGCCATGTCTGGGCGAACATAAACACCGAAGCCAAGAAACCCCACGGCCTCGCCACGCAACACTTCAGGCAACTTGAGCGCAGGGCGCACAGCAATATCCGCCTCAAGGCGTGCAAAATCCGCGTAATCGTTTGAGCATAAGAGTTCAATTTCAAGCTCAGGGTTTACCTCTGTCATAAGCTTCACAAACTCTGGCAGCACAGCCTGACAAAACGTATCTGTCGATGACAATCGCACCACACCACTAATCGCGTCCGCACGCCCCTGCATGCGCTGGGCCACTGAAAAAATAGCCTCTTGCGCCTCTCGAGCCGCTTCAATCACCCCTGCTTTGTCCTCTAACAGTGAATATCCATGGCTTTGGCGCTCAAACACAGGCGCACCGTGTTCTTCCTCAAAATTAGCGATCCGCCGCAAAACCGTTGCATGATTTACGCCAAGCAGCCGCGCCGCAGCGCTGATCGTGCCAGTGTCTGCAACCGCCAAGACAAATTTAAGGTCGTCCCAACTATATCTGTGCATAAATCGATAGTTCCCCTGCGGAATTACAGAATACGCATCAAGTTTAGCACAGATATACTGAGCTTGGGAGTACCCTCAGCCACTCTCTTCCATTTGCCCCCCGGCTTCAGTCGTCCCCCTAAGAAAGGAAACACAATGCGTCACCTCACCCTTCCTGTGCTCGGCCTCGCACTCGTGGCCAGCTTCACAACTGTCGCCAGCAGTGACACAGCCGCCAACGAAGCAATGCTCAAAGCGATCAAAGCCCGTCAGGCTCAGATGCAACTCTATGCCTTCAATCTCGGACAACTTGGCGCGATGGCCAAAGGCGAAATGCCCTATGATGCTGGTCTTGCCAGCGCTGCTGCAGGCAATCTTGCCCAGCTCTCAAACCTCAACGGCGCAGCTGTTTGGCCCATGGGTTCCGACATCGACAGCCTTGGCAAAGATGTCACAACAGCCCTTCCTGCCATCTGGCAAAGCGGATCAGATGTCGGTGCAAAAGCAGCAGCTCTGCGAGATGCAACCGCGGCAATGCAAGCCGCTGCTGGTGAAAGCCTTGAATCGCTACAAGGGGCGATTGGCGCAGTTGGCGCATCTTGCGGTGGCTGCCACAAGGTGTATCGTCAGTCTGACAGCTGACACGAGCCTATCTCGCGTTTGCGCGCATCAGCCTTGTGCGCGAACGCTTTGAGCGAAGGAGATGACATGCGCCGCCTCATAATTCGCCTCACAGCGATATTGGCCGTCTGCGGCTTTGCTGCCTGGCGGCTTTCCTCTCCCAAAAGCCTTCCTGAGGCAGCCCTTGCTGACCTTATCGGAGATGCAGACGCGGGCGCACAGGTCTTTCATGCGGCGGGCTGTGCCTCTTGCCACGCAGCCCCAGAGGCCCGCGGCGATGATAAGCTCGTACTTGTTGGAGGCATGCGCTTTGCTTCTCCGTTCGGGACATTCATTGCTCCAAATATCTCACCCGATCCTACCCACGGGATCGGTGGCTGGAGCAAAACCGATCTGGCAAACGCGATGCTCTATGGCACCTCACCCACGGGCCAACATTACTACCCTGCCTTTCCCTACGGCTCTTACGTGCGCATGAAACTGCGCGGCGATGGCCTTCAAGACCTCGCCAATCTGCATGCCTTCATGCAAACGCTTCCAGCTTCCGAGACGCCCAGCCAGCCACATGAGGTTGGCTTTCCCTTTAACATCCGACGCGGCCTTGGCCTCTGGAAGCGGGTTTTTCTGGATGATTACTGGGTTGCGTCAATGCCACTCGAAAGCTTGCCCCTGCAGCGTGGGCGCTATCTTGTCGAAGCGCTGGGACACTGCGGAGAATGCCACACACCAAGAAACCCTGTTGGCGCCCCAATCAATGCCCAGTGGCTCACAGGCGCGGCCAACCCCTCGGGCGAAGGCCGCATTCCTGCGATAAATGCGCTCGACTGGAGCGAAAAGGACATCGCCTATTATTTAGAGACGGGCTTCACACCCGATTTTGACAGTGCTGGCGGTCATATGGCCGCTGTGGTCGAAAATCTAGCCAAGCTCCCAGCGTCCGACCGAGCAGCAATCGCGGCCTATCTGGCCGCTTTACCCTAATCTTTCGCGTCAAAAAACAACCGCATTGGCAAAAATGCGCCTTAGCGCTGTGCAAGCTTCTTTTCTCGCGCGTCACGGAGCCGCGCAAAGTCATCACCCGCATGATAGCTTGAGCGCGTCAGAGGCGTCGCCGAAACCATCAAGAATCCCTTGCCATATGCAGCCGTTTCATAAGCCTTGAACTCGTCTGGATGCACAAAGCGGTCGAGCGTCTGGTGCTTTGGTGTCGGTTGCAAATACTGGCCAATCGTCAGAAAATCGATATCCGCCGCACGCATATCATCCATCACCTGCATCACAGATTGCTTGTCCTCACCGAGGCCAACCATAATGCCTGACTTCGTGAAAATTGACGGATCAAGCTCTTTCACCCGCTGCAAAAGACGCAAAGAATGAAAATACCGAGCCCCAGGGCGCACTTCAGGGTAAAGCCCTGGAACCGTCTCAAGATTGTGGTTAAAAACATCCGGCTTAGCTTCAACAACGATCTCCAACACGCTGGGATCACACTTTAAAAAATCGGGCGTCAATATTTCAATCGTGGTCTCTGGCGAGCGGTGACGAATAGCACGAATGGTCTGAGCAAAGTGCTCCGCACCCCCATCTTCGACATCATCACGGTCAACCGAGGTGATAACAACATGGTTCAATCCGAGTTTCTCAACCGCGTTTGCCACACGTCCTGGCTCAAACGGATCAAGGTCTTCAGGCGGCTTTCCCGTCGCGATGTTGCAAAACGAGCAAGCGCGCGTGCAAACTTCACCCATGATCATCATGGTGGCGTGGCCTTGGCTCCAGCATTCGCCCGCATTCGGGCAAGCGGCTTCTTCGCACACTGTCGTCAACTTGTGCTCGCGCATGATCTCGTGAGTCTTTTTATAACCGTCGCCTTGTGGCGCCTTTACCCTGATCCAGCTCGGCTTACGCGGCTGGGCGTTGTCGGGCTTGCGCGCCTTCTCGGGATGGCGTTGTTCGGGTATCTTCAGATCACGCATGAGAGAGCTTCCTTCACAGTTCGCCCATCCATAGCCAAAACGCCGCGCCCTGTCACGCAGGAAGCGCGGCACTCCGCCTTTCGCTCAGCGCATAGCTCGCAACGCGCGCAGTCAGCCAATCATCTTATTGCGCTCACCCAGACTGACATAATACCGTCCTAACCGCTCCAGAGCGATCCGGAGCACAATCTTCCCCGACCGGGCCGACCAGCCAAGTCCGCGCTCCGCCGTTTCTAGCCCCTCAAGTTCACAACAACAGCGCAGGACAATATGTCCAAGCCCCGGTCCAAGCTCCAAAAGCGCGGCTGCCACGCGGTCTGCCGCTGCTTCTGCACTCAAAGGCGCCGTTTTCCGCCGTGCAGGTTGGCTCTCCTGCTCCAAGAGCGCCTCCCAATCATAGCTGGCCCCCCGCACCATTTGAGCCAATTCAAAGTCCTCGCGCAGCCGTTCGCCAGCACTGACCTGTGCGGCGGCTAAAAACAATTCACCATCCTTCTCACGGCGCCGCGACAAGATCATGAGTGGCGTCTCCCCCACCATCGCACGCCGCGCTCCCCCTTTCGCAGCGCGGCTGTCAAACCGCACCTGTCCCTCGGCAAAGCCCTGCGCATGGTTTTCCGCTTTTGCCAGAAGCTCACCAAGCGCTGCGCGGCCCGCCGCAGTGATCCTGTAGCGCGTGATCCGCCCTTCCGCTGCACAAACAATCCAGTCTTTCACAGCCAATGCCTGCGCCAACGCACGTTCCACAACGGCTGTACGCGTTGTTGTGCCTGCCTCCGTCTCGCGCACGACAACACCTTTCTCCATGTCACTCGCCAGCGCCAACACGGCCCCTGGCTCGCTCAGGCGGCGCAATATCCGTCGTGCCTCGGCTGCAAACGTTTGATCATCTGGTAAACATGACGTCTCGGGGGGCATTACATGGATCAAAGCAGGCTCCTTTTTCTTGTCATGCGCTGCGATGGCTAAGGGCTTCAGACTCAGACGACTTAGCGCTTCGTCAATCAGGCTTTCGTCGCGCAAACGCTCCCATCGGCTGATCTGCCGCGAGATCGTTGACGGATGACACTGGCTCAAACGGCTCAATGCCCTGATCGACACGCCAAGATCCGTATGCGCTAGGTAAGCAAGAGCAGAACTCGGAAACCACTGAGGCCAAAGGCCCAGTCGCGCACCGAAGCGTTCAGTTTCTGCCAACTCAAAGCGAATGACGGTCATTCAAAGTCCTCACGTTCTCCACAGCTTTTCCACAACCTAAGCTTGTGTGGTTACGCATTCGTTAATTTTTACGTATTGGAAACTATTGTTGATAAAATCTAAACAAAGCTGAAGCCTGCGTGCGCTCGACCTTCCATTTGCGCAACACCCGTCAGAGTTGATTAGCCTGCCCTCACACTTTTAAATTTTCTGTGAGGTTGCCATGCAAGATCCCCTTTTCCGCGTTCAGTCTCTGCGCCGTCCCTGCTTGTTGCTTGAGGCCGCGCGCGCTGGTTTGCGTCACTACCGCCGAGAAACACACCTCTCTCGTGCCTTGGGCCGTCAGGGCCATGCGCGGTTGATTAGGCCGTTCGAAGCCTTGGAGGAGTTGCTGGAAATTGAACAGAAACTCAACGAAGAGCGCCACAAGAATGAAGCAGGCTATAGCTACTTCCGCCATGTTGAAGTTCTCATTGCAACATTGGCCGAGGCGCAAACACTGCGCGCCACATCCCAGCCCATTGCCGCGGAATAGCCAAAGGCAAACGGGCCCCGCAGTCTGCGAGGCCCGTCTATTCTTTTAGGTCAGTCGCTTTAGATAAACGCGTCGGGCATAGAAGCCTTCTTTTCAGCCACATAGGCTTCAAGAGCTTCATTCACCGCTGGGTCCATCGCGGGCTGTTCGTATTGCCCAAGGAGGCGCTCAACCCGCGAGGTCGCAAGCTGACGCGTATCGCGCGCGCCTTCATCTTCCCAAGTTTCAAACGGTTTGTAGTCAAACAAATCAGACTTCCAGAACGCCGTCTTGAAGTTCGCCTGCGTATGCGCGCAGCCCAGATAGTGCCCACCTGGTCCAACCTCATGGATCGCATCCATCGCCTGCATGCCTTCGCTCATATCAATGCCTTTGGCCATCTGATGAAGCGCACCAAGCTGATCGGCATCCATGACAAACTTCTCAAAGTCGGCGACAAGGCCGCCTTCAAGCCAGCCGCAAGAGTGCAACATGAAGTTCACCCCTGAGAGCAAGCCCATGTTAAGAGAGTTGGCCGTTTCATAGGCCGCCTGTGCGTCTGGAAGCTTTGAGCCACAGAACGACCCAGCAGATCGGAACGGCAGACCCAAACGGCGCGCAAGCTGGCCTGCGCCATAGGTCACAAGGCTCGCCTCTGGCGTTCCAAAGGTCGGCGCACCCGAGTTCATATCAATCGAGCTCACGAAGGCCCCGAAGATCACAGGCGCGCCTGCTTTGCAGAGCTGTGAATACGCAACACCAGCCAAAACCTCAGCTAAAACCTGTGTCAGCGTGCCCGCTACCGAAACGGGCGCCATGGCCCCGCCCACAATAAACGGCGAGATGATACAGGCTTGGTTGTTGGCGGCATAAACCTCAAGCGCACCCATCATCACATCGTCAAATGTCATGGGCGAGTTGATGTTGATCAGCGATGTCATCACTGTGTTTTCTTGAACAAACTCTTTGCCAAAAAGAATACCGCACATATCAACAGAGTCTTGCGCACGGCTTGGCTCGGTCACAGAGCCCATAAACGGCTTGTCGCTCAGCTGCATATGCGCCAGCAGCATATCAAGGTGACGCTTGTTCACAGGAACATCTGTTGGCTCGCACACTGTGCCGCCCGAATGATGCAGCCACTTTGACATATAGCCGAGTTTCACAAATTTCTTGAAGTCATCCATCGTCGCATAGCGGCGGCCACCCGCGGCATCGCGCACAAAGGGCGGGCCGTAAACAGGCGCCAAGACCAGATTGCGCCCCCCCACCACAACATTGCGGTCAGGATTGCGGGCATGCTGTGTGTACTCGCTCGGGGCAGTCTTGATCAGCTCACGCGCAAGACCCTTTGGAAGGCGAACACGCTCCCCTTGAACATCAGCGCCCGCATCGCGCCAGCGCTGAAGCGCGGCGGGATTGTCAACAAAGTTGACACCAACCTCTTCCAGAATCGTCTCGGCGTTGGCTTCGATTATGGCGAGCGCTTCTTCGTTGAGCACTTCGAAGTTAGGAATATTTCGTTCGATATACTTGGCTGTTTCAAAAGAAACGGCACTGCGCTCAGCGCGGCGAGCCGCACCGCCGCCCCCTGCGCCACGTCCACGTCTACGTACTGCTGCCTCGGTCATTGGGCTATCCTTGATTCTGTGACAAAGGAAAAAATCTGCTTCTACATAGCTTGTAGCGCCTCTGCCCTGCGGCGCTTTTACGCCCCTTGGCAGGAAAAAGCGACATTGCTCACAGATGTGCACGCAGCAAGCCTCGTGGCGCGGCTGGGGTCTTGATACCGCAGGCATTTGCCCTTACGAGCAAATCATGAACACACCTATGCATGAAACACTCCTGATCATCGACTTTGGCAGCCAAGTGACGCAGCTTATTGCGCGCCGTTTGCGTGAGCTAAACGTCTATTGCGAAATTCATCCCTATCAGAACGTCACAGACACGTTTCTGGCGGAGCTGGCGCCAAAAGCGATCATCTTCTCAGGCGGCCCTGATTCCGTGATGCGGGATGGCTCACCACGCCCGCCCCAGAGCGCTTACACGCTCGGTGTACCCATTCTGGGCATCTGCTATGGCCAGCAAGTGATGATGCATGATCTCGGCGGCAAAGTCGAAGCAGGCGAAAATGCCACGGCCGAATTTGGACGCGCATGGGTCACCCCAACAAACACAAGCGGCGCCTTTATCAACGGCTGGTTCAAGGATGGCTCAGGCCGCGAACAAGTCTGGATGAGCCACGGCGACCACGTCAGCGAAATCGCACCTGGCTTTGAAGTTCTTGGCACATCTCCCGGCGCGCCTTTTGCGATGACAGCCGACCTGTCGCGTAACTTCTTTGCTGTGCAGTTTCACCCCGAGGTGCACCACACACCGAACGGCAAAACACTCTATGAAAACTTCGTAAAACTCGCAGGCTTCTCTGGCGACTGGACGATGGGCGCCTACCGCGAAGAAATGATCCGCCTGATCCGCGAGCAAGTCGGTGACAAGCAAGTCATCTGCGCACTCTCTGGCGGGGTTGATAGCTCGGTGACAGGCCTTCTCCTGCACGAAGCCATCGGTGACCAACTCACCTGCGTTTTTGTCGATCACGGACTTCTGCGCCTCAACGAGGCCGAAGAAGTCACAAAAATGTTCCGCGAGAACTACAATCTCAATCTCATTCACGCCGATGAAACCGAGCTTTTCCTTGGTAAGCTTGAGGGTCAGTCCGACCCAGAAACCAAGCGCAAGATCATTGGTGGCCTCTTCATCGACGTGTTCCAGAAATACGCCGATACGATCGAAGGCGCCGAGTTCCTCGCGCAAGGCACACTCTACCCTGACGTGATCGAAAGCGTTTCGTTCTCTGGCGGCCCGTCGGTCACAATCAAGTCGCATCACAACGTTGGCGGCCTACCCGAAAAGATGGGGCTTAAACTTGTTGAGCCCCTGCGCGGACTCTTCAAAGACGAAGTGCGCGAGCTCGGCCGCGAGCTTGGCCTGCCCGACAGCTTCATCGGCCGTCACCCCTTCCCTGGCCCGGGCCTCGCAATTCGCTGCCCCGGCGAGATCACCCGCGAAAAACTCGAAATCCTGCGCAAGGCCGATGCGGTCTACATCGACCAGATCCGTAAGCACGGGCTTTATGATGAAATCTGGCAAGCCTTTGTCGCGATCCTTCCTGTGCGCACCGTCGGTGTCATGGGCGACGGCCGAACCTATGACTTTGCCTGCGCGCTGCGCGCGGTGACATCTGTGGATGGCATGACAGCGGATTACTACCCGTTCACGCATGAATTCCTTGGCGAAACCGCGACGCGGATCATCAATGAAGTCAAAGGCATCAATCGCGTCACCTATGACGTGACATCCAAACCCCCCGGAACGATCGAGTGGGAATGAGCTGGAGCTGGTAGACGGTGTACGTTTCTATCACAGGATTGAAACCCAAGCATTTTTTAGGTCGAGTGAGATTCTGGATGTTGGCAGTGCCTGCGTTCAGAGCGGCCCAAAAAGCGCCGGGCTGTCTGTTTTGCGAAGCGAAAAAACGTCACGGATACCACCACACTCTCACCGTTTGGGTCGATAAGAAATCAATGATGGCCTACAGGGCGTCTCCGGTTCACCTAAAAACCATGAAGGTCTTCGCCCAGATCGCACAAGGCAAAGTTTGCGGGTATGAGGCCAACAGCATTCCCACTTGGCAAGAGGCGCTGCGGACCTTCGACACCGAGGCCCGAGTGGTGTGAGCAAAGGGCAAAGGAAACAAGTCCAAATGAGCGATACTCCCCAAACCCTGCGCGCTGCGCTTTGGATGATCGGGGCCATCGCCTCCTTCACAGCGATGGCCGTTGCAGGGCGCGCCGTGAGTTTTGAGCTCGATACCTTTGAAATCATGATGTACCGCAGCTTTATCGGGATGATCATTGTGATCAGTGTCGCGGGCATAACAGGACATCTGGGGGACATTACACGCCGCCATATGAGCGCCCACACCATCCGCAATATCGCCCACTTTGCAGGCCAGAATCTCTGGTTTTTCGCCCTCACAGTCATCCCGCTTGCACAAGTCTTTGCGCTCGAATTCACATCACCAATCTGGGTTCTCGTGCTCTCGCCCTTCGTTCTGGGAGAACGCATGACCCAAACACGCGCCCTCGCCGCCCTCCTCGGCTTTGCGGGCATCTTGATTGTGGCCCGCCCCTTTGGTGAAACAGTCGGCCTTGGCGTGGTCACAGCTTCTCTCGCCGCCATCTGCTTTGCCATTACCATCATCTTCACAAAGCGACTTACGCGCAGCGAGAAAATCACCTGCATCTTGTTTTACCTCACCGTTATGCAAGCCGTCTTCGGCGTCCTTGCAGCAGGCTATGACGGCGATATCGCCCTGCCCTCCGCCACCACAGCACCATGGCTTTTGCTCATCGGCTGCGCGGGCCTTCTGGCCCATTTCTGCCTGACAACGGCGCTGAGCCTCGCACCAGCCACAGTGGTTGTGCCGATTGACTTCGCCCGCCTCCCCGTCATTGCCGTCATCGGCTGGGCCGCTTACGCCAAGCTGCTGGATGTCTGGGTCTTTGTCGGAGCCCTGCTCATTTTCGCTGGAAACTACTTCAATATCTGGACTGAAACGCGCAAATCATTGCGATAAAACACACTTCTTGACGTCCCAAATCACGAATTCAAACAGATATAGCACACTATTATTGTCTTTCATGTCACAAGCGCCTATTTTTCAAGTCCTGCCGCTACGGAACCTATTTGACGAGCAAGCTTTTGCCGATAGCGTCCAGCAAAGTTCTTTGGGAGGAGAATATGATGAAAACACTCGCACTCGGCGTAAGCCTTCTCGCACTCGCAACAAGTACAGCCTCCGCTGGAGGCATTGACCGCTCTGGTCAATGGATCACGCCTATTTTTGACAAAGGCAACGTGGTTCAGTTCTCAATCGGGTCTGTGGATCCAGATGTCACGGGGTCTTTGGGTACAACCGATTCTGCGACACGCTACAACCCAGTCAGCTTTTCGATCAAGCAAGCAATCACTGACAAGGTTGATGTAGCCGTGATCGTAGATCAACCCTTCGGCGCAAATATCGAATACACGGCCGGCGCCTTCGCTGCCACGCCAATTGGTCCCTATCCGGGGGGGTTTGCCGACGTCACAAGCAAAGCCATGACCTTCGTTGGACGCTACAAATACAATGATAACTTCAGTGTGCATGCTGGTGCCCGAGCTCAATCACTGACTGGCACAATCGCTTCAGCCGATGGCATACTCAACGCCTCCAGCGACTACGCTTGGGGAGCTCTAGTTGGCGCAGCTTATGAGCGCCCAGACATCGCAATGCGCGTTGCTCTGACGTATAATTCTGCAATCAAGAACAAACTGAGTGGTATGCACAACTTCGCAACACCTGTTTCAGGCTCTCACAAAAGCCCCGAAAGCCTCAACCTCGAGTTCCAAACTGGGATCGCTACAGACACTCTTCTCTTCGGCTCTGTGCGCCACGCAAAATGGGGTGGCCGCTCACTCGAAACCACGCCAGTCGGTGGTGGAACAACAATCAACTGGGTCAACTTCCGAGATGATTCAACAAGCTACACACTAGGCGTTGGCCGCAAAATAAACGATAAACTCAGCCTCGCCGTGACACTCGGCTACGAAGGCGCTGGGACACGGCCAGGAAACACACCTCTTGCTCCGACGAACGGCTATAAAAGCATTGGGCTTGGAGCAAGCTACAACGTGACAGACAGCCTCAAAGTCTCGGGCGGCTTGCAATATGTAAAACTTGGTGATCAATCAGTTGGTCCTGTGAGTTTCACAGACAACGAAGCCATCGGCTTTGGCATCAAACTCGCTTATAGCTTCTAAGGCCAGAAAGCCCCAAAATTCGAAACGCCCTGCCAAATCGGCGGGGCGTCCTTTTTTTCCGCAACCCGCAAGAAACGGGTCGTGAAGCTGCTCTAAAGCAGGCATAGCTCCCCCATGACAGATCAAAAAACCCTCTCGCCCCGTGCATGGGCCGAGCTTCTGCTTCTGGCTCTTGTTTGGGGCGGCGTGTTTCTTTCTGTGCGCATCGCGCTCAACGAAGTGGGCGTGCTCTCTACGGTCGCGCACCGCGCGCTCTGGGCCGCGCTCGTCTTGTGGGGCCTCGTCTTTGCACTGCGCCTGCCCGTTCCACGCGCTTGGCCCGTCTGGGGTGCCTTCCTTGTCATGGGACTGCTCAACAACATCATTCCCTTCACCCTGCTCAACTGGTCACAGCTCCACATAGAAAGCGGCCTCACCGCCATTCTCAACAGTGCCACAGCCATTTTTGGGGTGCTTCTCGCCAGCCTCTTTCTTGCGGACGAACGCCTGAGTGCCCGCAAGCTTGCGGGCGTTTGCATCGGCTTCTTGGGGGTCGCCACAGCCATCGGCCTTGAAAACCTACGCAACTTTGACATTCGCTCACTTGCCCAGCTCGCGGTCCTCACAGCCACGCTGTCCTACGCTTTTGCTGGCGTCTGGGCACGCAAGCATCTGGCTGGCCTCCCCCCGCTTGTCGCCGCCGCTGGAATGCTCACAGCGACCATGCTGATCATGGTTCCACTCGCATGGCACATCGAGGGCCCCCTATCGCTTGCCCTGCGTGTCGAAACACTCGCCGCCATAGGCTATTACGCCCTCGTCGCGACGGTGCTCGCTTATCTGCTCTATTACCGCGTCCTCGCCATGGCGGGTTCAGGCAATCTCATGCTCGTGACCCTACTCATGCCGCCCATCGCCATTCTCTTGGGTTGGGCAGTCTTGGGCGAGGCGCTACACCCGCGGGCACTCCTTGGCTTTGCCATTCTTGCCTTTGGCCTGCTCATTCTGGATGGTCGCCTCTTTTCGTATCTTCGCAATAGAGTTTGACCCTCGCGCGCCACCCCTTTACTCCAGAGGAAGGTGAACAAAGAGGCCGAGCATGATCTATCCAACAGCCCAAAGCTGGCAGCAAGCCCCGCAAAAGAAAGCGCTCTTTTTCGGTATGTCGGGCCTTGGCAAAACCCATGTTGCCAATAGCCTGCGCGAAACAGGCGACTGGTTTCACTACTCGATCGATTACCGCATCGGGACGCGCTACATGGGCGAATATATCGCCGACAACGCCAAGCGCGAGGCCATGAAAGTGCCGTTCTTGCGTGAGCTTTTGATGAGCGATTCCATATATATCGGTTCAAATATCACCTTCGGCAATCTCGCCGCCGTCTCCTCCTATCTAGGCAAGCCTGGCTCTGAGGCCAAAGGCGGTATGAGCATGGCGCGCTACGGCGCCCGCCAAGAACAGTTCCGCCGAGCTGAGATTGCAGCTCTGCTCGACACCCCATATTTCATTGACCGCGCCGAAGCGCTTTATGGCTATCCACATTTCATCTGCGACACAGGTGGTTCAATCTGTGAATGGGTCGATCCGTCCAATCCAAACGACGAGCTTATGAAGACTTTGAGTGAAAACACCTTGATGATCTGGCTCAAAGGCTCAGAGGCCCATACAGAAGAGCTGATCCGCCGCTTTGATCGTGCACCCAAGCCAATGGCCTATCAGCCCAGCTTTCTGGCGCGCGTTTGGGGCGAATACTTGAGCGAAAACCAATGCACTGAAAATGAAGTTGATCCAGACAGCTTCATCCGTTTCACATATGCGCGCGCCCTCGCTCACCGTCAGCCTCGCTACGAAGCCATGGCAAAATGGGGTGTCACCATTGACGCCACAGATATCGCAACAGTCCGCGATGCCCGTGATTTCGATGCAGTCGTAATGGCTGCTCTTGAGGCGCGCGCCAAAGCGTCCTAAATCAGTCTTCCCCAATACAAGGCCAAGCCCATGCCGATCAAACTGCCCTCTCACTTGCCTGCCTATTCCGTGCTCAGTCGCGAAGGGGTTATGGTGATGGGCGAAGATCAAGCCAGCCGTCAGGACATCCGCCCGCTGCGGATTGGCCTTCTCAACCTGATGCCCAAAAAGATCCAGACGGAAAATCAGTTCGCCCGTCTCATCGGCGCAACGCCCTTGCAGATTGAGCTTTCGCTCATTCGCATGTCTGAGCATCAGGCTCGCAACACAGCCGCAGAACACCTCGAAGAGTTTTACCGCTCTTTTGAAGAGGTCGTAGCGTCGGGCGAGAAGTTTGACGGTCTGATTATCACAGGTGCTCCGATCGAACATTTGCCCTTTGAAGAGGTCACATATTGGGACGAGCTCACGCGCGTTTTTGAATGGACCCAAACCCATGTCCACAGCACATTTGGCGTCTGCTGGGGCGGTATGGCCATGCTCGGTTATTTCCATGGCGTCAAAAAGCACCTCCTCGATCACAAGCTCTTTGGTTGCTATAGACACCTTAACTTCGCACCCCAAAGCACTCTATTAAGAGGGTTTTCTGATGATTTCGTTATGCCCGTCAGTCGCTGGACAGAGATGCGCCGCGACGAAATCGAAGCGGCCGGCCTGACCGTACTTTTGCACTCCGAAGAAGTCGGCCCTGCACTGGTCGAAGACACCGCACACCGCGCACTCTATGTCTTCAATCACCTTGAGTATGACAGTGGCACGCTGGGCGAAGAATACGCGCGCGACCTCGCTCAAAACCAGATCGAAGGGGCGGACATTCAGCTTCCCAAAAACTATTTCCCCGCAGATGATCCTAGCAAAACACCGCTCAACCGCTGGCGCAGCCACGCCCATCTGCTCTATGGCAACTGGATTTCCGAAATCTACGAAACCACGCCCTTTGATATCGAAAAGATCGGCCTCGAAAGCACCGGTCTACGCGGCTGATGCTCAAGCCCGCCCTCTATAGCCTCATCGTACTCGCGCTCCTTTGGCTCGCTCTTTGGCTCGTAGCGCAAAGGGCTGAGCGTGCGGCCGAGGCTGCAGCCCCCGCGCGAGGCGACATCATTACCGTCAATGGATCACCAATGCATGTGGTCGTCACTGGCGCGCCTGATGGCCCCGATCTCGTCCTCATTCACGGCTCCAACGGCCACACCCGTGACATGAGCTTTTCACTCGCAGCCAAGCTCGCGCCGACCTACCGCATCTATATGATAGATCGACCAGGGCTTGGGTATAGCGCTGCAATTGACCCCAAGGGCGACAGCCTGCGCGCTCAAGCGGCGCAAATTTCGGCCGCCGCAACTGCAATGGGCGCGAAAAACCCGATTGTTGTGGGCCACTCCTATGGCGGGTCGGTCGCGCTTGCCTGGGCCACATATGAGCCAGAGAGCCTGTCGGCCCTTGTCCTGCTCGCCGCAGCCTCCCATCCATGGGACACCCCCCTTGATCCTCTCTACCGCGCGGGCTCAAACCCGCTTCTCGGCCCTATATTTTTACCTCTCCTGCCAGCCGTGATAACCGAGCATTATCTGGAAGCCGCGCTGACAAACGTCTTCACACCGGATCCTGTTCCTGCAGGCTACTTTGACTATTTCGGCCCAAAGCTCTCACTCCGATATACTTCGATGCGCGCAACATCCCTGCAGCGTGCCAATCTATTGAACGAAATCAAGGCAATGGTCCCGCTATACCCTCAGATGAACCTACCCGTCGAAATCCTCCATGGCACCCACGACATCACGGTCGGTTTGCCGATTCATGCTGAACCCTTGCTCCAAGACTTGCCCAATGCGGCGCTCACACGCGTAAAAGGCCACGGCCATATGATCCAGCATAGCGCAGAAGATCAGGTTGTCGCCGCCATCGGTCGTGCCGCCACGCGCTCAGGATTGCGCGCCGCGCCCTAAGCCGCCATAGTAAGCGAAAACCAGTAGGAGGCCTCCCATGGAGCGGCCCTTTGATGGTGCGATCAGCACCTTTTTTGAACAAGACGCCCCCGAAGCCGTCCGTGCGGCCATTAAACGTGCTGAAAAGGGCGATATCCTCAGCCCGACCTATCCACATTCAGAACGGATGCCGAGCAAAGCCTACGAAAAAGAACTCGCCCGCCTACAAATCGAACTGGTCAAACTCCAGACGTGGGCCAAAGAAACAGGTGCACGCATCGCAATTGTCTTTGAAGGTCGCGACGCCTCGGGAAAAGGCGGCACAATCAAGCGCTTCCGTGAAAATCTTAATCCTCGTGGCGCACGCGTTGTCGCGCTGTCCAAGCCAACGGAAAAAGAACAAACCGAATGGTACTTCCAACGTTACATTGATCACCTGCCCTCAGGCGGCGAAATCGTCCTCTATGACCGCAGCTGGTACAATCGCGGCGTCGTCGAACATGTTTTTGGCTTCTGCACGCAGGATCAAAGAGAACATTTCTTTGCCCAAGCACCCTCCTTTGAGAAGATGCTCGTCGATGAAGGCATACACCTCGTCAAACTTTGGCTCAATGTCGGCCGCGCCGAACAGCTTCGCCGCTTTCTGGGCCGCGAAAGTGATCCGCTCAAACAGTGGAAATTGAGCTGGATTGACGTCGAAGGCCTTAAAAAATGGGATGACTACTCTGCTGCCATTTCTGAAACCCTGACCCGGACCCATACAGCCGAGGCCCCTTGGACAATCGTGCGCTCGGATGACAAGCGCCGCGCCCGCCTCAACGCAATCCGAACTGTGCTCAGCCAAGTCGACTACGCCCGCAAAGACATAAAAGCCTTGGGCGCGATCGATCCCCTCGTCTGTGGCGGCCCCGAGATCTGGGATGCCTAAAAAACGCGGCTATCACCACGGCAACCTGCGCCAAGCGCTGGTCGAAGCGGCTTTGCAACTGATCGAGGCCAAAGGCCCGACGGGCTTCACCCTTTCCGAAGCTGCCAAGGAAGCAGGCGTTACACCCGCCGCAGTCTATCGGCACTTTGAAGGCCGCGAAGACCTGATCGCCGAAGCCGCGCGCCAAGGCTATGAAATCTTCGCCGACCTCATGCAATATGCCTACGAGACGGGCCAGCCTTCGGCCCTCGCCGCTTTTGAGGCCACAGGCCGTGCCTATCTCGCCTTTGCCCGCAAATATCCCGGTCACTACATCGCCATGTTTGAAAGCGGGATTTCTGTCAATCGCACGCCCGAGCTGGCCACAGTGGCCGCGCGCGCCCGCGCCGTACTGGAAACTGCCGCCTCCGACCTGAGCCAACACATCCCTGCTGAAAAGCGCCCACCCGCGTCAATGTTCTCGGCACATATCTGGGCGATGAGCCATGGCGTCGTGGAACTCTTTGCGCGCAACTCCCCGGGGACTCAAAGTCCGTTTTCCCCGGAAGATCTGCTTGAATCGGGCATTGGCATCTATTTGCGCGGGCTTGGCCTGATCAAACCCGACAAATAGCCTCTAACGCATTGCGCCGACACCGTCGTCGCCAAGCTGGGGGACCAGTCCCCCAGACCCCCTGGGATATTTTCGAAGAGAAGAAGTAAGAGCTTGTTAATCAAGTTCATGCAAAGTGAAAATGCGGTACAGGCGGGGACGCCGATGACCGTAAGAGGAGAAGAGGCAACTCTATCCTGGGGGACGGTTCATACCGCCCCCTTTTTTCTTCTCTTCAGAAATATCCTGGGGGTCTGGGGGCAAAGCCCCCAGCGGATCGGCGTCAGCCGAAACCCCTCGCCCAAAGAAAAAGGGCCGCTCCGAAGAGCAGCCCTGTTCCAAATTTGATATCCGTAAAGCTTAACGCTTTGCTATTCGGTATCTTAAAATTTGCAATTATATCAATCAACTATATGGGTTATGAAAATATGCTGCCTATCTGCTAACGCCGCAATCAACTACACCATAAATTCCTCATCGCTTTCGCCAATACTATATTAGCTTAAAAACTATGCTATGGATGCATTAGTAAGTTAATCTGCCTTACTGTTAAACGTAGGCTCAGCGCGAACACCATCTTGCCGATTTGTCGTGTGAACCACTTCATCTCTAATATTCGAGTTAGTCTCCGTGGTGCTATTTATCAAATTTTTCTTAAGTAGTTCATATATTGCATCTGAATTTTCTGCAGTTGCAATCTGCGCCAACCCCAATTGCGCGAATAAGATCATCATAATGCCAGAAAGAACCATCCCAAGACTTGACAATATTAATACGCTAAAAAAAACATTATAATCAATTGTAAAGATTTGAAGTAAAAGTAATGCGCCTAGCCCCACAAGTATCCAGCCAACAATATAGAAAAAAATCAACACTCTTTGACTAGCGTTATACGTCCCGATCGTCGTAGATTTAG
This sequence comes from Lentibacter algarum, assembly GCF_040580765.1. Lineage (GTDB taxonomy): Bacteria > Pseudomonadota > Alphaproteobacteria > Rhodobacterales > Rhodobacteraceae > Lentibacter > Lentibacter algarum. Next base: position 1,410,369 of record NZ_CP158687.1, on the reverse strand, counting down.
ATGCAGAAGTTCTATTTTTATTGAATACAAAATAAGCTCCCCCCACTAGTAGCAGCAACGGCAAAGCATTCACAACATCGGTTAGCATATCTGTCAATCCTTATAATTAGAGTCTCACCATGCCGCTTCGTCACCCCAGCAATAATGCTTTTTAAACACGGTATATCTACTGTTTTCCAGAAGAAAACACATATGCAGTACTTAGTTGCTGTGTAAAGTTCAATATATATGAATGTCAAACTAACACTTAACGGTAGACACACACGCTCCGCGCTATACCCATGCTAGCGCGCTGAGCAACAGCAGCATACAGATGACACAGCGCTATGCACATATTGAGCCTGACCCACCGCATCAACGCACTGAGATTGTTGGGCGTAATATCCAATCTAGTTACTCGTCTGCACAGTCACCGTTGCTGGAGAGATTGTTCTTCTTTTTTATTTTGACGCATGTACGGCTGCATCAGCACAGAAAATCTAGCTTCGATTTCTCCTGAGTTTTCGCCAGCAAAATAGCTGTCCATCAAATCCACAATTTCCAGCAAATCCTCGGGTACTCGCGTGTGGTCTTGCTTGTGTTCATCAAACACCAAGTCGCACCCTTGAATGCTGTATTGATGGTAGGTGTACAGATTGTGATTTGCTAAAACGTGCTCGCTCCAAGTGTCTGTAAAAAAGTCACTATCGTCTATCTCGTGTGCATATAGATCATAGGCACACAGGTATTTTTCCAAAGGCGCTGCTAGAGCAAAATCTGCATGTTTTTCTTTTCTGGCGATACGAATGTCCTGAGGCATTGAAAAGCCGCCGATTTTCCAAGTTTTCCTGTCGGCAGTGAGGTTCGGCATCATCGCCAAACTGCGTTGTTTTCCTGCCATCTGGAACGGACTGCTGCTGTCAAAACTGATTGTAAAGTTATCTCTGCCCAACAACTTGCGCAGCGATCGTTGTGCTGCAGTGTACACAACACTGTTCACTGGTGGGGACTTCATAAGCAAATGCACCCATTCACTTTTGTCCAAATTATGATCGTTCAGTATGCGTTTGAGCCACTGCAAACTAGCCAGCATACCGCCAACTTCGCCACCTAAACTCCAGCCTTCAAAGTCAAAAGTTTTAACTGCGTCGTACCAAGCATCCCCAGTTCCGTTGCCAATATCCTGCAACACACTTAGGAACTTTGTGCTTTTGCTGCCACGCCCGCGATTGTCGGAAAAATAGCGCAAATTATCTACGCTGAGATCGATAAGCTGTTGAACAGTCAACTTTCGCAACTGGCTGTTGACAGTGTTGCTTTGTCCATATTCTTCAGCAGCCCACAGCACCATGTCCAGGGTCATGGCATAGTCGGTGTACTTTTCCAGCCAGCGTAGGGTTCGAGCGCGAAAGTCACAATGCTGCCAGTTGTTGTACTGAGCTAGTGGATCGTTTTTGTAGAGCTCCAAGTGTTCCCTTTCAGGTCCATTTGGCAGCTTGCCAGTACCCAGCTGAAACCCACCGCTGTCACCAACAATAGTGGTTTTGTTAACATCGCGCTCTGCAACGATGTCTCGCGCCCGTATACGCCTGCTGTTGAATTGCCCACTGCTGTAAAGCACATGCTCACAGTGCCACAGCTTGCTGTCAGCATCTAAAAAATTCAGCCAGCGGTTATCAAAACCCTTTGGTATCTGGCTCATTCTAGATGTTTCGCCGTTACGCTTAACAGCATGCTCCGCATAGTATTTCTGCAATGAGGGCAGATACAAAGCATAGCCAGCATACTGCTTGGTCAAGTTCTCACTCATTTGGAATGTACTTTTTGAAGTACTTTGCGCTGCGCACACCTGTGGCAGATGCGCTTGGCACATAGACACGTACTTGTGCTAACTCAGTCTCATAGATGATGTGTAGCAAATCTTTGTTGCCACTTATCTTGATGCTGTCGCCTCTGACCTGCTGCTTTGAAAGCGCTTCAAGCACAGCAAGTATGTCAGTGGGTGCAAAGATCGTTTGCCCACTGCCTTGAGCCTCAGCGTCATCCCCAAAGCTTGTGAGATAACGTGCCCCGCTTTGCTCGAAGCACTGCTCGCCTTTGTTCCATTTCTTCTCACACACTACGCCGTCAGAACCAACGTTGAAGGCAATGGCTTTGTTGTTTGAGGTGTGCAGTCGGTGCTTTACTCTGTGCTGCCAGCCACTGAAATGTTGATCATACAAGCGTCTGAAAAAAGATTGATTGCCTTGAATTTTCCATTCAAAATCAATGCTTCCATCTACAATGGTTGGCTGGAACATGGTTGCGTCATCGATGCGGCTGAAATCGTAAAAATAGATACTGCGTTTGTGGCGGTACACAGTGTTGTTGAGTGAAATTTGCTTAACAGCCTGAACTTTTCTGTTCTTCTGATCCTGTAGAGCACTGGCTTGATACAGCGCTAATTCGCTATCATTTAACAGGTCGGTTTCAATCCAGTGCCTATCACTGCCTCTCAGCCACAAGTCCTGATTAAGTAAAAACTTTTTATGTGGAATATGCAGTGTGGTGAGGCTTGCAGCGCTTGATGACTTGGACACCAACACAGTGCCATTTTTTTGCAAAACCACACGTGCATTTTCAAACACAGCAGATTTGACGCCCTGATGCTCAACCACGAATTTCGTTTTGTTATAAAAGTTGGCTCGACTGCCGCTGTAATCTTGCAGTTCCTTGGTGATGGTGTTGAGATTTATTGCCTCACACAACAAACGCATGTCATCTGAGACACCATCATGGGCTAGGTCACCAACCTGCATCACCGCACCGTCAACAAGCGCTTGCTGTGCTGTAGTACCCACCACTTTCAAAACTGTTCCGTTGCCAGTGGATTTTGCCAGCACAACAATCATGTCATCCTCGCCTGTGCCCACGTGTCCAAGGTCGATGGTCTGGTCGACCTTGGCTCGCCCAACAGCAATCTTTTTCAGCGCCAACAGCTCCATGCGCAGTCTTTGCTTTTGTGTGCTCTCAATTTTTTTGGATTTTGGCTTTGGCTGACCTGCACCCTTTTGGTCATAGCCATTGTATTCTACTTCTTCTTTCTTGGTGCTGGTAATACCGCTCAAGCCGCCGGTTTCGTGTATCCAATCAACCAGCTCAGCAACTGTATCTCGATTTATGTAGCGATGGCTGTTGCGGAGATATTCATCATCAATAGCGTTGATGGCTGTGGCAAAATTTTGAATCTGAACTCGCTTGCTGGGTGGGACACGCATTGCCAGGCGAACCACTGGTGCAAAATTTGGTTTGTTGTGCTTGCTTTGATATTTGATGTTTTCTTCAGCAAAACGCTTTTCCAAGTACCCTGGCTCTAGCGACGCTTCTCGCCACCACAGGTAGGTTTCCACCAGCGTTTGATGCAGTAGTTCTCTGGCAGACTGGTAAAAGTCATTTTGATTTTTACTTAGCCCACGAAGACGTGTGAGCCCTTGGTTTAAAACTTGTTCAGTTGCCATGCGATCCTCATGCAAATCAGTGCCACACACGCAGCTTAAAAGTTTTTACTCACATGGCAATCATGGCGTATGGATCTCGTTAAGTCTCATGGCAACAACTCAAGTCATGACTGCGCCACTGCCTGACGAGCCTTTTGCAGCTTGATTTGCTTTTTTTGTCGTTTGATGCGGTCTTGCTGTTGGCGCAAAGCTTTGAGGCGTTGATCTAGTGCATCCACACGTTCCAGCAGTGGACTGCGGCATGACTGTTTCATTGGATGCTGTACCCCTGCCATTTGCTCTTTGCTGCTTGAGTTAGTTCGTGCTCACACAGCTGCTGCAACTGCCTGAGGTTCTTGCCTGTCTGCACTGAGTAATTGCGACCACTGGACAAAAACGCATCTGCATAAAATCCCAACTTGTTGGCACACACAGCCAAAGCATCAGTGCTGGGTTGCAGTCCCCTAAAGCGCAATGTGCGCATATACCCTTCGCCTCGACAAAGCCAACGCTCACAAAAGTCTTGTTCGTTGTCAGCCAAGCCCTCAGCAATGACCAGATTGCAGATGTTCTCAATCGTTAATTTTTCAGCCATAGTCTCTCCTTATTGTTATTTATCAACACAATATGGATATTCTATGTGCTCCTCTTGCAGAGGAAGCAGTGCAATGCTGCTTTGATGTTCGCTCATGCTCATCACACAGCATTCACATATTTTTTGCTTCAAACCTATTTTCTAATGATATTGCAAGGAGCAGGATAGATCACGCCCCGTAGGGCGTGGATCTGTCATTGCACGTCGCTTTGAACAGGCTGTAGTCACCAAACCCCGACACAGCAGGGAAGAGCAGGTCTTGCTATCATCTCTATTACAGGCTCATCAAACGCATACTTGGGACCGATACAGCGCAGCTACCCCAAGCATTGACGGTAACCAATTGGCGTGTCTTCCGTCTCACTTGTCCTCAAACTTATCTCTAAGTTTTAACCATTACGACGATAGAAACCCTGTCAGGCAGAGTTTGAGGCATCCACCAGCCGCCCAGTGGGTAGTCCATCGAAGTTAGAGAACTGGCACTCTTGCTAACCGCCACACAGCAGAACGGGTTTCACAGCGTGATTGTATTCGGCACGCCAACCTTGATCCAGTTTCAATGCGCTTTCGCGCAACTGTGTTTATTTATCAACGAGCGTAAGATTGACCAAGAAAACCTCATAGAATTACTACTCTTTGACTTAAACGCATAAGTCGTTGAGATCACTGACGGTGTGTTAAAAGGCAGTTCTGGTCGTCCACCCAATACCTCATCGCATACACTGTGTGCATTGGATCGATGGGAATTGGAGGCACACATGCGGCAGGCACGTATTGTAACAGACACAGAACAAAAACGGATCAACACTTATCTCAACACACGCCGTCATGCACTGCGAGATCAAACCATCTTTGCTGTCAGCTTCAATGCTGGACTGCGTGCAATGGAGATTGCCGCACTCACTGTGGGTGATGCATACACTGATGATGGCACAATAAGTGATGTGATCTATCTCACCACCACCAAGGGCGGATATGCGCGAAGGGTGTTTGTGAACAAACGCCTGCACACTGCACTCCGGCGATACAGTGCATGCATCAACACCAATATTCCCCACAAACCACTGTTCCCCAGTCAAAAGGGTGGGCACTTTTCAGGCAACACCATGTGTCAGCTATTCTTAGAGGTGTACGCTGCTTGTGGGATCCATGGTGCAAGCAGCCACAGTGGTAGACGCACTATGATCACTCGATTGGCGGACAAAGGCATCAGTGTACATGTGTTGGCAGCTATTGCTGGGCACAGAAACATTGCCACCACTCAGCGCTACCTAACAGTCAACGACGCCATGATTGCACGTGCTGTGGAACTGGTGTGATGGCAAACAAAACCGAAGTAGCGCTGCGCAAACAGCTGGTTCGTGAGTTGGAGCACAAAGCTTGGCTCTTTAAGCACTTGCAGGGCACAGTACAACTGTCTCAGTGCCACAAACGCATACTGATACTGCGCACCAAACTCACGCGAGAGACAGTAACGCTAAGTAAAGAAATTTTACTTCTTTGATTGACAGTTTAATTTTCAAATATTTGAAAATAACGACTTTACCAGAAGATGAACGGGATAGAAGCAGAACAGAAAGACACGGAAATTATCCTTGAAAATTATAGCTTCATTATCTCAAGCAGTGCTGCTTCACTCAACTCGCCACGCCTAAAACGCTTTAGTGCTTCAAGCGCAAAACCATCTTCTACATCCACAACATCTTCTACCCCTGCTGCTGTCTTGCGCTTTGTTTTGGTAATCTCGTGTCTGCGCTTCTGCGTAAGCACGTGACTGTAATGGTTTTCGATTTGTGCAACTTTACAGCCCATATTCATCGCCAAATCGTAAACACTTACATCACCCTTCTCCAAGCGCAGCGTCGCATAAGTGTGCCGCAGACTGTATAAACTGCGCTTGTCTCCATCCCTATCATACAACAAACCATCCACACGTTCGTTATACGGAACACGCTTCAGAAATATCTGAAAGCCTCTGTTCAAATCCACAAACTTGCGCACTTCACGTGTTTCAGCATCCACTTGCCCAAACCAAACTAAATCGTTGTGCTTGTTATTCGGCGAAGTTTCACGCCAGCGTTTTAGCAGACTGTTTGCATTTGGCTGTGTCTGCACAAAACGTGCTTCACCCTTCTTCGTCGCCTTACTCACTCGCACTTCTGCAATCACACTGTCGCTGCCATCTACAGCCACATCAAACTTAATGTCACTCCACAGCATCTCACGTGCTTCGCCAACACGCAGTCCACTGTTCGCCAAAAACAGCACAAAATAATACATCTGCTGTCGTTGCATCTTGTGCCAAGCATTCAAACGCTTGTCTGCAAACACACCCACACAATCCCTATAACTGCGCAGATAACGTGTAAGCGTTGCATATTCTTCAGCGTCAAACCCAGCACGTCGCGTTGGCGTTCTGTTTTTCGCTGGCGCTTTCATCTTAAACACTTGCTGCAAGCGTCCACGTTCAAACGCATCATAAAATATTTGGTTTAATGCACTTTGTTCCATCAGCAGCGTTTTAGTTGCTGGAGTTTTTCGTGCGTTGTTAGTGCCACGTGTTTTAGCACCACGTCGTTTAGGATTGTGCTTCTGCAGTGCCTTGCCTTCTGCACTGTCCCAAAAGCCAATACGCCAATCCCAATACCCACTCGCAACACTTGGCGTAATATCATTCAACAGCATACTCGTGCCGTCTTTGTTCTTAAAATACTGCTTAAAATAGCGTTCAGCGTATTTGTCGTGCCAATATTGCCTACTCGCCGTCCACGTGCCGTTCTTTACGTTTCGTTCAAACCAATCACGCCAATGCTGTTCAAACGTGTGTTCGTCTAAACTGTGTCCAAGTTTCGCTGCTTGCTGTAAGCGCAACAACTCACTCTTCGCATACTCATAAGCATCTTCGTAAATCGTAAGTTTAGTGCTGCGTGTCACGTAGCCTTTGCGTCCACCAATCTTCAAACGCATATACCAATTTGCACGTCTGTGCGTTTTAGCGTTGGGCACAGCAACAGCAAGGTTGCGCTTAAACAGCACAAGCGCACCACCATAGTGCTCCCTCTTGTCTTCATAAAACGCCAACAGCGCACTCCAATAGCAGCCTAAAACGCTACAGATATGCTAAAATCGCTAAACCAAAACGTCAACACATACAGCGTCTGCTAGAATTCTGCTACGCACAAAAAAAGGGCTGCAAAATATGCAACCCTTTGTTTTGTATGGTAAATTCGAAGTTTCGAACTTAGCGCTTTGAGAACTGGAAGCTACGACGCGCCTTGCGCTTACCGTATTTCTTACGTTCTACAACACGGCTGTCGCGCGTGAGGAAGCCAGCAGCTTTCAGAGCGCCACGCAGGCTGGGATCATAAAGCTGAAGTGCTTTAGAAACACCGTGCTTAACAGCACCCGCTTGGCCCGAAAGACCGCCGCCTTTTACCGTGGCAACCACGTCGAACTGGTCTTCCACGCCGGCAACCTGAAATGGCTGGCGCAGGATCATTTGCAGCACGGGGCGTGCAAAATACGTGTTCAGTTCTTTGCCGTTCACAACAACCTTGCCAGAGCCTGGTTTGATCCAGACACGAGCAACAGCGTCTTTACGCTTGCCTGTAGCATAGGCGCGGCCGAGTGCGTCACGCACAGGCTCACGAGGTTCTGCCACAACAGCAGTTGCGGGGGCTACGTCGCCAGATACGGCGCTCAGCTCTTCGAGTGAGTTCACTTGATCAGCCATGTCGCTCAGCTCCGTGTGTTTTTCTTGTTCATTGATTTAACATCAAGAACGGTTGGGTTTTGCGCTTCGTGGCCGTGCTCTGTGCCTGCATATACGCGCAGATTTGTCATCTGCTTGCGGCTCAGAGGACCACCTGGAAGCATGCGCTGAACAGCTTTGGTCACAACGCGCTCTGGGTATGCGCCTTCAAGGATCTGCTGCTTTGTGCGGCTCTTGATCCCGCCTGGGTGGCCAGTGTGCCAGTAGAAGTGCTCTTCGCGCTTCTTGCCTGTCAGCTGGATTTTTTCAGCATTGATGACAATAACATTGTCGCCCATGTCCATGTGGGGTGTGAACGAAGGCTTGTGCTTGCCGCGCAGGCGCATCGCAATTATCGAAGCAAGACGGCCAAGAACAACGCCTTCAGCGTCGATGATGATCCATTTCTTGTCGATATCTGCGGGTGTCGCAGTAAAGGTTTTCATGTTTGAAATCCTGATAATCGGGTTGGGCAAAGAGAAAACCGCTCTCTGCTTGCGGGATGGGCGGTTTATAACTCGCCCTCGCGCACAGTCAACCGTACAAAATTCTAATTATCCGTTTAAAATCAGAGCCTTGCAAAATAGGTATTATTTTACCCCAAGCAAATATCCTATTTTGGGGGAATAGAATAGGTCATCGTCGAACGGGCCACAGGCTTTTCTTCGCCTACTGAATACAGCAGCACATCCCCCACAGCCAAAACCCGCCCTAGTTTCAGGAGCGTACATTTGGCAAGCAAGTCCCGTCCAGCAACAGGCTTGCGCATGAAATCAAGGCTACAGCTTGTCGTCACAGCCAATGACTTCTTGCCAATCATCGCCAGAACCGTGGCATAGACAGCCACATCCGCCAGCATAAACATTGTTGGGCCAGAGACAGTCCCGCCAGGGCGTAGATGCTTTTCAGCAATCGGAATGCGGATCTCACTGTACATTTCTTCGACATGCTCAACGACAAACTCGCCCGCCAACTGAGGAAACACCTCATCCAGAAACGCTTGCAGCGCATCCTTCTCCAGTTCCAAAGCCATCTTTACCTCCCGATCAGTTGCGCATTAGACTGCCTCTGGGATTTAGGGAGAGCAAGATGAACCTTCTGGAACGTAACGACACAAACGCAGTGGCCCATCTCAGGATGAATGCCCCGGAGCGGCTCAATGCGCTGTCCGAGGAAATGCTGACAGCGCTTCAGGCAGAGCTTGATGCGCTCAAAGAAGACCGCTCCATTCGCGCTGTGGTTCTCTCAGGGGCTGGCAAAGCCTTCTGCGCGGGCCATGATCTCAAACAAATGACAGCAGGTCGCCAAGCTGAAGATGGCGGCAAAGCCTACTTTAATGATCTATTCGCCCAATGCGCCCGCATGATGCTCAGCATTCGCGCCCTGCCCCAGCCCGTTATTGCCGCCCCCCACGGGATAGCAACAGCCGCAGGCTGCCAGCTTGTTGCCACATGTGACATGGCCATCGCCCAGTCTGGCACGCGCTTTGGCGTTAATGGCGTCAACATCGGCCTCTTCTGCTCTACACCCATGGTCGCGCTCAGCCGCAACATAGGCCGCAAACACGCCTTTGAGATGCTCACAACCGGCAGCTTCATAGAGGCGGAACGCGCAGCAGAGCTGGGCCTGATCAACCATGTTTCAGAAGATGCTGTGGCCGATGCACTTGCCCTTGCCGAAACCGTTGCCAGCAAGCTCGCCGCCGCCGTCAAGATCGGCAAGGAAGGCTTTTATAAACAGGCCGAGATGAGCCTCGAAGAAGCCTACGCTTATACTGGTGCCGCGATGGCCGAAAACATGCTCTTTCGCGACACCGAAGAAGGCATCAGCGCCTTTCTGGAAAAGCGCACGCCAACATGGGAGCAATGAGCGGCTCAGCCCATCCGCTCTGATGCATAAGAGCCGGGCGACGCTGGGAAGACCACTGTCTTGTTCCCGTTGAGAAACACACGGCGATGAATATGCGCGTGGATCGCGCGCGCAAGAACCTGACTTTCGACATCGCGCCCGAGGGCGACATAATCGTTGGAGGATTGCGCGTGTGTCACGCGCACAATGTCCTGCTCGATAATGGGCCCTTCGTCCAAGTCCGCTGTCACATAATGTGACGTTGCCCCAATGAGCTTCACACCGCGCTGAAATGCTTGTTTATAGGGGTTCGCGCCCTTGAAGCTTGGCAAAAACGAGTGGTGAATGTTGATAATCCGCCCTGACATTTTCTGACACATCTCATCCGAGAGAATCTGCATATAGCGCGCGAGGACAATCAGCTCGGCGCCCGCCTCTTCCACCACAGCCATAATGCGCGCCTCCGCCTCTGGCTTATTGGCTGGCGTCACTTTGATGCAGTGAAACGGGATATCATTGTTCACAACGACCTTCTGATAATCCATGTGGTTTGAGATCACCCCGACAATATCAATTGGCAGCGCGCCAATCCGTGAGCGATACATCAAATCATTCAGACAATGTCCAAAGCGTGACACCATGATGATCACCTTCATCTTCACCGTCTCGTCGTGGAACTCATAGCTCATCCCAAAAGGCTCGGCGGTCTTGGCAAAACTGGCGCGCATTTCCTCCAGCACAACGGCCGCATCGCTCTCAAAGCTGATCCGCATAAAGAAATTACCCGTCTCTTTGTCGTCAAACTGGGCGCTGTCGGTGATATTGCAGCCGCCATCCGCAAGATAATTGGCAATCGCGGCTACGATTCCACGAGTAGATTGGCACGTCACGGTGAGGGCGTATTTGGTCATGGTCAGTCCTGTAAAAGCAAGGGCGGGTTTCACAGCCACATCTCCCCACAGCACACGGCCCGTCAAGCGGTGAGACGCAGCTGAAGCTCTGTTTATGGTCAGGATCTGCGCGCGATCGGCCCAAGCGTTTCCGATAATGCACAGTGCCTCATTTTTACTCACACCTACGGCCTTGGTAAGCCTGTCAATTCACCGCAGTTCCCGTCGGCACAACTCTGGTATAAAGCTTGCACAGTTCCGAGTGCCGCTGGCTTTTATTTTTGTGTGACCAATGCCCAAATTTTACCGTTTTTGCCATAATCTTGCCACATTTAGGGTGCATTTAAGCCATGAACCGCAGCAGCGGGTGGCTCAGCCCTCCAAGGATCGCCCCCATCTGACTGCGATGAACCTCAAGTGGGTCACCGCCTGCGTCATGTCCCTCCAGGCCACACTCTCTCTGGCTGCAGATATGCCCCCGGTGACCCACTCGGACTTCCCCCAAGATAATATTGAGCAAGTCCTCCTCGGGCGAGATCTCTTCTTTGATCCTCTGTTGTCAGGCAATCGCAACATTTCTTGTGCCAGCTGTCATCACGGGGTGCTTGGCTCTGCTGATGCGGTTCCGCTCTCTGTGGGTGAAGGCGGCATAGGCCTTGGTAAGCGCCGCCGCGGCACATCAGACGCCCCCGCCGAACGTCACATCCCACGCAACGCCCCCGCAATTTTCAATCTCGGCGCAAACGATTTTACCACGCTTTTCCACGATGGCCGCGTGGCGCTTGATCCCGATGCGCCTTTCGGCATCCGGATGCCCGAAGGCAACGCGCTTGAGCGCCCCGCCACGAGCCTTTTGTCTGCTCAAGCTCTTTTGCCGATTCTCAGCCATGAGGAAATGGCGGGATCAGACGGAGAAAACGATATCGGCACCGCCGTTTCTGCGGGCCAGATTCGTGGTGCTGACGGTGCATGGGCCAAGCTCGCCGCACGCGTTGAGGCCGTCCCAGAGTATCGCACGCACTTCACAGCGCTCACCCAAAGCGCCGAGCCCCTGCATATCTCAGAGATTGGCAACGCCATAGGCGCCTTCCTTGCCTTTGAATTTCGCGCCGATGAAAGCCCATTTGACGCCTATCTTCGCGGCGAGGCACATGCGCTCACAGCGCCCCAAGCCCGCGGCATGGCGCTCTTTTATGGCAAAGCCACCTGTTCAAGCTGTCATGCGGGCCGCTTTCAGACCGACAACAGCTTTCACGCCATCGGCATTCCCCAGATCGGCCCCGGAAAGGACCATGAGACACTGGCCGATCATGGCCGCAGCGCCATCACTGGCGATCAAAAAGATGAGTACTGCTTCCGCACCCCAAGCCTGCGCAATGTCGCGCTGACGGCCCCCTATGGTCACTCGGGCGCCTACGCAAGCCTTGAGGCCGTGGTGCGCCATCACCTCGCGCCGCGCGAAAGCCTCATGGCATTTGATCCAAGCACAGTCCCCCTGCCCGCGCTTGCAGGCTATGGCGCAGTAACGCCGCAAATGCCTTCGCCCGAAGAGCTTGAACGCATCAAAGCCGCGATCACGCTCGACATCCCACCGCTCAGTGAAGCCGAAGTGAGTGACATCATCTCCTTTCTTCACGCCCTGACAGACCCAAGCAGCATCGGCGGCAAGCTCGGCGCGCCCGCTTCTGTGCCCTCTGGCCTGCCTGTCGATTCCATTCTCGACTAAGCCCCTTTTCAACCCGCCTCACTTGGCCTAAATGGCAGGCATGACAGAGAGATTACACATCATCGGCGGTGGCCTCGCAGGCTCCGAAGCAGCATGGCAAGCAGCCCAAATGGGCGTGCCCGTCACCATCCATGAAATGCGCCCAAAGGTGGGCACATTTGCGCACCAGTCTGGCGATCTTGCGGAAATGGTCTGCTCCAATTCCTTCCGCTCGGATGACAGCGAACAAAACGCCGTCGGCCTTCTGCACTGGGAGATGCGCGCCGCAGGCGGCATCATCATGGCCACAGCTGACAAGCACCGCCTGCCCGCAGGTGGCGCGCTGGCTGTGGATCGCGAGCCCTTCGCCGCGTCCGTCACAGCCGCGCTGAAAGCGCACCCGCTGATCGAAGTCTCCTATGAAGAAGTGACCGAGCTTCCCACTTCAGGCCACTGGATCATCGCCACTGGCCCACTGACTTCGGACGCGCTCAGCGCCGCCATTGCCAAGGCCACAGGCGCAGATGCGCTCGCCTTCTTTGATGCCATCGCGCCCATCGTTTATTCTGACAGCATCAACATGGATGTGGCATGGATGCAGTCGCGTTATGACAAAGGCGAGAGCGAAGAAGAGCAAAAAGCCTATCTCAACTGCCCGATGGATGAGACTCAGTATAACGCCTTCATCGACGCGCTGCTTGCGGCCGATAAAACCGAGTTCCGCGAAGGCGAAACCGCAGGCTACTTTGACGGCTGCTTGCCAATCGAAGTCATGGCCGAGCGTGGCCGCGAAACGCTGCGCTTCGGCCCGATGAAGCCTGTTGGCCTCACCAATCCCCACGCACCCGACGTAAAAGCCCACGCCGTTGTGCAGCTGCGCTATGACAATGCCCTTGGCACTCTAATGAATATGGTCGGCTTCCAAACCAAGATGAAATACGCTGCGCAAAAAGAAGTTTTCTCCATGATCCCCGGTCTGGAAGAGGCTAGCTTTGCCCGCCTTGGCGGGATTCACCGCAACTCCTTCATCAATTCGCCAACCCTGCTGGACAACCAGCTGCGCCTCAAGTCGATGCCCCACATCCGCTTTGCGGGCCAAATCACTGGTGTTGAAGGCTATGTCGAAAGTGCGGGCATGGGCCTCCTTGCAGGGCGCCTCGCCGCCGCTGAAATGCTTGGCCAGAGCCTCGCTGCCCCCGCGCCCGAAACGGCCACAGGTGCGCTCGTCACTCACATCACTGGCGGCGCCGACGCCAAGACCTTCCAGCCCATGAATGTCAATTTTGGCCTCTTCCCACTGGTAGAAGGCCTTAAGTCAGGCCGTCGTGGCCGCAAAGACCGCTACCAAGCCTATACAGACCGCGCCAAGGCTCTCTGGAAAGACTGGCTAGACGCACAGGCATAAGCGTGCATAAACTTCGGCCATGACGGATCGGTTTTTAGATAAGGCCTATGGCACAACTGGCGACACGCGTGATCTCTACGCTGCGTGGGCCAAATCCTATGATCAGGAGCTTGGTGAAGGCGGCTATGCCACACCTGCCCGTTGCGCCGAAGCCCTTGCAAAATATAGCCGCGATCTCGCAGCGCCCATCCTCGATTTTGGCTGTGGCACGGGCTTGTCTGGGCTGGCTCTAAAGCTCGCTGGCTTCGAAGTCATCGATGGCGTCGATGTCACGGCCGATATGCTCAGCGGCGCACGCGAGAAAAACCTTTATCGCACACTCGAGCTGATCGAACCAAACACGCCCCTCAGCCACGCTGCAGGCACCTATGCCGCGATCACAGCCATCGGCGTGATCGGTACAGGCGCTGCCCCGATTTCAGTTTTTGATCTGATCATGAAAGGCCTTGTTTCTGGCGGCCTCACCGTCCTCAGCCTCAATGATCACGCCCTAGAAGAGCCACTCTTTGAAGGTAAGCTCAACGACTACATCGACTGCGGAGCCGCGCGCCTCCTGCACAAAGAATATGGCCCCCATATTCCGGGAATCAACCTGAACTCCAACGTCTACGTGCTTGAAAAAACGTGATATTCACAACGCGCTTCGCCCCCAGCCCGACAGGTCCGCTGCACTTGGGCCATGCCTACTCAGCGCTTCTCGCCGCTGATATGGCACGCACTGCCGAGGGCCGTTTCCTCTTGCGCGTCGAGGATATCGACAGCTCCCGCGCCCGCCCCGAATGGGAAGACGGGATCTACGATGATCTCGCATGGCTCGGCCTCACATGGGAAACGCCTGTGATGCGCCAATCGGGGCGCCTCCCAGCCTACCGCGCAGCACTCACGCGCCTCTGGGCACTCGGGTTGCTTTACCCCTGCACCTGCTCACGTCGCGATATTGCCGCAGCCGCCGAAGCACCCCAGGAAGGCGTCCCGCCGGCCTTTGGCCCAGATGGTCTCATCTATCCAGGCACCTGCCGCCAAATACCAAACCCAGCCTCGCCCCTCCCAAACGCGGTCTTGCGCCTTAATATGGCCCGTGCGCTGCGCACGCTCGCTGATCCGCTCGTTTTTACAGAAACAGGCGCAAGCCCTGAGGGTGAAACAGGCCAGATCATCCTGTCACACGTCATGCTTCTCGCGGATGTTGGTGATATTATCCTCGCCCGCGCGGAGATGGGCGCGTCCTATCACCTCTCTGTGGTAATAGACGATGCCGCCCAAGGTGTCACGCTGGTGCCACGCGGCCAAGACCTTTTCACCGCGACATATATCCATGTGGTGCTGCAAAAGCTGCTCGGTCTGCCAACGCCCACCTATCATCACCACCGCCTCATTCGTGACGAAAACGGCAAGCGCCTCGCCAAGCGCGACGATGCTCGCGCCATTCGTCTTTACCGGGATGAAGGCAAAACGCCTGCCGATATCCGTGCCATGGTTGGGCTTTAGCCCTCCATTGGCCCCATCAGTTCACGCTCCTCGCCATCACTCACAGCCGTGTAAAAGCATGTCCGCCTGTTCGTATGGCAGGCAGGGCCAACCTGACGGATGATCAACAAAAGCGCATCGCGGTCACAATCCACGCGAAAGTCGACAAGCTCTTGCGTGTGCCCGCTGGTTTCGCCTTTGATCCAGAAGTCATTTCTGGAACGCGACCAATAGGTTACGCGCCGCGTCTCGAGTGTCTTTTCAACCGCTTCAGCGTTCATCCAAGCCATCATCAAGACCTCGCCACTGGCCTCATCCTGCGCAATCGCAGGAATAAGACCCTGCGCATTATACGTAAGTGACTGTGCATCAAAGCGCATGATCTGTCCTTTTCTTGGCCCGCCAATATGGCTATCTATGCCAAGTTAGCGGGGAAAAGACCATGAGCAATGACACCGATCTGATCAAACTCTACTCTGCCCGCATTCTGGCGCTCGCAGCTGATATGCCTGGTCTTGAGCGGCTCAGCGCCCCGTCCGGGACAGCGCACCGCCGTGCACCACTTTGTGGCTCAAACATTACTGTCGATGTTGCGCTCGAGGGCGACAAAATCACAGGTTTCGGTCAAGATGTGAAAGCCTGCGCGCTCGGCCAAGCCGCCGCGTCTGTGGTCGCAGCCAATGCCATAGGCTGCACTCGCGCAGAGATCCAGACGGCGCATGACCAGCTGCTCGCCATGTTGCGCAGCGAAGGCCAAGCCCCCGATGCGCCCTTTGACGAGCTAAAAGTCCTGCTCCCCGCGCGCGAATATAAAAACCGTCACGCCTCGATCATGCTCTGCCTTGACGCAACGCTCGACGCGATCGACGCCGCCGCCTAATCCCGCCACATCTCACCAACTGCATAAAAAAACCGCCGCTCTCTTTTCAGAGGCGGCGGATCAAGTGCGTATGCTTGCAAGCTGGCGACGAAAAAGAAAGGCAGGACTTATTCGTTGGAACGGCAGTTTGTCTCTCGGCGCGCGATTGGGACAGTGCGCGCCAGAATTTCGCAAAGCATACGAGGCAGAAATCTGTTACATCAGGTTCGGCAGGTGCAGAGCAACCACAAGCATCGCCATCAAAGACACAGCACCAAGTGCATCCGCAAGCAGGCTGGAGTGTGAGCGGGCAATCACGTCTTTCACATCTTTGATCATCGGGAGGCTCCTGTTAAGGGTTTGTTCTCTTTGTTGCCTCTTTGTTCTCATTTAATTCATGTTCTGTAAAGAACTTTTTGAGAACATTTACGATAAATGTGAGAACAAACAGCCTAACCCACTGATATCAAACGGATAGCCTGATCTTGCTCCATCAGCCATAAAAGCGCCCGCGCCGCCTGCCCGCGCGGTGTTTCAAGTGTCGGGTCATCATTCAGCAGCTTGCGCGCATCGCTCTGCGCCACTTTCATGAGCGCGCTCTGGCTTTCCATATCCGCGACGCGAAACCGCGGCATTCCAGATTGTGCCGTGCCAATCAAGTCACCAGCACCGCGCATCTCAAGATCCACCTCAGCAATCTTGAAGCCGTCTTCCGTGTCACGCAAGGTCGTCAGACGCCGCTCTGCCCCCTCATTCATTGGCGCGCGATACATCAAAAGACAGGTCGAGGCCCCGCTTCCGCGCCCAACACGTCCGCGCAGCTGATGCAACTGCGACAGCCCAAAGCTCTCTGCACGTTCGATCACCATAATGGTCGCATTGGGGACATCCACCCCCACTTCAATCACCGTGGTGGCAACCAAAACACTCAGCTCGCCCTGCTGAAATGCGGCCATGGCCGCGTCCTTCTCCTCAGGTGGCATCTGCCCGTGCACCAACCCAACAACACCGTCCCCAAGCCGCGCGCGCAGGGCCTTGAAGCGTTCATCAGCAGCGGCAAGATCCACACTCTCACTCTCCTCCACCAAGGGGCAGACCCAATAGGCCTGTTTCCCCTCAGCCACAGCGCCCTTAAGGTGCTCAATCACCTCATCCATACGCTGCGTGTTGATAAGGGCGGTCTTGATCGGCTGCCGTCCAGCTGGCTTCTCATCAAGCACCGAAACATCCATATCGCCATATTGCGCCAGAGCGAGGCTGCGCGGGATGGGTGTCGCAGTCATCACAAGCACATCTGCGCTCACCCCCTTCTTGCCCAGCTCCAGCCGCTGACGCACGCCAAACCTGTGCTGCTCATCCACAATCGCCAGCCGCAGATCGGCAAAATGCACATCCTTTTGAAAGACAGCGTGGGTTCCAACAAGAATGTTAATCTCACCACTGGCCAGCGCCGCCAGCTTCTCGGTCCGCGCGCGCCCTTTGTCCCGCCCTGTCAGAAGCTCAAGCCGCACACCCGCCGCCGCCGCCAAAGGCTGCAAGCCCTGCAAATGCTGCCGCGCCAAAATCTCGGTGGGCGCCATCATAACGCCCTGCCCGCCCGCCTCGACAGCGACAAGCAAAGCCATCAAGGCCACAAGCGTTTTGCCCGCCCCCACATCCCCCTGCAACAAGCGGTTCATTCGTGCAGGCTGCGCCATATCCTTGGCAATCTCGCTCACAGCGCGGCTCTGCGCGCCCGTTGGCTCAAATGGCAGACTTTTCAGAACCTTAGCGCGCAACACGCCATCGCCCGCGCTCACCCGCCCCTTGCCCTTGCGGCGGTTCATCCGCGCCAAGGCCAAGGTAAGCTGATGCGCAAAAAATTCGTCATACGCCAAACGCTCTCGCGCAGGGGCCGTCGCAGTTAAATCTGCAAGACATGTCGGCGCATGTGCCGCCTGTGCTGAGGCCGCCCATGTGGGCCAGCCCGCTTGGCGCAGTTGTTCGGCGTCCGCCCACTCATCAAGCTCGGGCATCCGAGCCAAGGCAGCCCGCGTCGCCTTATACATCACCTTCTGGCTCACCCCCGCAGTGAGAGGATAGACAGGCTCAAATAACGGCAAATCTGCCGCCTCTTCCAACGGCAGGATATGGTCTGGGTGAGTCATCTGAATGACACTGTCAAACATCTCCAGCTTGCCCGAAACGACACGCCGCCCACCGACAGGCAGTATCTTCTGCAAATACTCCCCGCGCGCATGAAAGAACACGAGCTCAAATGTCGTATCCCTATCCTCCACTTGCACCCGCCTTGGCCGCCCCCGTGCCCGCGCCGGATGATGCTGTATCACCTCGACCTCAACAGTCGCCACCGTTGGAAAATCAAGCCCCAGAACACTGGGGCGCACCGCTCGATCAATGCCACTGTACGGCAGCGTAAAAATCAGATCGCGCGGCTTGAGAACATGCAATTGCTCCAGAAGCGCCGCTGTCTTGGGGCCCACGCCCTCCAGCGTCTCAAGACCCGCAAACAGAGGAAAAAGCGCTGTCGGCCGTCCGCTCATAGCCCCGCCACCAGCGCAATCCAGCCGTCTTCATCTATCGTCTCAATACCAAGCTCTGCCGCCTTTTTGGCCTTACTTCCCGCTCCGGGCCCCGCGATCAGCAAATCAGTCTTCGCCGAAACACTCCCCGCAACCTTCGCACCAAGGCTTTCAGCACGGGCTTTCGCCTCCGCGCGCGTCATTTTTTCAAGCGTACCCGTAAAGACAAGTGTCTTGCCTGCGACAGGGCTGTCACTCGCCACAGCCTCCGCATCCTCAATCTCAAGCTCGCCCACAAGCCGCTCAATGCTCTCGCGCTCGTGCTCCTGCGCAAAAGCCATGACCAGCGCACGCGCCATCACCTCACCAACACCATCAATACTCAAGAGCTCGGCCCAAGCCGCGCCACCTTCGTCTTCGGCGGCGCGCACTGCGCTCACAAACCCCTCCCAACTGAGGTAATAATTGGCAAAAAGCTTGCCCGCCTGCTCGCCAACATGACGAATGCCAAGAGCAAACAGCAGCCGCGCAAAGCCAATCTTACGCTTCTCTTCAATCGCCTCAAACAGCTTTTCCGCAGAGCGTGCGCCCCAACCCTCACGGTTCTTCAGCTTGGTCAGATTGGCCCCGTCCCGCGCCGCCAGCGTGAAAATGTCAGCAGGCTCGCGGATTGGGAGCTGATCATCGTGATAAAACATCTCGATCTGTTTTGCGCCAAGCCCGTCAATATCAAACGCCTTGCGAGACACAAAATGTTTCAACTTTTCAACGGCTTGCGCAGGGCAAATCAGCCCACCTGTGCAGCGGCGCACCGCATCGCCCTCCTCGCGGACGGCCTCAGAGCCACACTCGGGGCAAACATCTGGAAAAGCATAGGGCTGCGTACCCTCTGGGCGCTGGCTCAGATCCACATCCGCGATCTTGGGGATCACATCGCCCGCGCGATAGACCTGCACCAAGTCACCCACACGTATATCCTTGCCGCCGCGAATGCCCTCGCCCTTGTTGTCGCGCCCTTGGATATAGTCCTCATTGTGCAGCGTTGCGTTTGACACAACGACCCCTCCGACCGTGACAGGCACAAGTCGCGCCACTGGGCTCAAAGCGCCCGTGCGCCCAACCTGAATATCAATACCTTCGAGTCTGGTCCAAGCCAGCTCCGCGGCAAACTTATGGGCAATAGCCCAACGCGGCGTTGTGCTGCGAAAGCCGAGGCGCGCCTGCAGCTCCAGATCGTTCACCTTGTAAACGACACCATCAATATCATAAGGCAGATCCGCACGTGCCGCGCCGATCATATCGTAATGCGCCACAAGCTCTTTTGCCCCCGCGCAAAGCGCTGTCAGCGGGTTGGTCTCAAAGCCAAGCGCCGCAAGACGCAAAATCGCCTCCATTTGGGTCTCTGCCAAAGGCTGCGAAAGCGCGCCCCAAGCATAGGCAAAAAAAGCAAGTGGGCGTTGCCGTGTGATTTCCGGATCAAGCTGACGCAGCGAACCCGCCGCAGCATTGCGCGGATTGGCAAAACTCTTGGCCCCGCGCGCCTCTTGCGCCGCATTAAGCGCCGCAAAATCAGCATGGCGCATATACACCTCACCACGCACTTCCAAAATATCTGGCGCACCAACAAGCTGATGCGGAATGCTCGCAATCGTGCGGGCATTTGCAGTGACATTTTCGCCTGTCGCCCCGTCGCCGCGCGTTGCCGCCTGCACGAGCAGGCCGTTTTCATACCGCAAAGACAAGCTCAAACCGTCAATCTTGGGCTCCGCGGTAAAGCTCAGACTGGCCTCGGGAACCCCCAGAAACTTGGCTGTTCGCGCAACAAAATCGTCGACATCCGCGTCTTCAAAAGCATTGCCCAGCGAAAGCATCGCCTGCGCATGCGTAACTTTTGAAAAACCATCAGATGGTGCGGCCCCGACTTTCTCACTCGGGCTGTCCGCGCGCTTTAACTCAGGAAAGCGCGTTTCAATCGCAGCGTTACGCTGTTTCAGGCGGTCGTATTCGGCATCCGAAATCTCTGGTGCATCCTGAGTGTGATATGCCGTGTTGGCCGCAGCCAACGCCTCGGCCAGCCTCGCAAGCTCGTCCCGCGCTGCGGCCTCAGTCAAAGTGTTAACGTCCTGCTCTGCCACACGCGCCCCCAAGTCTTTCGCTTTGTCGCTGCTTACATGCCCCAAGTTTGCCCGTTGTGCCAGTGCGCGGCAACACAGAAAAAATACGGCCAAGCACACGCAGCAAACAGACGCCCAAACTGAAAAAGGCGCAGTGGAAAACCACTGCGCCAGTCAGGAGAAACTGTCTCTAAAGCTTATGCGCCAAGCGCGATCGGAGTGTCATCCAAGGCGTCTGGCTGTGGATCACGCAAAACATAGCCACGGCCCCAGACCGTCTCGATGTAGTTCGCACCATCCGTGGCATTTGCCAGTTTTTTGCGCAACTTGCAGATAAATACGTCAATAATCTTGAGCTCAGGCTCATCCATCCCGCCATAGAGGTGATTGAGGAACATCTCTTTTGTCAGCGTCGTGCCCTTTCGCAGCGAAAGCAGCTCAAGCATTTGATACTCTTTGCCCGTCAGGTGCACAGGTTTGTTGCCTGCTTCAACGGTCTTAGCGTCCAGATTGACCAAAATCTCGCCCGTTTTAATCACAGACTGAGAATGCCCCTTCGAGCGACGAATAATGGCATGGATTCGCGCCACAAGTTCTTCACGATGAAATGGCTTGGTCAGATAATCATCCGCTCCGAAGCCAAAGCCTTTGATCTTGTTTTCTGTGTCGTCCGAACCCGACAAAATCAGGATAGGCGTGTCGACTTTGGCAAGGCGCAGCTGGCGCAGCACCTCGTGCCCGTTCATATCAGGTAGTCCCAAATCAAGCAAAATAAGGTCATAATCATAAAGTTTCGCAAGATCGATCCCCTCCTCGCCCATGTCTGTTGTGTAGACATTAAGGTTGGCGTGGGTCAGCATCATTTCGATACTTTTGCTGGTCGTCGGATCGTCTTCAACGAGAAGGACGCGCATTTTAATTTCTCCGCAGTTATTCTTTCATTGAGCTTAAACCTGACCAAAATTGGTTAACCTCTGGTTACCATAGCAAAAAAAAGACATCAGACAACCTAAGAGTGTTTGGCCGACCGCAGCTGCGTAACCTTCAAGCCAGCATCGCCATAGGCGCGGACAGCGTGCACCCATTCGAAAAACTCTTCTTCGCTTAGGTCATAAATACTCATGGCTTCGGCCTGCGTCATCAGCCCATAAAGAACCGCTCTAACAACAAGCGCTTTTCGCGATGCAACCCAGCGTTGCGTTTTAGCGGGTGGCAAGTCTGCGCGAGTCATCACCTTCCCGTCAGGGAGACGAACAGCCCTTGGACCATCGACTTTCTTGAGATACATGGCATAAACCTTCTTTGTGTCATGGCCAAACTCGATCAAAGCGCTTAAAGAGGCATGAAGCCAACCCCCAAGAAAACATAGAATTTTCCTCATGTTTTCAGAGAAGTTTTCGGAGCCACCCATGTCTGTCGCATCCCATCCTGCGCCCCAAACGAAGCTTAACTCTCTTGGCTTTGCCAAACCCGAGAGTGAAACACGGGTTGTTGTGGCGATGTCAGGCGGCGTTGATAGCTCTGTTGTCGCAGCTATGTTGGCCGAAGAAGGCTATGACGTAATCGGCGTCACGCTTCAGCTCTATGATCACGGCGCAGCTCTGGCCAAGTCGGGCGCTTGCTGTGCGGGGATCGATATCCACGACGCGCGCCGCGTTGCCGAAGAGATGGGCTTCCCGCATTATGTCCTCGATTATGAGAACATTTTTAAAGATGCCGTTATTGATGAATTTGCAGACAGCTATCTTGGCGGTGCAACACCCGTGCCCTGCATCCGCTGCAATGAACGGGTAAAATTCAAAGACCTGCTCGCCACAGCCCGCGATCTGGATGCCGACTGCATGGCCACAGGCCACTACATTCAGCGCATGATGGGCGCAGAAGGCCCCGAGCTGCACTCCGCCGCCGATGCCAACCGCGATCAAAGCTATTTCCTCTTCTCCACGACGCCAGAACAGCTTGAGTATCTTCGCTTCCCCTTGGGTCACCTCCCCTCCAAAGACGCGACCCGCGCTTTGGCCGAGAAATATGGCCTCAAAGTCGCCAACAAGCCCGACAGCCAAGACATCTGCTTTGTGCCAAATGGCGATTATGCTGCCGTGATCGAAAAGCTGCGTCCTGGTGCGGCCGAGCCTGGCGAAATTGTCGACATGAACGGCAACGTCCTTGGCGAGCACACAGGTGTCATTCACTACACAATCGGCCAGCGCCGCGGCCTTGGGATCGGCGGCCTTGCCGATCCGCTCTATGTGGTGAAGCTTGATGTTGACAACAAACGCGTCGTCGTCGGCCCAAAAGAAGCCCTCGCAACACGCATCGTGCCCCTGGCCGAAATCAACTGGCTGGGCGATGAACCATTCGAAGCCACGCCAGAGCGCCGCATCGCCGTGCGGGTCCGCTCAACGCGTGCGCCCCGCGAAGCGATCCTGCGCTCCACTGGCCCGACCACAGGCGAAGTCGAGCTTCTCACCCCAGAAGAAGGCGTCAGCCCCGGACAGGCCTGCGTGTTTTATGATCCCGAAGGCAGCCGTATCTTCGGCGGCGGCTGGATCGTAAAGGGTTAAGCCCGCCTCACGGCAGCGCACGGCACGTTCAGTTAATTTCACTTAACACTTCGCGTTTCAGGCGGTGCACGCATTGTGCACGGGGTGTGCACGCATATCACCCCCCTAGAATCAGCCGTTTTAGGCCTCATTAAGATTTAGGGACGCAGCTTTAAGGCTTTGGTGTTCTGGTTGTGCCGCTCAAAAACAGAACAGTTGACACAAAAAGAGAACATGAGTAGAACAAAAGGAAGTTTAACTCATAAGAGGGCCAGCGGATGCTCACCAAGAAACAGCTCGATCTGCTCGATTTTATCAACAAACGGGTGCAACGCGACGGCGTACCACCCAGCTTTGACGAGATGAAAGAGGCCCTTGATCTGCGCTCCAAGTCTGGCATCCACCGCCTCATCACAGCTCTTGAAGAACGCGGCTTTATCCGCCGCCTGGCGCACCGTGCCCGCGCCATCGAGATTGTCAAACTCCCCGACAGTATGGCAGGCAAATCAGGCGGCTTTACTCCCAAGGTGATTGATGGCGACAGGCCCGATGGCCCTCGCCCCGCAGGCGCCATGCCCGTGGGCCATGTCTCTGCACAGGAAGTGCCTGTGATGGGTCGTATTGCGGCAGGTGTGCCCATCGCGGCAATCAGCGAAGTCTCCCACAACGTGGCCGTGCCCACCAGCATGATGCGCGACGGTGGAGAACACTACGCTCTTGAAGTCAAAGGCGACTCCATGATCGAGGCCGGCATCAACAATGGTGATGTTGTCGTCATCCGTGAAAGCCAGACAGCCGAAAACGGCGATATTGTCGTTGCGCTCATCGAAGATCAGGAAGCCACGCTCAAGCGCTTCTTCCGCCGTGGCAACGCAATCGCTCTGGAAGCCGCAAACCCTGCCTATGAAACGCGCGTCTTCCCTGAAGACCAAGTCAAAGTACAAGGCCGCCTTGTCGGGCTGATCCGCACTTACTGACGCGCCCGCCGTGTATTCCAAAGTCTTCGGCCCGTGCTCTCGCGGGCCGTTTTCATTTTGAGCTCATCCCGCTCAAAATAAAGCGCCACAGCGCCTGTCTCCCTGAGCCGCCTCTCATCAAAGACAAGACAAGGCAGATCGCGCTCAAGCAGACCTGCTACGACAAGGATTTGCCCCGCCCCGCAGCCTGCCGCAGCAACAGAAGCCTTTCCGCGGGCATGAAGAAGCGGATATGCCGCCACAGCTGAAGCCTCCTCCCAGTGCCGAGCCGCCGCCTCCTGCGAGCGCAAATCACCATCATTCTCTAGCCAGCCGCGCGCCACAAACCCACTGCCCGACTTTGCACTGAGAACCCGTCCCTCCCCAGTCATCACCCCGACAAGCTTACCCGTATCTGAGATCAAAACATCAGGCCGTGTTGTCTGCGACCAAAGCCCAGCAGCCACAAGCATCGGGAGAACACCAAAGAGCCGTGCAGTCCCCCGCCACAGGGCCACGCCCAATGCACCCAGCATCATCATAGCTAGAACATAAGGATCAGGCGCAACAACAGTGCCACGCGCACCGTCGAGGGCAGCAAAAAAGCCTGCAACGGTGAGGATCCACGAGATACCAAGCTCCATCACAAAAAAGCCCAGCGACGAGAGCCCAAGCGGCCAAAGGAGCAGCGCAATCACCCCTGCAGGGATCACCAGTGCGCCCATCAAAGGCACCGCCAGCAAATTGGCCAAAAGACCATAGTGGGCGAAGTGGTTAAAATGCGCCGCTGCGACAGGAGCCGTCGCCAAGCCCGCGACAAAGGACGTGATAAACAACGTTGCAAAAGGGCGCAGCCATTTCGGGCCGAGAGATACATCGTAGTCCCGAAGGGCAGCAAACACAGCGACAAGCGCAGTTGTCGCTGCAAATGACATCTGAAACCCGGGGCCGAGCAACGCCTCTGGCTGCCACAAAAGCACAATCAGCGCCGCCGTAGCCACAGAGCGCAAGCTGATCACACGGCGTTCAAAAAATACCGCTCCAAGGGCCACCATGGCCATAATGAAGGCACGCTCCGTCGCAACAGAGCCGCCTGATAGGAGCAGATAAAAAAATGAAACGACCAGCGCGCCAAACGCCGCTGTTTTTCGGATGGGTACGCGGTGGCGTAAGCTCGGACTGAGCACAAGCCCGTACCGGATCGCAGCATAGATAAAGCCACTCAATAGCCCCATATGCAGCCCCGAAATGGCCAAGAGATGTGCCAGATTGGTGTGGCGTAGCGTGTCGACCGTCTCTTGTGACATGGCCGAGCGGTCCCCCGCCATAATTGCGGCTGCAAAAGCGCCGTTTTCTCCTTTGATTTCGCTGCGAACGAAATTGGCAAAAGCATATCGGGCCTGACTGATCAGGGCCGCATGGCGCGCGGGTTCAAGTACCATAAGAGGCGTGCGGCTGTAGCCGATAGCACCAAGCCCTTGAAACCAAGCATGGCGCTGGAAATCAAAACCGTTTGGTTCAACAGGCCCTGAAGGGGGAGACAAATGCGCCGTGATCAGAACGGTGCTGCCGGCCTGCGGCACTGCGCTCTCTGCTCCGTGCAAAGCAACGCGTACCCGCGTTGGCGTTTTGTTCGGCGGCAAGCGCTCAAGAATCACCTGATCCAACGTCAGCCGCAGCGCGCCACTGGCCGAACGGTCGATTAAAACAATCCGCCCCTCCACCGGTCCATAATAACGCCACCCCAAAACAGGCCCCGAAACCCAAACCGCCCGCCCCCCCGCCAATCCAAACCCAACGGAGACAAGGAGGCAGACCCAAACCAAAGGAGCAAAGAGGCTGCGATACAATGCAAGAACAACACTCCCGACAAAGGTTGCCGCTAAAGCCAGTGCATATGCCGCGAGAGGTGGCTCGTTTGGCAAGGCAAAGTAAAGACTGATCCCAAATGCAAGAAAAACGGGCGCCCAAGGGTAAAGCGCGCCGCGCTGTCCGAGCAAAACACGCTCGCAAGAGGCCTTGAGCCACGTCACTTGTTCTTACCCATGGAGATAGTTAGACAGGCTTAAATCCTAACCAATTGATGGTTACCGAAAGGTTAATTCTCCATGTCACAGCCCTCAGAAAAACCCGTCGTCACCCGTATTGCCCCGTCGCCTACGGGCTTCATGCACATCGGAACGGCCCGCACAGCGCTCTTTAACTGGCTCTATGCGCGTGGCCGTGGCGGCAAGTTCCTCCTTCGCATCGAAGACACCGACCGCGCCCGCTCAACACCGGAGGCCACCGAGGCTATCCTACGTGGCATGGACTGGTTGGGCCTTGACTATGATGGAGAACCCGTGAGCCAGTTCGAGCAAGGCGCACGCCACGCAGAAGTGGCCAACCAGCTCCTCGCCGAGGGCAAAGCTTATAAGTGTTTCGCAACACAGGACGATATCGAAGCCTTCCGTGAGGCCGCCCGCGCCACGAACTCCAGCACACACTATCATTCGCCCTGGCGCGAGGTGTCAGAAAGCGAACACCCTGACGCACCCTATGTGATCCGCATAAAAGCCCCCAAAGAGGGCCAAACCGTGATCAAAGATCAGGTGCAAGGCGATGTAACAATCCAGAACAGCCAGCTTGATGACATGATCCTGCTGCGCTCCGATGGCACGCCAGTCTATATGCTTGCCGTGGTCGTGGATGACCATGATATGGGAGTCACACATGTAATCCGCGGCGATGATCATCTCAACAATGCTGCGAGACAGATGATGATCTATGAGGCAATGGGTTGGCCACTGCCCGTTTATGCCCACATCCCGCTGATCTTTGGGCCTGATGGCAAAAAGCTATCCAAGCGTCATGGCGCAACTGGCGTCGAAGAATACCAACATATGGGCTACCCTGCCTCAGGCATGCGCAACTACCTCGCCCGCCTTGGCTGGAGTCACGGCGACGACGAGTTTTTCACAGACGCTCAGGCACTTGAATGGTTTGATCTTCCCAGTATCGGAAAATCCCCAGCTCGGTTCGATTTCAAAAAACTGGAGAATCTCTGCGGACAGCACATCGCTTCTACAGAAAATGCTGCACTGCTGCATGAACTTCAGACCTTTTTGGCTGCCACAGGCCAAGGCGGCCTCCAAGATTCAAAAATTTCACTTTTTGCATCAGCCATGCCACAGCTCAAAGAGCGCGCGAAGACATACGGAGAACTAATTGATAAAGCACACTTTATCATGGTTGATCGGCCCGTCTCACCCGATGAAAAAGCTGCTAAGGCACTCGACACGGTATCCCGTGGCATACTGAAAGAATTGACGCCGCATCTGCAAAATGCTAGCTGGACACGTGCAGACTTGGAAGCGCTCCTCAACGGCTTTGCCGAAGAGAAAGGCACAAAGTTTGGACAACTTGCGGCACCGCTCCGAGCAGCCCTTGCAGGACGAGCAGCAACGCCCAGCGTCTTCGACATGATGCTGGTTCTTGGTCCGGACGAGACTCTCGCCCGTATTCAGGATGCAGCGGCATAAAGGCGTTAACAGCTTTTATAGCCAGATAAGATATAGACACTCTTGGGCGATCCGCGCTCAAGACTTCAGAGGATGAGGCCAAGATGACAGACAGCACCAAAACAGCGACATTGACAATTGATGGGCAGAGCTTCGAGCTCCCCATGTACTCAGGCACCACTGGGCCCGATGTCATCGACATCCGCAAGCTTTATGCGCAAGCGGGTGTGTTCACATATGATCCAGGCTATACCTCTACAGCCTCCTGCGAGAGCACGATCACGTTCATTGACGGTGAAAAAGGCGAGCTTTTGCACCGCGGTTACCCGATTGATCAGCTCGCTGAGAAGTCACATTACCTCGAAGTCTGCTACCTGTTGCTCTATGGTGAACTCCCGACAGCGGCCGAAGTCGAAGATTTTGAAAACCGCGTCACGCGCCACACCATGGTGCACGAGCAAATGCACAACTTCTTCCGTGGTTTCCGTCGTGATGCCCACCCAATGGCCACGCTTGTGGGCGTTGTAGGCGCGATGTCTGCCTTTTATGCTGACAGTGCTGACGTCAATGACGAATGGCAGCGCGAAGTAGCCTCGATCCGTATGATCGCTAAACTTCCGACAATCGCGGCTATGGCCTACAAATACTCGATTGGTCAGCCGTTCGTATACCCACGCAATGATCTGGATTATGCGTCAAACTTCCTGCACATGTGCTTTGCTGTCCCTGCAGAAGACTACAACGTAGACCCGATCCTGAGCCGCGCGATGGACCGTATCTTCACACTCCATGCTGATCATGAGCAAAACGCCTCAACCTCTACAGTGCGTCTGGCCTCTTCTTCTGCGGCAAACCCCTTCGCCTGTATTGCAGCGGGTATTGCATGCCTTTGGGGCCCAGCCCACGGCGGCGCAAACCAAGCCTGCCTCGAAATGCTCAAGGAAATCGGAACGAAAGACCGTATTCCAGAGTATATCGCGCGCGCTAAAGACAAGAACGACCCCTTCCGCCTTATGGGCTTCGGTCACCGCGTCTATAAAAACACCGATCCCCGCGCCAAGGTGCTCAAGCAATCAGCTGACGAAGTGCTTGAACTTCTCGGCGTTGAAAACAACCCGATCCTCGAAGTCGCAAAAGAACTTGAGCAAGTTGCGCTCAACGATCCGTACTTTGTTGAGAAAAAGCTCTTCCCGAACGTCGACTTTTACTCCGGCATCATTCTTGAAGCGATGGGCTTTCCAACGTCGATGTTCACACCGATCTTTGCTGTTTCGCGTACAGTCGGCTGGATTTCACAATGGAAAGAACAGTTCGAAGATCCACAACAGAAAATTGGTCGCCCGCGTCAGCTTTACCTCGGCGAGACAGAGCGTAACTACGTAGACGTCGAAAAGCGCGGCTAAGCCCGACTGCTTTGAAAACACAAAATACGAAAAAGGCCCGCTCAAAAGCGGGCCTTTTTTTGATGGACATTTTTTCGATTAACTCTGAATACTTTAGCTGGCTTCAAACAGCTTTGGCGCCCCTTCGAGCAAGGTCTTTAGCACTGAAGAACATTTGGTCGCTTAACGGCCCTCGAAGTGTGCCTTACGCTTCTCAAGGAACGCCATCACACCCTCTTTAAAGTCTCGGCTCTTGCCTGCGCGCCCTTGTTCGTGGGCCTCAAGGTTCAATTGTTCCTCAAGACTGTTACCAAGACTCGCACGCAGCGCCTTCTTGGTACGTCGGTAGGCCTCCGTCGGCCCATGCGCCAGATGCGCTGCGCGGGCACGCCAATGCGTCTCGAACTCTGTATCTTCAACATGCTCCCAGATCAGCCCCATTTGGTCAGCTTCTTCGGCACTAATTCTCTCTGCAAACAGCGCCGCCCCCATTGCCTTTGCAGGCCCAACCAACCGCGGCAGAAAGTATGTGCCACCCGCATCAGGAATTAGTCCGATACGCGTGAAGGCTTCCATGAAATACGCACTTTTGGTCGCGATGACGACATCCGCCACCAAAGCGAGATTGGCACCCGCACCTGCCGCAGCGCCGTTTACAGCGGCAATCACAGGCACAGGTGAGGACACTAGGTTTTGCACCATAGGATTATACTCATCCCGCAGAACACGCTCCAAATCTATTTCTGCAGCGTTCCCGCCGTCACCCAAATCTTGGCCCGAACAGAACGCCTTTCCATGCCCAGTGAGAACAACACAGCGCGCACCAGCTTTGATGGCTTCAGCTAAAGCTACAGGAATTTCAGCACGCATCTGTGCTGTCATCGCGTTCATCTTGTCAGGCCTATTGAGCCCAATGACCGCGTATCCGTCTGCATTCAACTCATATGTAACAGTTTGAAATTCCATGATATCCCTCGCGCTTCAGTGGTATCAGACAAAACCGATTTCGCCAGCTAAGGAAAGTGAAACGAAGCGTCACTCGCCCATGATCTGCTTGAGGCGCTTAGTTTCGTCATCACTCAAGCTGTTACTGCCTTCGGGCGTCGCTCGCGCGCGTGTTCTTAAATAAAGCCCGCCGATTAACAACGCGAGCAAGAGCATTCCAGGACCAGCATAGTACAATATGGCGTTGCTGCCGCCTTTGGTTGGATTGAGCAAGACATACTCACCATAACGGCTCACTACAAAATCGAGCACTTCTTCATCAGTGTCGCCCTCGACCAAACGTTCACGCACCAAGAGGCGCAAATCGCGTGCCAATTCTGCGTTGCTGTCGTCGATATTCTCGTTGCGGCACACGAGACAGCGCAACCCTTGGCTCAAATCGCGGGCGCGCTCTTCAAGCTTTGGATCGCTCAAAACCTCGTTCGGTTGAACTGCAAAGGCAGGCAGCGTCCAGAATATAAAAAGTATACTAAGCCACTTCATTCTGCAGCCACTCCAACGGTTGTCGAGGGCGTCTGCCGAGCGCCAGCTGCAACGCGGTAACGACGATCCGACAGGCTTAGCGCTCCGCCAATTGCCATCAAAATTGCGCCGCCCCAAATCCAGTTTGCCAAAGGCTTGTAGTAAGTTCTAAAGGCCCAACCACCGCCCACTTGTGCATCTCCTACGACGACATAGACGTCGCGGAAAAACCCAATATCGATTGCGGCTTCTGTGGTTGGCATCCCTGCCACTGGGTAAACTCTTTTTTCAGGGTTCAGCGTTGCAATTTCACGCGTGCCATTTAGCAGCGTTACATCTCCCATCGTCGAGAGATAGTTAGGCCCTTGAACCTCTTCAACGCCGTTCAGCACGATGGTGTAACCTGCGATGTCAAACTGCTCACCGTTTTTCAGGACGCGGATATCTTCTTGTTCCCAAGCAATCAAACCAGCGATACCAGCCATTGTGACGCCAAGACCAGCATGCGCCACGGCCTTACCCCAATCGGCTCGCGGTAAGTTGCGAAGCCGGTTTAGCACCTCGCCTTTGCGTCCGCGGCTCAAAATGTCTGTGGCAGAGCCAGCAATCAACCAAGCGCCAAGGAACAGACCAACAGGGCCAAGGGATGATCGACCAGTCTGTACGGCCCAAAACAAAGCCCCAATGGCGACTGCCAAAACAAAGCCAACCCTCAGCTTCAAGGCGACACGCCCAAGTTTGCCTCGCTTCCAAGGCAGCATCGCACCAAGTGGCAGAACGAGCCCAAGCAACACCATAATTGGTGTAAATGCTGCATTGAACCAAGGTTCGCCAACAGACAATTTTCGGTCAAAGAACATCTCGCTGAACAGCGGCCACATTGTCCCGATGAAAACGATAAAAGCAGATACGGCAAGCAGGATGTTGTTCACCACAAGAGCGGATTCACGGCTAACCATACCGAAGACGCCTTTCGCCTCCATCACACTCGCGCGCGCAGCATAGAGCACAAGAGCGCCGCCGGTAAACACACCCATAATGAGGAGCAAAAACACACCGCGTTCAGGGTCGGTGGCAAATGCATGCACGGATGTGATAATACCAGACCGCGTAATAAACGCGCCCAGCAGTGAAAAACTAAATGCGATAATAGCGAGCAGAATAGTCCAGCTCTTAAGGCTTTCTCGCTTCTCAACCACAATCGCGGAGTGCAGCAAAGCAACGGCCAAAAGCCACGGCATAAAGCTGGCGTTTTCAACAGGGTCCCAGAACCAGAACCCACCCCAGCCAAGTTCGTAATAGGCCCACCATGAGCCGAGCCCAATTCCGATTGTGAGAAAAATCCAAGCGGCCAAAGTCCAAGGGCGCACCCAACGTCCCCAAGCGGCATCCACGCGCCCCTCAATAAGGGCAGCTACAGCAAAGCTGAAGGCCATTGAGAGGCCGACATAGCCAAGGTAGAGGAATGGAGGGTGAAATGCGAGGCCTGGGTCTTGCAGCAGCGGGTTCAAATCCTTGCCGTTCAAAGGCGCAGGATCAAGCCGCAGAAACGGGTTAGACGTGAAAAGAACAAATGCCATAAAAGCTGTTGTGATTGACGCCTGAACAGCGAGAATTCGTGCCTTAAGTGTCGGCGGCAGGCCATTTCCAAACCAAGAAGCCATGGCGCCAAACAATGTCAAAATCAAAACCCAAAGCAACATCGAGCCTTCGTGGTTCCCCCAGACGCCCGTTATTTTATAGAGCATTGGTTTGGCGGTATGACTATTCATCCATACAAGCTTCACCGAAAAATCGGATACAACAAACGCATAAGTCAGCGCGCCAAAAGATGTCACCGTGAGTAAAAACAGCGCATTCGAGCCAGTTTCTGAAAATCTCATCCACCCCGGCCAGCGCATATATGCACCAACGAGCGGCACGATTGTCACCAAAATGGCGACAACAAATCCAAGGATGAGGGCGAAATGTCCGAGTTCTGCTACCATAGTATCTTGTTAGCTATTTCCGCAGGCTTCGCCAATCGGAATCGACGCCCTCGACGGATCACATTGTCGCGGGTTAGCGGCCAGCAGAGCCTTGCTCTTGGTCCCAGTCATTCAAAGCTGGGTTCTTATCTTCCGCGCTCGCCTCCCCCCCAGAGGCCAGCTGCTCAGCAGATAGCATATGACCAGCGCCTACCTTGAGCGCCTGTAAATCTGCAAGATCGCGCGCAACATCTGGCGCACGCGCCAATGTCTGAGCGATCTCACGTTGAAAGGCTTGTCCTTTAACTTGATGGCGCGCACCGAAATAAAAAGAGACAATTGCCCCCAACAGCCACCACAAAGGTTGCGGAACAAGGGCGATGCCCTGCATCCGACTGGCAAACCATATGGGCTCAATCATTGCAGAGACAAACAGACCGATCGTACCAAATGCTAACATCGGGCGGGGAAGCCTATTTAGCCCATCAATAAAGCGATCAAACCGAGTGTAAGGCGGGTTCGAAAACTCGTCTTGAAACTGTCCCAGAGCTGCTGAACGTAACACAGCCTCTCGGTGCGCTTGGCGCTCCGCATTTTCACGAAAGACTTCCGCTGTTTGGGACAGAGCGTTGCGTCCGCCCCCGAACATCAGTGTCAGAAAGCGCTCGATCAACCCCATTGCTTTGTCCTTTCTTGAAACTCGGCCTCAGTCAGGTGAAACTCTGGCCGAATAAACTCCTCGGCTCGTCGTATCCACCCGCCCTTGCCACCCGCTCGCGTGCGCGCAAATTTACGACTCTCAATCCGACGGTCAGCGATGCGGAAGTAATAGTTACGGCGCGCAATTCCATATGCATCAACAAAACTTTGGGGTGCGCGCAGAGCAGCATCATGAGCCCAGGCCAACGTTTGAGGACCGACGATCCCATCAACAGTAAGCACGTAACCCATATCCCGAAGAAGCCTTTGGAGGATTTTCACAGCGCTTGAACCAGCATTCACGTACATATCAAAAACACTTGCTTGCAAAAGCTCAGGCAGTGCCACAAGGCCAGGTGCAACAAAATAGTGCTCAATAAATAGATCAACGGCTTGATCGCGCTGCAGCGCCTTTACATCCTCGATGTTAACATCACCATCACCATCAAGATCCAGCCCGAGCCGCCGCATTGTATGAATTGTGACACCAAAGTTCGTTGCGCCCCCTAGGTCATCAGGGTCATTCACGAAGCCGCCCTCGCGCAAAACAATCCCTTTTGCAATATCACGGACCGTCTTTGACATAAAAAAGCTCTCCACACTGGGTGTGAAGAGCTTGTTCAAACTTAATTAAGACAGTGCTTAGCTACCGTTCGGATCCTGATAAACACCCTGCTCTTTTAGGGCGTCGACCACTTCACGGGGCATATAGGTTTCGTCGTGCTTTGCCAAAATTTCTGATGCAATAAACACGCCATCCTGCAATTTACCTGTACCAACCATCCCTTGGTTTTCTTCGAACAGATCAGGCAAAATCCCTGTGTAGCTTACCTTTACACTGGCGCCACCATCGGTGACGCTGAAAGTCACAGCCTTACCCTGCCCGCGCGTGAGACTGCCCTCCTCCACAAGGCCGCCAATACGAAACGTCTCCGTCGGCGGCGGTGGATTTGCCGCAATCTGGCTGGGCGCACGAAAATAGTTGATCCCATCCTTCATCGCAAATCCGATGAGTGCGGTCGCCGCCACAAGCGAAACAGCCGCCAAAGCCATAACTTGAACCCGCCGCTTTTTCTTCAAACTTTTCATGCCATGCTCCCTTAAGGAAAGACGGGAACGCCCATCAAACCAGATGTCTCTTCTTCACCTAACATCAAGTTTGCATTCTGCAAGGCCTGCCCGCTGCTACCTTTTGTCAAGTTATCCAATACAGCGACTACAATCGCACGGCCTGCGATACGGTCGCCTGTGACACCGATGTGGCAAAAATTTGAGCCACGCACATGATGCGTGCTAGGTGTTTCGCCAAACGGCAGGACCTGCAAAAAAGGCTCATCCGCATATGCGTCTGCAAACGTAGCGTGTATTTCTTGCGCATCTCCTTTGACATAGACGGTCGCCAGAATGCCGCGGTTTACAGGCATCAAATGAGGTGTGAACTGGACTTTCACGTCCCGTCCAGCGAGCTTAGAAAACTCTTGATCAAACTCACCAAGATGGCGGTGGGTTCCCCCAACAGCATAGGCGTTATAGCCTTCACTCAACTCAGCATGCAGTAAATTTTCTTTGAGCGAGCGCCCAGCTCCTGACACACCACACTTCAGGTCCATAATGATCTCATCAAGATCAATAACACCCGCTTCAATCAGCGGCCGCAGAGCAAACTGACCTGTCGCCGCGTTGCACCCCGTTCCGGCGACAAGCCGCGCTTTGGCAATCTCGTCGCGATAAAATTCGGTCAAACCATAGACAGCCTCACCTTGCATCTCAACCGCGCCATGAGCGTTGCCATACCACTGCGTGTAGGCGTCTGGATCCCGAAGGCGAAAATCGGCGCTGAGGTCGACAATTTTCAAGTGCTTGGGCAAATCACGAATGACTTCCTGACTCGTTTTATGCGGCAATGCACAGAAGCACAGATCAATCTTGTCAAAATCGATTTGATCAAAGCTCACGAGCTCCGGCAAATTCAAATGGCGCAGATGCGGAAACACCTCAGCCAAACGCTGACCCGCTTTTGAATAGGCACCAAGTGCCACAATTTCATACGCAGGATGCCCTGCCAAAAGACGAATAAGCTCTGCACCTGTGTAACCAGACGCGCCAAGGATTGCGATTTTATGGGTCATGACAGACCTCACTTTCAGTCGTTAGAGGTATTTAAGAGATCACACAGTCAAGTTAGGCGGCTTCGAAAGTGATCTGTCGTCGCAAAAATTGCGTTGCACGGTCAGAAACGCGTTTTGCGTCTCCCGTGGTCAAAAACATGTTGGTCTCGCCTGGGCCGCGCATCTCTGGGCGGCGGTCCAAATAGTCTGCAAGGCTCGCTGCAACAAGCGCAGGCTGGCTGAAAACTTGGACATCTGCACCCAAAGCATCCTGAAAGACGGATTCGACCAAAGGATAGTGCGTGCACCCGAGGATTGCAGCTTGAGGCTGCGGCATCTTCCGCTTGAGCGCGTCAACATGACTGCGCACAAGTGCCTCAGCCAAGATCATATCGCCATCTTCAATCGCGTCGACCACACCACCACAAGCCTGTGCCTCTACATCCACGCCGATCGCACGGAAGGCCAACTCTCGCTGAAAAGCGCGGCTGGACACGGTTGCAGGCGTCGCAAACAGAGCCACGTTTTTAACTTCGACTTCTCTGGGCGGCGAATTATCGCCCCAATCGCGCTCCGTCAGCGCTTCAATAAGAGGCACAAACACACCAAGAACCCGCTTGCCCTCAGGTACGCCCGCTTCCTGCATCCGTCTGAGCGCAGCCGCACTTGCCGTATTGCAGGCCAAGACGACGAGATCACAGCCAGAAGCCCACAGCCGTTCAACAGCAGCTTTCGTTAAGGCGTGAATATCGTCAGCATCACGCACCCCATAGGGCGCATGGGCAGAGTCCGCTAAATAGTGAATGGGTAAATCAGGCATACGCTCGCGCACCGCCTGCCAAACAGTGAGCCCGCCGAGCCCAGAATCAAAAATACCAACAGCCATGTGTGACGCCCTCAAGCGCGATGTTTCTCTTCAAATTCATGGCCGTACTCTCGCGTTGCAAGCGGCCTTGGAGAAAGCTCATACGTCGATTGGCGCAGGAAATCCATCATTGCTTTGCTGTCGCTCGCGCGTGCCTTGAGTTCGACAGCATTAATGGGCGCTCCGATCACAACATCGACTGGGCTATCAACTCGTTTACTGAATTCTTTAATCAAAAGCCCCATGCGTAAATTAGAGTGCATATGACTGGCAATCTGGAAAAGACGACTTGTCGTTCCGTCAAAGAACACAGGTACAACAGTTGCACCAGACTTCGCCACCATACGCGCTGTGAAGTTTCGCCAGCTCGGATCAAGCGGCGTCTTGCGAAAGGGCTTTGCCGCTGTACTCACCGTGCCGCCAGGGAATATTCCGATCGCACCACCCTCGCCCAGATAGCGCAGGGCTTCACGGCGCGTCTCAAGGTTCTGGCGCATAGCCTCTTTGGTCTCATCAAACGAGATTGGTAAAATAACGCGATTTATATCTTCTGCCTTGTTGAAAACAGAATTGGCCAAAATACGAAAATCTCCGCGCGTATGGCGCAGCATATGCCCCATCATCAGGCCATCCAAAATGCCATAGGGATGGTTCGCGACCAAGATCAGAGGCCCCTCACGCGGTATGTTTTCAAGCGCACCGCCAACTATATTCAGCGATAAGCCATAGCGCGCCACCATCACGTCCCAGAAGTCCTGCCCGTTGGCAACGTCAAGTTCATAACCTTGCGCGCGCCTTATGAGGCCCAAACGTCCGGTAACATTCTCCATAGTGCGGATCAAAGCACGCCCACCCCGCGTGTGAGCGGAATAAGCGTATGAAATTTCTCGGGCTGCGCTTGGGTGTTTGGCCATCTGTTACTCACCAGACTACGGGTTACGCAGCTTCATACTGCGTCACCTTTAATCTGGCTAGTGTTTATGACAACGCTATGACACGCCTCTTATTCTGCAGCTTTTAAGAGTGGCGCCCCACCGCTGCGCAACTGCTGAAGAAGAGCTTCTCGTTCCTTGGCCGCCTTGGCTTCGTTCTGCGCTTTCACAGGGCCAAATCCGCGAATTTTGAGCGGCAATTCTGCCAGAGCAACAGCAATATCAAGGGTTTCCGGTCTCACCTTCTGCAAGACCTCCCCCATGTCCCGCTCGTATTGCGCAATTAAAGACCGCTCCATTTTGCGCTCTTCAGTCCGACCAAAAAGATCAAAAGGCGTGCCGCGCAAACCCTTCATCTTCGCAAGAAGTTTAAGCCAGCGTTTCATTCCTGGTCCGAACTGCCGCTTCTGGGGGCGCCCGTCGTGCCCAAACTTGGAAAGGAGTGGTGGGGCCATATGATAACTCATCTTAAAGTCACCATCAAACTCAGCCTCTGCCTTCTCTTGGGAGCTCAGGAGCAACCGAGCAACTTCGTATTCATCCTTATAGGCCAACAGTTTATGATAGCCTTTGGCGACAGCTTCTTTCAGGTGCTCGTCCTGAAAGCGGTCAACGAATGTTCTGTATTGTGAAGCCAAGGCGGCATTCTGGTAGTCCACAAGCTTACCCGCACGAAAATCAATTTTCTCCTTCAGAGAGAGCGACTTGGACTCCACAGTTGAGGTTATAAAGCGGTGTGCCTCATCAGGATAGAGCACAGCCCAACGCCCCAAATCAAAGGCCCGCTGATTGCGCTCAACCGCAGCCCCGTTGAGCCCAATGGCAGCCATGATCGCCTCATAGCTTACGGGCACAAATCCACGCTGCCATGCGCCACCAAAAACCATCATGTTGGAGAAAATACTATCCCCCAACAGCACTTTGGCGAGATCAGATGCGTCAAACAGACTGAGCCGATCCTTGAGGCGCGCTTCGAGCTGCAGCTCAAGGCGATCAAACGGAAGCTTGAATTCAGTATCGCGGGTAAAGTCGCCCGTGGTTGTCTGGTGTGCGTTGACCACAGCCCCAGTCTGCCCCGTGCGCGTCAAGCCAAGCGTCTTTGCTCCAGCACTGACAACCATATCGCCGCCGATCAGCACATGCGCTTCGCCAGTCGCAACACGGATCGCCGTGATATCGCTAGGCTTCTCAGCAATACGGCAATGAATGTGCACCGCACCGCCCTTCTGAGCGAGCCCCGCCATCTCCATCATGCCAGCACCTTTGCCATCAATCTGCGCTGCTTGAGCGAGGACCGCACCAATGGTTACAACCCCTGTGCCACCAACCCCTGTGATGACAACATTATGCGTCCCAACAATTGTTGGCAGTTCAGGCATCGGCATATCGGGCAATTCAAGGGTCGCGGTTGCCGCTTTCTTGGGTGTGGCGCCCTCTAGGGTCACAAAACTAGGGCAAAAGCCCTTTAGGCAGCTGAAATCTTTATTGCATGCAGACTGGTCAATCGCGCGCTTGCGGCCAAGTTCAGTTTCGACAGGTGTGATCGCTACACAGTTGGATTGTACACCACAATCGCCACAGCCTTCGCACACATCTGTATTGATAAACACCCGCTTGTCAGGGTCTGGAAACAGCCCACGCTTTCGCCGGCGGCGCTTCTCCGCGGCACAGGTTTGAATATAGACAATCGCCGAGACACCCTCTGCAGCCTCCATTCGCTCCTGCACTTCCATCAAGTGCTCTCTTGACTTAATTTCAATATCTTGTGGGAATAAGTTCATGTCGACATCTTCTTTGTCGTCATAAACAATTGCCAAATCCTTCACGCCCATTGCTTTCAACTCGGCTACAATCTTGGGCGCATCCAGCTCGCCCTCGTTTGACTGCCCACCCGTCATCGCAACTGCATCATTGTAGAGTACTTTGTAAGTAATATTCGTACCTGCCGCGAGAGCCGCGCGGATCGCCTGAATACCGGAGTGGTTATACGTTCCATCGCCTAGGTTCTGGAACACATGCGCACGGGTTGAAAATGGTGCCTCACCAATCCAGTTCGCACCCTCTCCACCCATCTGAGTTGATCCAAGAGTATTTCTGTCCATCCATTGAACCATGTAATGACAGCCAATCCCTGCATAAGCACGGCTCCCATCGGGAACTTTTGTGGAAGAGTTATGCGGGCAACCCGCGCAAAAATACGGCAGCCGCGCTGCAATATCTTCTGCGTTATCCGCGCGTCGCGCTTCAGCGATCCTCGCCAAACCCGCCTTGACGCCATCGGTTCCGCGCCCCTCTTCAACCAAAATATCACCGAGCTTCTCGGCAATCCAAACTGGATCAAGCGCGCCACGCGTCGGGAAAAGCTCCTCGCGGTGAATGCCACCTGCCCCACCCTTATACCAGCCGTAGACGCGACGGCCTTTGCGCACATCAAACAGAGCTTCTTTGATCTGAACCTCAATCAATTTACGCTTTTCTTCGACGACAACAATCAAATCAAGCCCATCGGCCCAGTCACTAAAGCCACGCATATCAAGGGGGAAGGTTTGCCCGACTTTATAAGTTGTCACGCCAAGCCGCTCAGCCTCCGCTTCGTCAATCCCAAGCAGCGAGAGAGCATGACAGAGATCAAGCCAGTTCTTGCCCGCCGCCACAAACCCGATCTTCGCACCGGCTTTGCCCCAAACGCGCTTATCCATCTTGTTGGCATGGCTAAACGCTTCCGCCGCAAAACGCTTATAATCAATCATCCGCGCTTCTTGCTCATGCGGCGTGTCGACCAGACGAATGTTCAGCCCACCTTGGGGCATATCAAATTCGGGCAAAACAAGATTAACACGGTTCGGATCACCATCAACGACGGCGGTCGCCTCAATGGTATCCTTCATAGTCTTAAGCCCGACCCAGAGGCCTGCAAAACGGCTCAGCGCCCAACCATACACACCATAATCAATAACCTCCTGCACACCCGCAGGTGAGACAATCGGCATGTAGGCGTCAATCAAAGCCCATTCGCTTTGATGCAAAACAGTTGAGCTTTCACCCGTGTGATCATCGCCCATCGCGACGAGAACACCGCCTTTGGCACTCGTGCCTGCCATATTTGCGTGACGAAATACATCGCCAGAGCGGTCAACGCCTGGCCCTTTACCGTACCAAAGGCCA
The DNA here is from genome assembly GCF_040580765.1 of Lentibacter algarum. Lineage (GTDB taxonomy): Bacteria > Pseudomonadota > Alphaproteobacteria > Rhodobacterales > Rhodobacteraceae > Lentibacter > Lentibacter algarum. Next base: position 1,370,174 of record NZ_CP158687.1, on the reverse strand, counting down.
AACACCCCGTCGAACTTGCCCTCGCCTCGCAGCTCGGCCTGCTGACTGCCCCATAGCGCAGTGGCTGCCAAATCTTCATTCAAGCCCGCCTGAAACTTTACATCGTTCTCTGTCAGGATTTTTTCGGCGCGGCTCATTTGCATATCCACAGCGCCGAGAGGAGAACCGCGATATCCTGTAACATAGCCAGCAGTCGCAAACCCAGCTGCACGATCACGCTCTTTTTGCGTCAGCATCAAACGGACAAGCGCTTGTGTGCCATTCAACAAAACAGGTGACTTTGTAAGATCAAACCTGTCGTTCAAAGAAACTTTCTGATCGCTCATCGTGCGCCTCCCATCACATGACAATCTTGCCAATATAGGCAAGTTATTCCCCCTATGTTAGGTCATAAAAGTTGACCTATAAATAGAAATTCGTATTTCATGCGAAGTTTCGTTACGTTACGGTTACCTGAATAGTATTCTTGCACAGACAAGACAGAAAAGAGCAGAAAGTTTTTAAAATGGATTGGGATAAACTCAGGATATTTCACGCAGTCGCTGACGCAGGAAGCCTCACGCACGCTGGGGAGACCCTCAATCTGTCCCAATCGGCTGTCTCCCGTCAAATGCGCGGACTAGAAGAATCCCTCAACACAACATTGTTTCACAGGCACGCACGTGGTCTGATCCTCACGGAGCAAGGCGAGCTACTCTTTGATGCCACGCGCGCCATGATCAAGCGTCTCGATGCGGCCACAGCGCGCATCAAAGACAGCGAAGAAGAAGTCTTTGGTGAGCTGCGCGTCACAACGACAATCGGCTTTGGGTCTCTTTGGCTCGCGCCGCGCCTTGCGCGCCTCTATGAAAAGTATCCAGACCTGAAGATTGATCTGATGCTTGAAGAACGCGTGCTTGATCTTCCTATGCGAGAAGCTGATGTGGCCATCCGCATGAAAGAGCCAAGTCAGGCCGATCTGATCCGCAAGCGCCTGATGACTGTTCGGATGCGTCTATTTGCGACGAAGGAATATCTTGACCTGCGAGGCGCACCAAAACGCATGGAAGATCTGGCTCATCACCGTCTCATTTGTCAAAACGTACGCTCAACACAAGTGGGCGCTGCGGCAAGCATGGTAAACGCCCTGATGAGCTATGAGATCGACTCTCTGCTCACCGTCAACAACTACTTTGGTGTGCTGCAGGCCACCCTCAACAATTTGGGAATCGGTGTTCTGCCAGAGTATGTCGCCAATGACTTCCCTCAGCTTATTCCGCTTCTAGAAGAAGCTGACAGTGGCGATATCCCAGTTTTCCTCGCCTATCCTGAAGAACTTCGGCACTCAAAACGCATCGGTGCCTTTAGAGATTTTGTCCAAGACGAGATCTCCGCATATCGTAAACAGGTTAAAAATCAGCGGTTTGAGTAAAATTTACGCAAGCCATGCATAAGACGCATATCGGTCATGCTGCACCTGCGGCATTTTTTACCTTGATCGAAACTGGCGTGAGGCCTATACGCAGTCCTGACAGCGATGATTTATCGCTTTCATACCTCCCTGTTGGACTTCGGCCGAGCTTTGCGCTCGGCCTTTTTTTTGCCTAAAGAACAGGCATTGCTCCACTCGCCCATGGTGACAAGATTTGAGCGCCTCCTTCACGGATCACGATGTTTTCCTCATGCACGAGCATCATTCCATCGCCTGTCTCAATCCCTGGCTCAAGTGTGATCACCATCCCCGCTTCCAGCACTGTATGATCACGCGCGGTCAAGGACAGCCCCTCTGTTAACTGCATTCCAAGTCCGTGTCCCAGCCGTCCAGCCGTTTCCCCCGTGCCAACAACAGATGCCATCGCACGCCACACATCCGCAGCTTCCGCACCCGGTTTTGCCGCCTCAAATCCAGCGAGAGTGGCTTCCAGCAACTGGCTCCAAGATGCCGCCGACCTGCGTGCAGGCACTCCAATTGAAAAGTTACGGTCAAAATCACAGAAGTAACCGTCCCAAACAGCCCCGGTATCGAGCATCAGCACGTCCCCCATCGCTAAGGGTTGCGGCCCGGCAGGCGAGATCACATCGCTATAGCCCGTCGGTCCGGCACCGCCCGCAAGATAAGGAACCCAATCTGCCCCCTCCTCCAGCAAAAGTCCCTGAAAACCACGGAACACACTGTCAAGCTTCGCACCTTGACGTGCGACTTCTCCAACGCGGTCAAAGGCACGACCCGCAATACTGCAAGCTTTCGCAATTTTCTCAATTTCGGCTTCAGTCTTCACAGCGCGTAGCTGCGCAATAATGCCCGCATCATCGCCAAACACGAGCCCAGCTGCCTGTAAGCGGCCAAAATCGGCGAGCGGCATTCGCAAGTGACTTTCCATTCCGGACGGCACGCCAATCTTACCGCCACTCGCAATTTCCCGAAGCGCCTCAGTCAATAGAGAAACCCCGTCATCAATTGGATCAGGCGCGCTCCATGTTCGAATATCACTCACCCAAGTGCGCCGCATCAAAGCTTCACCAATCGAGGGGATAACAGCAATTGGATCACCGCTTTGAGGAATAATGACAAACCAAGGCCGGCTCGGGCTCTCCCAAAATCGCGTCTGGAAGCCAGTAAAATAGCGCACTTCTGGCTCTGTTGTCAGCAAAATCGCGGCCAGCTCGTGGCGCGCCATGGCGCGTTGCGCCGCTTTTACACGCGCCTTGAATTCACCAACATCAAATCCGCGTCTCATCTTTCTGGTCCTTCGCTCACAATACACAACACGCGCGCTTCAGATCCGAGCGGAGCAAGCCCCATAAGCCCCGCCAGGCCCGCTCCGCCGGAAGGTGTCGTTTGCAGCCCAACATCCTCCAAAAGCGGCAGTGCAGCCACGGACTCTTCCTCTGTGATCGTCATAAAAGCGTTTGCGTCGCGCGCCAGTCCGTTCAACGCAATCAGAGAGGCTTCTTTGCAATCCAGACGGCCCATGCAAGACTCTGGTCCTGCAGCAGTTACAAACTTACCCGCCGCAATACAGTCTTTTAACGCAGGCGCAGCTTCTGGTTCCACGACGATAATCTTTGGGCCATCGCCCCAAACCTTGCGAAAATATGCAGCGCAAGCGGCCGCTAGACCTCCAACGCCTGCTTGCAAGAATATATGGGTGGGCGGCTCGGGCATCGCCTCAGCCGCTTCAGCTGCCATCGCAAGATATCCCTCCATCAGCCGAAAGGGATATTCAGTATAACCCGGCCAAGAACTATCAGACAAAAGCTTAAAGCCTTCCACGACAGCTGCTTTGGCAGCGGCCTCCATGCTCTCTTCATAGCTCCCATCCACACGTCGCACTTCTGCTCCCCGGGCGCGAAGGCGTTCAGCGAAAGCTTCAGGCACAGTACGGCTCAAATAAATTACCGCCTTGGCCTTAAAGGCCTGCGCCCCTGCAGCAACCGAAAGCCCATGATTGCCTGCACTCGCACAAACAAACGTTTGCCCTGCAGCACGCCCAGCCGCCGCTTCACAAGCGATCACATAGGCCGCCCCCAGTGCCTTGAATGACCCAAGCCCCATGCGGTCCCGTTCGTCTTTGACAAAAACAGACCCCGCACCAGCAAAGGAGCCAAGCGCTACAAGTGGCGTTGGACCAGCCTCTGGGCATCGCTCGAGCAATTTCCGAGGCGTCGTCGCATCAACGCTCGGCATCGGAATTTCTGCGAGAGAAACATCATTCAGGCCCACGCCCAGAAAGGGATTTTCGATCAATTTCAGCTCCTAAATATATGGAGGCTATCAAAATGCCATATTCAACCTCAGGTCAAGCGGCTCTGCGGCGCAAAGCCGCCTCTGATTTGGTCAAAAAACTAAGCTTTCAGCTTTTACATTCTGAGGAGTTGGCCTATGACAAACCGCAAGAATAATACCTCTGCCTTGCAAGGATTGCTGCCATGACCGAGCCCGCCATCACCCCAGACCTGATCAAAGCGCATGGCCTTTCGCCTGACGAATACGAGCGCATCCTTGAGATCATTGGCCGCGAGCCGACATTCACGGAGCTCGGCATCTTTTCGGCTATGTGGAATGAACACTGTTCTTACAAGTCTTCCAAAAAATGGCTGCGCACCCTCCCTACAGAAGGGCCACAAGTCATATGCGGTCCAGGAGAAAACGCAGGTGTGGTCGATATCGGCGACGGACAGGCCGTGATTTTCAAAATGGAAAGTCATAACCACCCGAGCTACATCGAACCCTACCAAGGCGCAGCTACAGGTGTGGGCGGCATTCTGCGTGACGTGTTTACGATGGGCGCCCGCCCTATTGCCGCGATGAACTCGCTTAGTTTTGGTGAAAAAGATCACCCCAAAACACGCCAGCTCGTTCACGGCGTGGTCGAGGGTATCGGTGGCTACGGCAACTGTTTCGGCGTCCCCACCGTCGGCGGCGAAGTCCGCTTTGATCCTGCCTATAATGGCAACTGCCTTGTGAATGCTTTTGCCGCGGGTCTCGCCGATGCAGACAAGATTTTTTACTCCGCCGCCTCTGGCGTCGGTATGCCCGTTGTTTATCTCGGAGCCAAAACAGGCCGCGACGGTGTCGGCGGCGCGACGATGGCCTCAGCCGAGTTTGACGAGACGATTGAGGAAAAACGCCCGACTGTTCAGGTTGGCGACCCCTTCACAGAAAAGCGCCTCATGGAGGCAACGCTCGAGCTGATGGCCACAGGGGCTGTGATCTCAATTCAAGACATGGGCGCCGCTGGCCTCACCTGCTCAGCTGTTGAAATGGGCGACAAAGGCGGCCTTGGTGTGCGCCTCCAGCTCAACGATGTGCCACAACGCGAAAAAGATATGACAGCCTACGAGATGATGTTGTCAGAATCTCAGGAGCGCATGTTGATGGTTCTCAATCCAGCGCTGGAAGCCGAAGCGCGCGCTGTATTTGTAAAGTGGGATCTTGATTTTGCCATTGTCGGCGAAACCATTGCTGAAGACCGCTTCATCATTATGCACGGCAACGAGCTCAAGGCAGACTTGCCCCTCGCAACACTCTCAGGTTCCGCACCCGAATATGATCGCCCATGGGTTGCGACACCCGCTGCAACACCGCTCGTCAACAGCGATGTGCCGCAGGTTGATCCAGTCGATGGCCTCAAGGCTCTTCTCGCCTCGCCAAACTACGCAGGCAAGCAGTGGATCTATGAGCAATATGACACAATGGTGATGGCCGATACAGTTCGCACACCAGGATTTGGCGCAGGCGTTGTACGTGTTCACGGTACAGACAAGCTGCTAGCATTTACCTCTGATGTTACACCTCGTTATGTTATGGCCAACCCCGTTGAAGGCGGTAAACAAGCCGTAGCTGAAGCCTACCGAAACTTGACAGCTGCAGGCGCAAAGCCTCTTGCAAGCACTGACAACCTCAACTTCGGTAACCCCGAGAAGCCAGAGATCATGGGCCAATTCGTTGGCGCAATCCAAGGGATCGGCGAAGCGGTTCTCGCACTTGATATGCCAATCGTTTCAGGCAATGTCAGCCTCTACAACGAAACAGACGGTACAGGCATTCTTCCCACTCCGACGATCGCTGCCGTAGGCCTCATCGCCCACGAAGACCAAGCAATTTTAGGCCAAGCGCGCGAAGGCCATGTTGCGCTTCTGATCGGCGATACCGAAGGCCACCTTGGCCAATCGGCCCTTCTTGCTGAAGTGTTCAACCGCGTAGAAGGCGACGCCCCAGCCGTTGATCTTGCTGCCGAAAAGCGCAACGGTGATTTTATCCGCGATCACCACGAATGGATCACAGCCTGCCTTGATCTTTCTGACGGTGGCCTCGCCATGGCAGCTTTCGAAATGGCCGAAGCTTCAAATGTTGGCGTTCAAATCGACAGTGAAAACACGCAAGAGCTCTTTGGCGAGGATCAGGCGCGCTACCTTGTGGCTTGCAACTTTGATCAAGCAGAAGCCCTCATGGGCGCGGCCATGCGGGCGGGTGTGCCAATTACATCGGTGGGTAAGTTCACTGGCACTGACATAACATTCGGCGCAATCACAGCCCCACTCGAAGAGTTGCGCAACATTTACCGCAACAGCTTCGCGGAAACCTTTGCCTGAGCCGCTTGCGCAAAAGCGACATCGAGCTTACATCTTTTGTGAAGCGACCTAAGGAGAGAAAGACATGGCGATCCACGCAGACGAACTTGAGACAATCCTGCGCGCAGCCTTTCCAGATGCGGAGATCACAGTCGCGGGCAGCGACGGTGTTCACATGTCAGCTATGGTCATTGACGAAAGCTTCCGCAGTAAGAACCGCGTTCAGCAACAACGCGCTGTCTATGCCGCCCTACAAGGCAAAATGGACGGCCCCAATGGCGAGCTCCACGCGCTTGCCCTCACAACAAAAGCCCCCGAATAAGCGAGACAATCATGACCGATGCAAAAACCCAGATTGATCAAACCGTCAAATCCAACGATGTTGTGCTCTACATGAAAGGCACAAAAGAAATGCCGCAATGTGGTTTTTCTTCACGCGTCGCGGGCGTGCTTAATTTTATGAGCGTTGACTATCAAGACGTAAACGTTCTGGCGGATGAAGCCATTCGCCAAGGCGTCAAAGACTACTCCGATTGGCCAACAGTTCCACAACTCTATGTTAAAGGCGAGTTTGTAGGCGGTTGCGACATCATCACTGAGATGATGCTCTCGGGTGAACTTGATACGCTGTTTGAAGACAACAGTGTAGCGTTTGACAAAGACGCAGCCAACAAAATCCGTGAAGCCAACGCATAAACTTCACGCATATTTAGATCGCAAAAACGCGGCCCCTTTGGGCCGCGTTTTTTGTTTTAAATCACTTCGGTGCGCTGGCTACCAAGCCCGTCGATCTCAAGTTCCATCACATCGCCCACGCGCAAGAAGCGCTGTGGCTTCATACCCATGCCAACGCCTTCAGGTGTCCCGGTCGCGATGACATCACCCGGCACAAGCGCCATAAACTCGCTCATATGTGAAATTATTTCAGCAACTGAGAAAATCATATCTGACGTAAAATTATCCTGCACCATTTCGCCGTTAAGACTCAACCGCAGCCCAAGCGCCTGCGGATCAGGCACCTCATCCGCTGTGACCAAATAAGGCCCAACAGGGCCAAAGCCAGGAGCCGACTTGCCCTTCGTCCACTGCCCCCCACGCTCAATCTGGTAGGCACGCTCTGACACGTCATTGATCACACAATAGCCTGCCACATAACTCAGAGCCTCTTCGACGCTGACATTCTGCGCACGTTTGCCAATAACGACCCCGAGTTCGACTTCCCAATCGCTCTTCTCAGAGCCCTTGGGCAAGGTCAGCGGATCATTCGGCCCAGCAAGGCAAGAAGCGGATTTATTAAACAAAATCGGCTCTTTAGGTGGCTCCATACCAGCTTCAGCCGCATGTTGCGCATAGTTCAAGCCGATCGCATAAAACGTTTCGACCCGTGCAACAGCCGCACCAATCCGTGAGTTGCCCTCAACGGCAGGTAGTGCCGTCAAATCAACGCCCTTCAAAGCCTCAAGCGCGTCGAGAGATACGCCCTCACCTTCAAAGTCGGTAGCCACGCCTGTTAGATCGCGGATCACACCCGTCGCATCCAGACAGGCTGGCTTTTCTTGGCCCACAGGCCCAACGCGTAAAAGCTTCATATCAATTCTCTCCCTTTTGTGGTCAGACTAGCGCCCCGAGCGGTCAAGGCAACGCCTCATTTCTGACGGCGTTCTCTCTTACACCGCTCAGAGCAATAGCGAACTTCCGCCCAGACTTTTTCCCATTTTTTTCGCCAATCAAACGGCTTTCCACAACAGGCACAGATTTTCTGGGGCAGATCCCCCTTGCGACGCATCTTCATTCTTTATCGCCCTCAAAGGAAAAGCTCATTTGTGTCTTGTCCAATGCCTTCTTTGCGCTCTTGCCACGCCCGCGCGCAGGCTTGCGAGACGCATGTTTAACCAAGAGCCGCTGCGTCTCTTCCCGAAACGATGGCCCCTTACGTACCGCCCAGACTGCCTCACGCGCAGCCTTTGCGGCTACGCTCGGCTCCACCACAGGCTCAGGATAAGCCCGCCCCAAAATCTGCGCCGCATTTGACGCACGCCACGGCTCTTGCAAATACTCATCGTCAATATCGGCAAGTTCAGGTAGCCAACGCCGTGTAAAAGCGCCAGTCGGATCTTGATCATGCCCTTGTTTTACTGGGTTATAGATCCGCACAGTGTTCATCCCTGTTGTCCCAGACTGCATCTGGACTTGGCTCCAATGAATACCTGGCTCATAGTCTGTAAAGAGGCGCGCCAGAACAGCTCCGCTTTCTTGCCACGGAAGCCAAAGATGATAACTCGCAACCGCTTGTACCATGGCCCGCATCCGAAAATTGAGCCAGCCTGTTGCGCGCAAACTGCGCATACACGCATCCACAAAAGGCAGCCCTGTTTCGCCCTCGGAAAAAGCTCCTAAGCGTGTCGCATCCGCCGCCTTTGGCCGCAGTCCGTCATAAGCACGATGCAAATTCTCATACTCAAGCCTCGGCGCATCTTCGAGCTTTTGAATGAAGTGACAGTGCCAATGGAGTCGCCCTGAGAAGGCCTTGAGCGCGCCATTAAAGCGCCTGTCAACTGACGGCAACACCGCTACGTCAGCACGCCGGCGCTCGTTCGCCTGATGCACCTCCCGCATCGAAAGCGCCCCCCACGCCAGATACGGCGAGAGACGCGAACAATGTCGCGCACCCGCAAGCGGCGAAGACATAGCTTTGCGATAGGGTGGCGCGCGCTCAGTCAGAAAACTACTGAGTATCCCAAGCCCCACGCTGCGTGTGCCTCTTTGCCGTCCGTCGCAGCGGTCAGGCGCAAGCCCCAAATCCTTTGATGACGGGATATGTCCAAGATCAATACCTGCCAAAGGCTGAAGTTTGGGCGCAGCTGTAAGGGGTTCGCTCATAAAGCTGTCCCACGAGTTCGCCCAGCCGTTCCGTGTGGCCATAGCGCGCGTGACACCGTGGTTTTTCAACTCATAAAAGGGCACGCCAGATGCGCGACACCATCCCGCGACGCGCCTGTCACGCCCAAAGGTCCAGCCATTGCCCGTTTCTTCATGCGCCCAAAGCGTGAAGCGACCATGCTCGGTTCTGATCCTATCCAAAACCGCACACATTGTTCCGCGACGCACAACAAGCCCCTGCCCAAGCTTTGTCATGTCCTCCCGCAGCTCTACGAGTGTTTCAGCTATAAACTCCCACTGCCGCGCGGACATATCACGCTGTGCCCAAAGCTCAGGCTCCACCACATAAAGAGGCAGCACAGGCCCACGTGCTGCTGCAGCCGCCAAAGCGCGGTTATCAGAGGCCCTCAGATCACGCTTAAACCAGACAACTTGCAGGTCTTGCACCCTCATAGCGTCTCGATCTCCTCCAGCGTCTTCTCGGCGCTCTGAAGGTACTCTTGCTGCTTTATCTCACTCATTCGCCCCCAAGTGGCATACATCTGCCCAAGCCGAGGGTTGCCCCGCAGCTTGCCCTCATTGCGGGCGAGAAAATCCCAGTAGAGCGCATTGAATGGACACGCCCCTTTACCTGTCTTCTGGCTCACACTGTATTTACAGCCCGCACAATGATCCGACATCTTGTTGATGTAGTTTCCGCTCGCCGCATAGGGCTTCGAACCAAGAAAACCACCATCGGCAAACTGGCTCATGCCAATCACATTGGGCGCTTCAACCCACTCATAAGCGTCAGCATACACTGCCAGATACCATTCATGGACTTGCTTGGGATCAATCCCCGCCAGCATGGCAAAATTCCCTGTCACCATCAGCCTCTGGATATGATGCGCATAGGCTTCTTGACGTGTCTGGCCAATCGCGGCTGCCATACACGCCATACCTGTCTCACCCGTCCAGTAAAACTGGGGCAGATCACGGCGCGCACCAAGGAAGTTCTGATCAGTATACCCCTCAGGCTTAAGCCAGTAGATTCCACGCATGTATTCACGCCATCCAATGATCTGGCGAATAAAACCTTCCACAGCATTGAGCGGGGCCTGCCCCTCATAATAAGCGCGCTCCACCCGCCGACAGACTTCGAGCGGATCAAGAAGCCCGATATTTATATATTGTGCCAAAACAGAGTGATAAAGAAATGGCTCCCCTGTCAGCATCGCATCTTGATAATCGCCAAAACGTGGCAAAGCCTCGCGGGTAAACTGCTCAAGCGCCTCAAGGGCCTGTGGCCGCTCTACAGCAAACCAAAACCCGTCCAAGACGCCAAAATGCGCCCCTCGCTCACGCTCAACCATCTCAAGCACATCTTGAGTGATGGCGTCAGGCTCCACACGAAAGGGCTGCGGCATAAACAAATCTGCCTTAGCTGGCTTACGGTTATCAGCATCAAAGTTCCATTGTCCTCCTTCTGGTTGATCCCCTTGCATCAAGAGCCCCGTCTTGCGCCGCATCTCTCGATAGAAATACTCCATCCGAAGCTGCTTGCGCCCGTCGGCCCAGCTGGTAAATGCCTCATGCGTTGCCAAAAACCGCGTATCAGGCAAGACGACAAGCGGCACAGCCCAGTCTTTGCTCACTGCTTCAAAAGCCGCGCTGACGCGCTGCTCTCCCGCCTCAGTCATAACAACGCGCTCAAACCCGCCGTCCACCAACAAGGCAGAAACTTCACCCGTCAAAGAGCCGCAATTATGTTCATCATCCAGCCTACGATAGCGCACATCCCAACCGTCAGCAGACAGAGCCTGAGAAAAATGACGCATTGCCGAGAAAACGAAGGCCAGTTTCTTCTTATGATGCCAGACGTACGAGGTCTCTTCAGCCACCTCCGCCATGAGAACAACTGAGTTTCCCGCAGAGCTCGCCTCAAGCGCGCTCAATGTATGACTGAGCTGGTCGCCAAGGATCACGATAAGGTCTTTGCCCTGCATAGAAGTCTCGCTTTGCTCTCTTTGAGAGCATTACGCCATCCAAAGCAAAACAGACCAAATAATTGATAAAAAAGGGAAGCTGGCGGATCAAGCGTTTCAGGCATCCAAACCTCTCCCATGGATGGCCTTACCCCTCCTGAAAATAGACACACCACTATAAGTACACTGTTCGTTGAAGCTAAGTGCTCAATATTGATTATTATGTCGGAAGAATTTTATGAATGCTGTCCTAAAAAGCATTACCACTTTACAAATTATGTAAACAACCTTGTAATCTCGGTTAGTCTGCGTAAGCTTTTTTATAAATTAATTGGAGTAAAAATCATGAATGTTTGTATGCGAATTACATTCAAATGCACTTGGGATGAGATGATTGCTAGGCTTGCGCACAACATGTCTACTAACAGTACATCTCACACGAGTTGGGCAGTCGCAAAAGAGAACGATCATTCACTCATTTTTCTAGCTAACATTACCGATTTCGCAGCGCTTAATGAACCCATGATGAACGAAGATCAGATAGCATGGGATACAGCCAACGGCTGCGAATATACTGCTTACAAAATAGAACCAATGAACGCCTGAAGTGGTCCGGCAAATTCGGACAGCGTGCTAAGATGTATCCAACCCGATTAAATGGATACAAGAATGACAAAGCGACGGAATTTTTCAGACAAGTTCAAAGCTACTGTGGCGCTTGAAGCATTGCGCGGTGACAAGACGGTGCAGGAGATTGCAGCGAAGCGCCAGCTTCACCCTACGCAGGTGAGCACGTGGAAACGGCAGGCAATTGAAGGCAAGGCCAACGTTTTCTCGGATAAGGTCAAAAAGGCTGAGAACAAAGACGGCGAGATCAAAGAGCTTCATGCCAAGATTGGTCAGCTGGCGGTGGAAAATGATTTTTTGTCACGAGGGCTGAATGCCGTTGCCCGGCAACGCATGTTTAATGCGTGAGAGGGGATGAGCCCGTCTGAACGCCGCCAGATGACCCGCAAGGACAACACCGACCTTAGCCTGACGCGCCAGTGTAAGCTGCTCAAAATCAGCCGGTCCTCAATCTATTAAACGCCTGTTGGCTTTGATCAGGCAACGATTGATCTGATGCATGAGATTGACCGAATATTTACGAAGTATCCGTTCTTTGGCAGCCGCCAGATCGCGGCGTATCTGCCCCAATCAAGGTTCTCGGCAGGACGGCATCGCGTGCGTCGCCTGATGAGCATCATGGGACTGCAGGCCATCTACAAAGGGCCTAACACCAGCAAGAAGCACCCGCAGCATAAGATCTGGCCATACTTATTGAGAAAGCTGTCGATTACGCGGCCCAACCATGTTTGGTGCAGCGACATTACCTACATTCCAGTGAAGAACGGCTTCTTGTATCTGGTGACAATCATGGATTGGGCAACACGCAAAGTGCTGTCCTGGCGGCTGTCAAATACGTTGGATGCCTAAAAAGATACATCGCGCGTGAAGTCTTCAACATCATCGCGCAACGGCACAAATAGATCACTCAGGCTCAAATCGCGGCTTGACACTTAGGAGGGCGTCCAGGGTAGCCAATACACGGGCGCGGATTCGATCAAAACGCTGACGAAGGCCGATATCAAAATCTCTATGTATGGGCGGGGCCGCTATCTGGACAACATCTTCATCGAGCGGCTCTGGCGATCCCTGAAGCAGGAGGCAGTGTATCTGCACGAGATCAACAACGGCTTTCAAGCCAAAAAGATTATCGACGACTAGATCGGCTTTTACAACGCAGAGCGGCCTCACACCGACCTCGACAAGCGCACGCCAGACGCGGCATACTTCGAAAAAAGTGAAACACGAAAAGCGGCATGAATATAAACCAGATGCATCTTAGCAAAGCCGCAAGCCTGTACTAAAAGGCAAGACCACTTCATTGGGGGCGAGCGTTGCGCGCCATTTATTTACTTGGAGATTTCAATCCTTATACTTTGCTATTTTCCGTCTGCCCAAGAAAGCTTTGCATACCTGCTCGTAAATTGCTTATCGAAGCTTTCTTGATTTGTGAAACACGCCCAGTTGTAACTCCCAAAATCTCAGCGATTTCATACACATTAAGCTCTTCAACATAATAAAGCTGCATCACCATTGCTTCGCGCTCGGATAGTTTTGCCAACTCTCCACGCAGGCCACGCTTGACCTCTTGGTTACTGAATGCCTCTTCGGGATTGGCGTCACCAGACACAAACCAAATTGAGTGTTCATCGTGGACTTCATCAATCGATTGGTGTAAATTGGCTTCGAATGCTTGCTGCCATTTGCGTAGCTCTTCAACGCTAAGCTGCAACTCATTTGCGATCTCTTCATCCATCGGAGCACGTTGAAGCTTGCGCTCCAAATCCAAAGTCGCCTTGTTCACCTCTTGCTTCATCGCAATCGTGGACCGGCATAAATTTGAATTGCGCCGAAGATAATCAACGATCGCTCCACGGATGCGAATTTTTGCATAGCTGCTGAAGGTAACGCCCGCCTTCTTCACATATCTCTGGCTCGCATCAATCAATCCAAGATACCCAACTTGAACGAGATCATCGACCTCCACTGCACCTTTGACACGGCCATGAAAGTAAAACGCGATGCGCCGAACAGTCTGTAGCTCGGCCTCGATCAGGACCTCAGGCTTTGGATTTTGTTCTGAATATTGCCCACGCAGTGTCATCCCACGGTCTCCCGCTCAGAGTCTTTATCAGCAAAAAAGCGGATGCCCTCATAGGTATTCATAGGTGCCTTCAATACAGCTTGGGCCACGGCCTTAAATGCAAGCAACTCCTTATCGGGAGTGTTGTTTTCTGCTGCCAGCAATGGCTTGCGCTGCACAATGGAGCGCCGCATTGCGGCCGAAAACGGTACATGTCCTGCATAGCTCAACTCGACATCTAAAAACCTCGCTGCAATCGCATTAAATTTTTCAAAGTTACGCCGAGCATCGACGTTGTCATGTGCCATGTTGATCGCAACCGAAAAGTGACGCAGACCATGTTCAGCGTTTGCAGCTTTAATCATTGCATAAGCATCCATGAAGCTCGTTGGCTCAGCAACCACAACAACCAAAACGCGTTGTGAGGCAGCTACAAAAGACAGTGCGTTTTCACTCGCCCCTGCGGGCGCATCCGTAATCAAAATGTCAATGCTATCTTTAAGTGCATCAACATTTCGAATAAGCTGAAACCGGGCGGTATCATCAATATGCATCATGTCAATCAGCCCACTACCGCCAGCCAATAGCTGAACACCTTGCGGGCCACGCTCAATCACTTCAACCAGAGGCACACCGCCCACCAAGGAGTCCCGAAGGGTCTTGGCAGCGTTTTTTCCCATCAAAATATGTGAGTTTGCCAAACCAAAATCTGCGTCAAATAAACATACTCGATGCCCTAGACGCGCATACATAATCGCAAGGTTAACCGCGACGCAGGTCTTCCCTACTCCCCCTTTCCCACTCGCAATTGTAATAGAATGAGTCATTCAGATGCTTCCAATTCTGCCTCATGGGTGTTTTGATTTTCTTGCGTCAAACATCCCAAAATATATTGTTCCATAATCAAAGCACTGGCTTGGGCAAGGTTTCCAACCAAGGAGCGTGTGCCAGCCAGCCAGCCTATTTTGGCCTGACCTGTCATCACAGCTGAAAGCTCCACCAACGAGCATTCACATTCATCCAGTTTTGTCAAAACCACCTCTGGCTTGAGGTCAGCTGCAGCGTCCAAGACTTGCTCAATACGCTCAATTGATGCTCCACTGCTTTGCGCAAGAACAGTATGACAACGTTTGCCTTCAAATTTGGCTTGAAGCAGCGGCCAAAGACCTTGCAATTCCTCAAGCGAGCACGAAACATCCACAATCAAGCTTTGGCCTGCGCCGGGCACAGCCCAATTTTCTGTTCGCTCAGTGTCCCATTCGCGGACAGGCACATTAATGAGGCGTCCCAAGTGGGTTAAGAGGCCCATCCGGGATGAAGTTGCATCCTGCAAATCAATAAGCGCAATTGCGCGCTCTTCCCGCGTTTCGGAAAGCAATGCAGCGAATTTTGCAGCCAATGTTGTCTTTCCACTGCCCGACACCCCGATGACAAACAAGACATCTGCATCAAGCGCCAAGCTGGCCTGAGAAGAAACCATCCTCTCAGCCAACAAACTGACCACATCGCTCTGTGAGATCGGTTGCTCGGCCTCCTCAAAGGAGGCCAATTCATTCAAGGCAGCGGCAAGCAAAGGAGCAGAAATTCCGTTCCGAAGCAGGTCTTGGCCCACATAATGGGTGTGATTGTTGGAAGGCAACCGAGACTCCATTGGGTCCAGACCTAAGGCTTTTTCTAAGCGCCGTAGTCGCGTTTCAACGGAAGGCTCTTGCTCAGCAAAGTTCACAGCTTCATGTGTGTGTTCTGTCTCCAAAGCTGTTGGTTCGGCCTCTTGTGCAACGTCCTGAGCCTTGATAGTTTCTGACGGCTCAGGCGGTTTGTCCAATAAGGCGTTTAAGGGTCGCAACAGATCGGCTGGCTGTTTGGTTGCCTCTTTGGACTGTTTTTCGCTCCACCAGCGTGGTAGCCTAATTGTATCAGTGTGTTCAATGTCGGTAAGTTCTTTTGCACCAAAAGCATTTCCTAAACGGGCACCTGATGGCTCAGCATTTACGCGTTCTCCGGAAATGGCCACAAGCTTAGGGCGCTCCGACGCCCTAGACCGAGGTGCGCCTTCATTCACAGTTACAGACACACGCGGCCCAGCCCCCCCCAAAAAATGATGCTCAAGCTCATCTTCAAATACGGTTTGAACGGCACTTGCCCGTCTTGGAACAGCGTTCATTGGATCATTCGTCGCCTTAATTTGGATCATCCCATCTTGTTGACACGTAGACAAAATATAAGCGCCGTCGCCCAATCGGCGTATAACTTCGTCCATTGCAAGGGCGCTATCAGGCGCCATAACTGTAATTGTTGGCATAGTTTAATACCTCAGACGGTTTCAGGTTCAGTTTGAAGCTCAGAGGCAACCGCTGATGGATTGCCCTCCGCGCCAAGAGCATCAAAGCTGCCAATTGAGGCATAGACTTCAACACGGCGATTTTCGGGGAGTTCGGTAAAGCTCAAAATTATCATATCTGGTATATGCGCGCGCACAAAATCTGAAAACACACGGCGGATTTGCGGGGCGACCACCATAATAGTTGGGCGCCCTGCAGCGCTCAGTTTTTCACTGCTGTCGTTGATAGACCGCATCAACTGTTCCGCCAGACTGCCTTCGAGCACAAGACCGTCTTCTCCGTTTTGGCGCACGGTTCGCAACATCAATTGCTCAAGCTCAGGCGTGAGTGTCATCAAAGGCAGCACGGTTCCCAAAGGCGACACTTGCTGGATAAGTAAGGGTACCAACTTAGGGCGTAATGCCTCCGCCATGTCGTTTGGGCCCATGTTGGGGCCGACAAGGTTTGACAGTCCTTCCAAGATCCGGCGCAAGTCAGAGATTGGAATCCGCTCAGACAACAAGCGGCGCAGAACAAGCGTGAGCACATGTAAAGGCACCAGCTTTGGTACGATAGATTTAACCAGGTTAGGGCTCGCTTCCCCCAATTGATCAAGCAGCGCCTGAACATCATCTTGGCCGATCAAATCAGCGGCGTGTTTGTTTAGCAATTGGCTAAGATGCGTTGAGATAACGGAGTCAGGTTCGATCACCACGTAGTCGTTGGCTTCGGCTTCGGCCTGTTGCTGTGGCCTAATCCAAACAGCGTCCATTCCAAACGAGGGGTCCTTCACCTCGATGCCTTCGATTTTCACTAGGGATCCATCACCCGGCAAAGCAAGCTTGCGGTCGGGGTAAGCAACATCTTCACCAACAATCGTCTGACCAATCCGAATGCGATACTGGTTTGGTTCAAGCGCAAGATCATCACGAATACGCACACCAGGGATAACAAAACCCAAACCCCGCGACACTTCACGCCTTATCCCTGTGATGCGACTTACCAATGGGCCTGACTGTTCTTCATCAACAAGGCTGATAAGCCCATACCCAAGCTGCATAGAAACCGCAGAATAATCTGTGACATCGGCCAACAACACAGTCTCAGAGTCTGTGGCCTCCTCCGCGCCACCATCTTGCGCTTCCAAGTCGGCCTCTGCTTCGCTCAAGTCTTCTGACTTGCGCGCAAAATATGCTGCCGCGGCCGCAGCCGCCGCAAACAACATGAACAATTGGTTCGGCATCCCGGGCACTAGGCCAAGAATAAAAATAACAGCTGCTGTAGGAGTCCAAGCACGCGACAAGTTTACCTGACCACCAATATGTTGGGCCATATCCTGAGTTGAAGACACGCGAGTCACGATGATCGCAGTGGCAATCGAAAGCAGAAGCGACGGAATTTGCGCAACCAAACCATCCCCGATGGAGAGCAAAATATAGGATTGTGCAGCATCAGCCACAGCCATTTGGTGCTGTGCAACACCAATAATGAGGCCGCCAACAATATTGATCGCCAAAATCAACAAACCAGCTATCGCATCACCCTTCACAAACTTGGAGGCACCATCCATCGAGCCATAGAAGTCGGCCTCATCCGCCACTTCCTGACGGCGCGCCGTGGCCTCTTCTGGCGTCATAATTCCGGCGTTCAGGTCTGCATCAATCGCCATTTGCTTGCCTGGCATAGCGTCCAAGGTGAAGCGCGCAGAAACTTCAGAGACGCGGCCTGCACCCTTGGTGATAACCACAAGGTTGATGATCACAAGAATAATAAAGACAAAAATACCAACA
Organism: Lentibacter algarum; assembly: GCF_040580765.1. Lineage (GTDB taxonomy): Bacteria > Pseudomonadota > Alphaproteobacteria > Rhodobacterales > Rhodobacteraceae > Lentibacter > Lentibacter algarum. The sequence goes on along the minus strand of NZ_CP158687.1, from coordinate 1,352,476 downwards.
GCATAGTTTCCCGCTACAACAAACTCGCCAAAAGCCTTTATGACCTGCCCTGCCGCATCTGCGCCAGTGTGCCCTTCGCTCAGAACCACGCGTGTGGATGCAACATTCAAGGCCAGACGCAAGACAGTTGCGATCAAAATAAGGTTAGGGAATGATGAAAAATCTAACGGACGATGCGTGTGCAATGCAACCATAAGGATCAAAAGCGAAAGCACGATGTTAACCACAAAGAACGTGTCGAGTAAAAAGACAGGCAAAGGCAATACCATCATGGCGACCAAGACCAAGATACCAATGGGAAGCACAGAACTCCCCAGGGCTGCCTTAAAGTCGTCTACGAGTGCGGCGTTGCGTGTCAAATCCATGACAGCCCCCTCCCGTCAAAAAGCCGACAGATATGGCGCGCAACCGCACCCTGAAAACCATAAAAAGGCTTTATTTTCATCCTATCTGTCAAAACCAATCGCCTTGCTTGTTCTGCGGTATGAACCTCTGTAGCATCAGGTATGCAAAGCTTATGCCAACTAGTGTCTCCTAAGCCAAAGAACACTCTGAGCGATGGGTAAACGCTAAGCTGGCACAATTCCTGCAAAGACTGGGCAACGACCACTTTACAGGAGCCGCTCAATGCGCAGCATTCACCAACCACACACCCGCCGCCATCTACGCAAGCTTGCATGTTTGGGTCTTGTCGCCGGCCTTCTATCAGGCTGCCAGATGACGCTTGATAATATGCTGAGCCCCGGCGCCGGAAAATCCGCGGCACAGTTGACTTCAGAATCTCAGTCACGTGAACTCGGGCACACACGGCAGGTTTTGAACGTCGCAACCGTCAAAACAGCACCGACTCCAACAATTTCCTCTGTGGGTTACTCTGTGATCTCTTCACAACCTGGCAAAACGCTCAACCAGCGTAGATTGATGGCGATACGAGCCGCTCGCATGGACGCAATGCGCGCACTTGCCGAGCAGATCCATGGCCTCACGATTGTGAGTGAGACACAGCTCTCAGAAAGCGTACTACAATCCGATACCATGCGAGCAAGCGTTGCAGGCGCCATTCGCGGGGCGCGGACAGTTAAGATTGAGCCCAAGGGCGCCGATACATACGCTGTTCACCTTGAGATTGACCGTGCAACGGTTGCCCAAGTTCTCAAAGCTCACCGCCGGTTCTAAAAATGCTTCGAGTTAAGCTCTCATTAACCTTAAAGTTCGCAGCGTTCTGTTTTGCGACATTGGGTGGAATTGACCATATGCAATTGGCGCATGCTGGCGTGATAACAGTTGAGACTACAGGACAGGCTGTGGCAACAGGCGCCGCGTCGGATACGCAGCTTGAACGCCAAGCACTGCAACAAGCGCTATACCTAGCGGCGTTGAAAGGCGGAGCCAAGGTAAATGCCTACACAGCAGTATCGCAATCGGTGATGACAAGTGATGTGCTGCTGGTGCGCCCAGATGCCAAGATACTGGATTACACCGTACTCGGTGCCGAGACTAACTCAAAAACATCAACTGTCAAAATCCGCGCGGTTGTAGGGGAGCTTGATGCGCCTGCCCTTTGCGAGCGGCGGGCAGATTTAACCATCGCACTTTTTCCACCGACACTAAATGTTGATCACCAGGCCCCCCCATGGTTGATGGCCCTCAGAGGGCCAACAACCGAAGCCTTAATGAACAGTTTGATGGCGCAGGACAACGTTAACGTACGGCTTCAAAACCAAGTCACAGCCACCACTAACAGCACCTTATCGTCAGAATTTAACTATGCTTCCCTCACCCAAGGCGTATCTGCACAAGCAAAAACAACCGCCAAAAGCCTGGCGTTACGCCCTCACATCAAAGTTCATGCCGTTAGTACAACGGTTATGACAAACCTTTTGCCTGTCACACTCACCGTTTTTCTCGACAGCGGATTAAGTGACGTCCCACCGTTATCAGCCAAACGCAGTTTGGTACTGCCGCTTCAACCACGTAGCGCAATCGCGGCATTGGCCAAGAGTGCGAGCAATCCGCGCAAAGACACAACCGACGCTATTGCTGAAAGTCTGAGTGAAATGGCAAAAGACTTGCTAACAGAACGCGCCTGTCAGCCCCTAGCTGCTCGTCTTGAGGCGCAGAATGACGCGCTGGTTCTGCCGTTCGGCCTTAATGATGGCCTTACCAAGTTTCACCTTGCCTATACCGAGGGCGATGACACTGCCTACGAAATACTCGAGATTGTTGCTCTCACCCCTCATAGCTCTACACTGCGGCCACTTGATAGCACGCGCAAAAACATCGAGCTTGCAGGGAAGCGTGTAAAATTCATGGAGCTAAAGCAATGAGGCTCACAAATATTCGCAGATCAAAAAGCCTGATGGGCTTGGTCTTCACGTTGATGCCCTTCACTGCATTAGCCAGTGATGTGGTGACAGGCGCAGATATCAAAGCGGCAATCCTGACTGAGCTGGCCCAACATAATATCACCTCTGATCCCCAAGTTTCAGAAAGGCGCCGATATTTCAGCTGCTCAAGCCCTCTTCAGGTCACACCAAAATTCGATGACAGCTGGGAGACCGCCAGAGTTGCCTGCCCTGAAAAGGGCCGGGATTGGCACATCATTGTACGCACGGGACAAGTCAGCCCACGAGCTGCCGTTTCGCCTGACAAGACAGCCCAAACTGGACCCGAAGTCGTAGTGCTGCTCGCAAGTGTCAAAAAAGGCGCTGTTATAACCGACGATATTGTGGCACTCACAAAACTGTCCTCGGGCCAAAGGGTGGGCGGTTTCTTTCGTCCTGAAGATGTTATCGGCCGTCGCGCCAAACAAAACCTGAGCGCGATGCAACCCATCAAGGCGCGCCACCTGGAACATCTGTGGACTCTGGAAGTTGGTCAGCCTGTAAACATTGTCCAAAAAGTAGGTGGCTTTGAGGTATCCAGCGTTGGAGAAGTACTTGAAAACGCCCAAATTGGTGATATCATCGAAGTTATAAACACCCGTTCTGGCAGAAAAATCAGTGCCTTAGTCGAAAATTCAAAAAAAGTTACGCCGATTGCTAATATTAACTGATATCAGGTCGTTAAGTATTTATCAGGAGGATGTCATGGTTGACTCAATTAAACAAAATGTAAGGCAAATGGTAGCACCGGCGCCGCAAGACGCCAATACTGCCTCCAGTCGTTCAGCCGTTGCGAGCATGGGCGCAGTGCCCGATGCTCCAAAGGCAGCAGAAGATAGCCAGGTTTCAGTAAAGGCATCAGTGTCTGCACTTGCGCAAACACCGCCAATAAATATGGAAGCCGTATCGCGTATTAAACAAGCGATCGCAGACGGGAAATATCCGATAAATCTCGATTTGGTATCAGAGCGCCTGATGGAAAGCTACATCGAGATGAAAGGGTGATGGTCAATAAACTGAGCAAAAGGGCCGCATAATGCAGCTTGAAAAAGCTCTTGTACGTCTCCAAAAACTACTAGAAGACGCAAGCCTCTCCTCGGGAGACCCCGCTGTGTTGTCTGAGAACTGGCAGGAAATACAGACGTTGTTGTCAGACGGTCTGGCGCCTGCTCTCACGGGTGGAGCTGCTCTGCCTTTAGGTGCAGAAAAAAAATCCGAAATCGAAAAATTAATCACTAACATCGCGTCTTTGGAACAGAATTTGCAGTTGAAGCGTCAAGCGCTTGCAGCCTTCGTTCCACAAAAACAGGACGATTAGAGAGGTTAATCAAGCGCTCTACTACAGGAGCAAGCCAATGATGACCCAAGCCTTACTGACACAAGACACTTTCCTTATCGTAGCCTTTGCAGTTACGCTAACCTTTCTAAACGTGTTGGTATCATTAGGACTTTATGGTCGTCTCAATAAAAGCATCGCAAAAACCCACGTGCAGACAGAACAAACTGTGGGTTGTGCCGTCAACACTTTGCGCAACGAAATCAAATCTATCAGCACGAGACAATTGAAAGAAGAGCATGTAAAAGTAGAGCCCGTTGTCAGACCAGCGCAGAAGAGCTTTGAGGAGGCGATCGCACTTGCAGAACTAGGGGTGAGCTCTGAGAACATCGCGCGTGAGACAGGCCTTTCTGCAATTGATATCAGCGCCATCGTCCGCTTTCATTCAAAAAAGTCACCTGATCCCGCAAATCCCCTCACCTAAGCTGAAGATCACTCAGAAACAGAGGATGCTGTTGGTTGCGAGAACAATGAAGCACTGAAAGCATCTGCTGCTTTCGTCTGAGCCGCAATTAATGCGTCAGGCTCAAGTTGGTCAGATAAATCCGCGCTACCAGCAGCACCACCATGGATGCCAAGCGCTTGCGCGATGGAATACCAAATATATGCCTGCTCTAAGTTAGGCTCTTCCAAAAACTCGGCATTCAAACGCGCATATTTCATAATCGCAGAGCGCTCTGACGCCTCCAACTGCCCTTCAAGACGCTCGAGCAACCGGTTATAAACCCCCTCGCGCGCTTCAACTGGTAGAAAATCTGATAACTCAGATACCAACGCTTTCGCTCTTCGCTCGCTACCCAAATCAGACAATACAGCCCAGTAATATGCTTCAAGATAGTTGCGAGGCTGCCCCAAACCCGCTTTTAGCAACAAGGCCATGTTAAATTGCGCATCTGCGGCTCCATGCTCGGCAAGTGGGCGAAAACCCTCAATGGCTTCGGAGTAGTTATGCGCGTGCACCGCCTCCACCGCCAGATCAAACGCGGCATCTGTGTCTTCGTCCATCGCAAATGCAGGTTCAGGTGCGCTCAGGCATAAGAGGAAAGCTAAAGCACCATTTCGAAAAAATATAGCCGACATAGTCACTTTCCAGCCACCATCACCAGCTGAAGATACAGAACGCGCGACTTAAACTTTGATCCTGGCTGTTGCTCATAAACCACTATCTTCGGCCGATCAGCTACCGACTTTGTGACTTCTATCAGCATGGTTGACGGTAAATGCACACCACCATCTTCCAGCGCGACCAAAGGCCTTGTGCTGAAGTGGTGCTCAAATTCTGGGTCAAGCCAAGCACGGGCCAGAGCCCTGCCCAGAATATCTGGTAGTTGCTTACGCACCTCTTCACGATTATGAAGCGTTACATCTTCGCCAGCCAATAAAGGCTGAGCGCGAAGGCGCGAGCCATGCTTTGCCAAAGTGTTCTTCGTGCCTGAAACGGGCACCAAAGCTGTCGATTTTCCAGGTGTCATTGTTCGCTCTCTGCCGTCCCCAAACTAAAGTAGACTTGAGTAACAGTTACATGTTAGCATATTAATATAACGCAGTTAAATACCTCCAAAAAATTATTTTTTACTTCTCAAAACAACAAATATCATTAGAAATTTAAGTATATGATAGTTAGATTTTTTTTCAAAGATAGCTAAAATCCAATTGTCATACGGACCTCAAACTATGCCCCAAGAGTTACGCTCGGCTACCTCTAAGATTATAGTCGGGACAGCTCCCGCAACTCAGCAAATGAAGCGCTTGATAGAAACCATAGCACCCTCTTTTGGGCCAGTTTTGGTAACTGGCCCCACAGGAGCTGGCAAAGAGCTTGTTGCGCAGGCATTGCATGAAGACAGTGGGCGCACCGGCAAACTTGTAGCTGTGAATTGTGCCGCGATCCCAGCAGAACTGATGGAATCTGAACTGTTTGGATATGAAAAAGGTGCATTCACAGGTGCCGATAGACGGCGTACTGGAAGATTTGAACAGTCACACGACGGCACTCTATTTCTAGATGAAATAGGTGACATGCCCCTAAGTCTACAGACTAAGCTTCTGCGTGTTCTTGAAAACCACACAGTGCAGCGCGTCGGGGGGAATGATGATGTGAAACTTAATCTCAGACTGGTCTGCGCAACGCATAAAAACCTATTGGACATGGTAGAAGCCGGAAGCTTTCGCGCTGATCTTTTTTATCGTCTAAATGTTTTTCCAATTGTGGTTCCAGCTCTCGCTGACCGAACTGAAGATATTATTCTTCTGCTCAATGCATTGGTCTCCAAAAGGTACGCGCGTGACGCATCGTGTAAGCCACCAATTTTTTCTGATAGCGCCCAAAAAGCTCTGTTGTCTTACAATTGGCCAGGCAACGTGCGAGAGTTGCGCAATGTTATCGAACGGGCTTTCGCCTTGTTTGATGGCCGCGAGGTAACCGGGCAACATGTGCGTGAAAACCTGCTCTCTCTACGTCTCCCAAGCGAGCTCGTGCCTGCCGAGCAAGATTCTCTATGGGAAGCAACAAGCGACTTGTTCGGAAACCCAAGCCCCGAATTTGCAGTTTTCATGACAGAGCCGCCAAAACCAGAAGACTATAAACCCTGGTTTTCGCACTATGACGATATAGATTTGCGCGGGCACCTGCGCGACATTGAAGTCGTTTTAATTGAAGCGGCTCTCAGCGTCACCGACGGAATGGTCAGCCACGCAGCTGACAAGCTTGGCATTGGGCGCACAACCTTGATTGAAAAAATGAAAAAGCTGGTGATCGATAAAAAACAAGACGCTTGATTGAATCAAACACCTCACCTCAATCAGACTTGTTCCAAGCGTCCATCATGGTGGTGATATATTCCCCTGTAGACTTCAACTGCGTGACCATCTGCTCCATTTTGGCAAATCGCTTTAATTCACGCGCTTCCAGCACCACAGCACGTTCATCCAAGTCAGACAAAGCCTCGGTATACTCAGTCGCTTTTTCTCTAAAATAGGTCTCTTTGGCCGAGATCTCGCCTTGCTTTCCCAATACATCCTCTAAATAATTGGATAACTTATCAACAAGCGAGACACCTATATAGACTTGGCTGTCCAAGGGTACGCCCTCTAAAACCTTAATTGTGATACCGTCAAAATCACCCGTCAAGCGGTAGAATTCCAGTTGGCCCTCACTATTGGTGCGCGAAGACAAAGCCTGTCCGTTTATCGTGGCAGCTTCAATATCAGAATCATAAACAAAATTATAAACGCCTTCTGGGGGCTGCGACTTGAGGCCAAAGCTAAGGCTCAAATTGCTCTGCTCGATTGTATTTAGAGATTGATAAACAGCCTGAAATTTTTCAGGAGCATTTTCAAACATATAGTTCAGACGTTCTTCATCCAAACTCAAAGTTCCATCCAGCTCAGTCCGCACACCAATTTCAGAAAGATATAGCGGCTCACTGCCAAATCCGTTCAGAGGCGCAGTCGTCAGAGCCGAAAGCTCCCGCTTAATTGCCGCAATACCCGCATCTCCCACCAAGGCGCCTGGGGCAGCGCCATTGAGGCCCCGTGCTGTCGCCGTATCCAGATAACTGCGCAAAGTGTTAATATCGGAGACCAAAGCCTGCAGTTGCGCCGTTGCGCCGACCCTGTCTTGTATGATGTTCAAGTTTACCGCACTGCTCGTCACCGATGCAAGCGTCAGCTCAATGCCTGGCATAATGTCGCTCAAACTGTTGCTAGGGCGCTCCAGCGTGATGCCGTTCAGCACGATTTTTGCGTTACTAGCAGCCGTTACCTCGTTTGTGCCATCCGTTGTGTCAAAATCAACTGGTCCACCCGTTGACGCGGTGAAACGCAAGGCGTTTTCCTTGCCCATCTTCGACACCACACTTAACGAGAATGTCCCATTCCCTTTATCAACAACTTGGGCCGTTATGCCATCAAGCCCATCAAGCTCTGCTGCCAGATCACTCAAGGTGCTCGAACTGCTTAATGTAATGATACGTGAGTCCAGATCGCCGTTAGCGCTGAAAGTGCCATTCTCCCAGACGCCAACCTCCACTGTTAATGTACCTGCGCTCAGAGTGGCGTCCGCCGCGCTATAGCCGCTAAACTCCAACACCTGGACACTGGCCAACTGCGTCACGCCAATCTGCGTAACACCAGGGCTCAACGCACTGCTATCCGTCACTGTCATCGACACAGCGTCGTTAGAACTCTGTAGTTTAAATAGCCCCCCTGTGCCCGCACTTTGGAGCCCAGTCTGCAAGGCGCTCATCCGCGAACGCATCATGCCCACTTCTGATACAGAAAGGTCATTGGCGCTTGATTTATCGTTCACAAGCGCCTTCGCAGGCTCAATTTCAGCATCAACAATACTTCCCACCAATTGCGTAATGTTGAGGCCCGAACCTTTTGAATTGAGCGTGCTTAGATAATCTACCGTCATCGCTTTCGTCTCCTTCCTCACCATATCATCTTAAACGACGCGAATATCGATCTGTTAAGAACGTCAGTATTAATAGCTGATCTCAATTTCAATCCGGCGGTTCTTTTCGCGTCCTTCAGGGGTAGCATTGCTCTCCAAAGGAGCTGTTTCGCCTAAGCTAACCGCTTTCATTTTTCCGGGGGCCACAAGACCGGTCGCTTGCATCGATTGGACAACACTCGCCGCACGCGCCGCGGCCAAATCCCAGTTATCACGGAACAAAGCTCCATCTGAAATCGGCACATCATCTGTATGTCCCGTTACAGTGACTTCGCTGTCCCCCTCCATCGAAGCAAATGCAACGCGGCTCAAAATTTCATTTGCAGCTTGTGTGAGATCAGCTGAACCCGAAGGAAACGCTCCCCCCGCACCAACAGTCACAAAGACTGAGCCTTCACGCTGCTCAACTGTAACCAAGCCTTGAGAAATCTCTTCGACAAGCGCGATAGCCAAGCGATCTTGAGTTAAGGTAGCACTTTGTATCGCCGCTTGCTCTTGCTGTTGCTCGACAATTGTTTGCTCTGATGGGCCAGTACTGTCACGGTCGGCACTCGCAGCTTCGGATAATTCCTTAAGCTGCTGCTCCAACCCTCCAAACAATACCTCACTCTCAGCCTGTCCGCTTGCATTGCGTGCTTCAGCCAAAGCCGCAAGTGTATCCTCAAGCAAACTTGGCAAGTCTTTTTCCTTGATGCTATCCGATGGGAAGTTGATCACAACGTTCTCGCCCATCATTTCAACAGAGACATCGCCACTGGCAATAGCTTCTTTCAACGCTTCACCAAGCTCAGCGGCGTTCATTTCTGCAGCCGTTTTTTGCCCCTCTGTCTCCCCAGCGTTGCCAGAGCCTTCCTGCTGACCGAAATCATCATTCTTATCGCCATCCACGGCATCTTCTTGCTTACTATCAACCTGGACTTCAGGCTTCTGCACCTCAGTGGTTTCCTGTGTCATTTCTTGTGTCACCGAAGGGCTCGGTGAGGGGCTAAACTCCATAGAAATAACGGTTGTTCCTTTGGGTTGTTCGACCACAGGCACAACTTTTTGAACACCAAAAGCGTTTTTCAAAGAGCCTGAAATCATTTTAAACTTCGGTGTGTTAAACTCAGCAAAAGACAAGATCAAAACAAAGAACGCCATCAACAAAGTCGCCATGTCGGCAAATGTTGCCATCCACGCGGGCGCCCCGACTGGAGGACACTTTGGGCATTCTTCCTCTTCCTCTTCCTGTTCTGTTTCCATATCGACTGCGTCGGCCATGGTTTACTCCTTAAAAGCTCAGCATTTCAAACTCTCGACGGCACTGGTTAAGCAGCTTCAAGTTTAGCTTGCAGCTTTGGTGGCAGGTTTGCTGCCATCTGGTCTTGAATGTTTCGTGGGCTTTCGCTGCGCGCGATCCCGCGCAATCCCTCAATCACCATTTGCCGGTAAGTTACTTCGTAAGCGGTGTAACCTTCGAGCTTGGTCTGCATGGGCATAAACAGCACGTTCGCAATGAACGCGCCGTATAGCGTAGTCAACAAAGCAACCGCCATCGCCGGACCAATAGCTTTGGGGTCGGCCATGTTTCCCAGCATCAAAACTAGGCCCACCAGTGTTCCAATCATTCCCATCGCTGGGGCAAGGTCAATCCAGGCCTTGATACACCCCTGATTTTGCTCATGACGCACTTTCATCGACTTAATCTCTTGATTGAGCTGTTTAACAAGCTTGCCCTCATCCGCGCCATCAACCAACATTTGAAGGCCTTTCTCAAAGAATTTGTCCGGAACTTGTTGCCCCTCCAGCGCCATCATACCGTCCTTGCGCGCGATAGTAGCAAGCTCGATCATGCGCTCGATCATTTCGTCCATTTTCTTCACAGGCGGCAAGAATGTTTTCGCCATAGCTCCAAAGCTACCCAAAAAAACAGGTAACGGTGCTGTATACATTGCCGCAAAAAAAGTGCCCCCAAACACGATGAGAATTGATGGCACATCAATAAATGCGCCAAGCCCCCCACCCGACAGCATCGCGCCGACAATCATGCCAATCGCGCCAATAAGTCCAATCAGTGATGCCAGATCCATAAACTGTGCCTTTTCGTCAAATTCTTAAGATTACTGTCAACTTTCATGCCAACTTGCCCTCAGGCATTGAGCGGTTCAGCTTTTATTTTAAGATTTATAAACTATTTAATGGTATTAGAAATGCAGTATGTCAAACTCTGGCTCAAATCTTGCAATTTACTGTTTTAATTGAAATGCCACAACACCGCGGAGAAAACTATGTTGCGCTTTGTTTTTGCTATTATAGCTATATTGGCCTGTCAGCCAGCTTCGGCTCAGTATTACGCCCGCGGACACATTATAGACGACCTGGTGCAAAAAATAAGTTGGTTACGCTGTAGTTTAGGGCAAAGATGGCAACCAGACAAGCTAACCTGCATTGGAGAGGCACAACGCCTGAATTATAATGAGATTGAACAGGCCATTGCACAAGCCAACACTCAGCTTGGGGGCAGCTGGCGCTTGCCCACAAAATCAGAGTTGCAAACGCTTGTCTGCGACACCTGTTACGGTACAAAAATTGATTCTGTACTGTTTCCCAACACGGCTGCAGAGCCTTATTGGACGTCAAGTAAGAACTGGGTGGCACCGCGCAACCGTTGGAGTATCAGCTTCATGACAGGCGAGAGCTATGGACGTTTCTTCCCCGAGCAACGTTTGGCGGTGCGCCTTGTATCGGATAGATAATATCAGTTGTCTTTTGGCTTGAAGGCTTCACATAGCGTTGATATCCGTTCTGGCCTCGCGGGTGCTGTTGAGTTCCGTTTGGCGGCGCAACCAAAGCACAGGACATATCTCATTCCCTTCCCGAGACATGCTTGCCCAATACCTCTGACAAAAACGGGGGAAGGGTTTCGGTCACAAGAAATAGTTGCACTCCCATTCTCAAGAAACATAACGTGGATGCCTGTCGGAGCTGCCGCTTAAACAAATGAGCGCCTCCTGTCTGAAGCTACCTCCTCACGGCCCGTGAGCTTTTGTTGCCCTGACTTGCTGCACAAGTTCATCCGCTCGTCGCTTTGACATCCCAAATTCTTTGCGCAGGACTTCAAGCGCTCGTTCCTCATTGTTATCGAGGATTCCATCAAGCAAGAACAATCGCACCTGATCTTCAAATATCAAGCGGCGCCGCTCCATTTGAGAATTGAAAGAGGACACAACAATCCCAGTGATGAGAGCGACAACTATCACGCCAAATATCGCAGCTGTTGATGCAATAATCTTACCTGCGACCGTAACGGGTGTGATATCACCGTAGCCAACGGTGGTGAGTGTAATCAAAGACCAATACATTGACCCTGGTATAGATTTAAATCCATCAGGATGAACGCGATGTTCGGCAAAATACATGAGTGAGGAAGATACGATAAACACGATGACAAACAAATACAAAGCCGCATAGAATGACCTTCGTTCTTCCATGATGGCTTCAAACAAGTCTTCCAGCGCGGAATTATAGTTTGAAAGCTTCAAAATGCGCAAAAGACGAAATGCGCGAAGTATTCGTAGATCCACGTAAGGGAAGATGGCTTGGATATAAAACGGCAGTATTGAAACCAGATCAATGATACCGTTGAAACTCGTAATGTAGGCCCACCTTTGTTTGAGCCGGACTGAAAAATTAGGCGCCAATGCTATTGGCAAAGGTGCGCTCCAAATCCTCAGCACATACTCAACTGAAAAGATTAAAATACTGACGGCTTCAATTGCGTCTAAATATGCTCCAAACTGTTCGTAAATCGACGCAACAGACTCTAAAGCGATCGCAACAATATTAATGATGACAAGGGTCGCTAAAAAGTAGTCGACGTATCTACTGCCTTTGTCACCATGCTTAGCGTGCTGTAGGACTGTACCGCATCTGTTTTGAATGCGTCTGTACGCAGTACCCATGACGTGACCCTCCCTCAGTAGCAGCGCATGAGTTAATTAACAAAAATTCGCACCTAATAATAAAAAATATGAGTTCTCCAAGATATTTGGATAATCCTTTGAATTTGCCCTATCTTGACGCCCCATTTATTGTCCACCCAATGAGTCACGTAATGACTGGAATGTTGCGTTCTCTTTTTCCGAGGTCTGACAGTCAGCCGTAAGCGTCATGTTTCCTGTGACGCGCACGGGGGTTCCCGAAAATACCACACCCTCGTATTTTTTTGCCAAAGACAGCGTTAAGTAATGGGTATTGATTGTATTTACGCGGGCATAACCGCCAGAAAAAGCCGTAATCTTACCCGTTGTCAAATCTTGCACCCTAAAGGCGCTTTCGCGCAGTGGGCAGTTGTTCACTAACTGCACGTGAGCAACGACCGGCTTAGGTGTGACATTGAGAAATTGTGGCATTGTCATGAGCATATACACCCCAACTAAAGCTACCCCGAGTATAGCAAGCAGTGCCCCAGTCTTAAGCGCCATTCTACCACCTCCCAGATATCCTAATAACAAATAAGGGGCTGTTCTAGATAATTAGCCCATATTCTTCCTAACCCATTGTCTTAGTGTCGTTAACTGGCGCTTTGGGTCAGGTGTGTTGAAGCGCCACTCGAATTCTTTCAAATATAGCGCAAAATGCTCTCTCGGGACACCGTTGAATTTGCGCATATGACGCTTGGCTTGGTTCCAAAAATTCTCGATGCCATCGATGTGATTTCGGCCCTCTGCAAAGAGCTCAGAATGATTGATACGGAAGTGCTTGAACGAGCTGAAATCAAGCGCGTTGTATCCCCGCCAGCTGTGTGAATAAACGATGCTGTCGGGCGTCACTTTACGTTCAATGATGGGCACCAGCGTCTTCCCAGCCGCATCTGGGATCACGCGTGTGTAAACTTTTCCACCATGCTTGAGTAGACCAAATACAGGGATTTTCCCAGCAGCGCCGCGTCCGCGCCTGCCTTTCTGGCGACACCCAGAGTAGCTCGCGTCAACCTCAATCTCGCCACCTAACATGGCTTCGCTCTCAGCCTCTGGCTCGTACGCGACAACCTCGCGCAGACGGTGGAAGTAGAAGGCTGCGGAATTGCGATGCACGCCGACGAGGCTGGCCGCCGTTCGCGCCGTGGTTCCTGCTATAAATTGTTAAATCAAGCGGCCTTGCTTCGATTGGTTGATACGACTCTTTCTCATAGTCCCTTTGAAACCCCTTAATCGGGTTATCTAGGACAGCCCCTAAGTTATTTTAAGCTATAAATTATAAAAGGAGTTCACCCTGTTGTATCAATCAAGGCAACCGTACGTATTGAAGGAAACGAGCAATTAGAAGCATTAATCGCAAACTTGAGAGAGCTTGAGCGTTTTGACGGAACCCGCATCTCGTTGGCTCAAAACAATTCAGACACAGGCATAGCACCGCTCAGCATGTTTGTAGCTGCAGAACCACTACCTGACATTGTACGCAGTGTGCTCTCAGCCGCAGACGCCGCTGCGTCTGCTCATTACACGGCACCACCCCGTGGACAGCCATGGCCCGAACGTGTCGCAGCGGGAACCGCTGCACTGCAATCACGCACACGCTCAATCGCTCATACCGCTCTGCGCAACGGAGCACCGCGTGTCATCACCAACCGCAACCAGTTTTGGCAGCATCACGGCGCAGCACTTGCAGCACGCATTTTACTGCCCCGCCGCCCGTCTAAAAAATTGTAACAGAAACTCAACAAAGTTGCGAAAGGACGTAGTAAAGCGCAGATCTAGCATCTCACTAAGGCGCTCTAGCATCTCCCACTTTGTAGCTAGTATCTCAACATTTATTGTTAGCATCTAACGTTTTTTATCTAAGATATGCGTGAATCAAAAAGGCCCCCGCAAAGCGAGGGCCTTTTCAGTGTCTTGATAGATACTCTTAGCCTTGCAGCAGGCTTAGTACACCTTGCTTCGAAGCATTCGCCTGCGCCAGCATTGCTGTTGCCGCTTGGCTCATGATCTGCGACTTGGTCAGCTCACCAGTCACTTTAGCAAAGTCTGCATCCTGAATGCGGCTCATACCAGATTGAAGGTTGACTGAGACATTCGACAAGTTGTTGATCGTGTGGTCCATCCGGTTAGAAACCGCACCAAGTTCTGCACGCTGAGTGTTGATTTGAAGCAATGCAGCGTCTATGCGTTTGATTGCATCAGCCGCATTTGTGGCGCTGGATACGCTAATAGCGCCAGTGTTTATTGCTTCGGCGACCTCATCAGCAGCAAGTGACTGAATATTTGTAACAACAGTTGAACCACCCTGATTTGCTGTTGTTCCTGTCAGAGTACGTGTCAGAGAAACCCCTGCAGTAGTTGCTGTGTTGGCAGTCACAGTCAACCCAACAATACCAGCTGCATCAATTGTGTCTTTCATTTGTGCAGACAAACCGGCAAGATCATTTGTATATCCATCAGTTCCAACTACAACTGAAAACTCCTGGCCCGCAACTTCGAAAGTATAGGCATCACCAACCGCATACGAAGCAGCTGTAGCTGTACCACCGTTGCCTACATCAGTCCCAGAAATTTCAATCGTTGCAGATGCCTGTGCGCCTACGCTCGTAACGACGAACTCATCACCGCTATTCACTACGCCATTACCCGCAATCACATCAGCTGTGATGGTTACTGTGTTGGCACTAGCGTCTTTTGCAGCGCTTATACCGCTGATGCCAGCATTATTAATTGCAACTGCCAGTTGGTTCGCAACACCTGCAAGAGTATCGCTGTAGCCATCGTCTTCAGAAGTTGTGAAGGAAACAGTTTCACCGAACAAATCAAACGACATCTGTTGACCTGCCACAAATCCACCCGAAATTGTAATTACCCCAGCAGTGCTGCTGGTTGCTGCATCGTCATAAGCAAGTGCTATGGCTTCATCGGTTGTAAGATTTACCTCGGCTGACTCCAAGAAAGGAGTGGTTGACTGAGCGAAACTCAGTGACCCGTCGCCATTGTCGGTTACGATCACGTTTTCAAGACCATTCGTATTTTCGATAGCAGATTTCAACCCTGCAGCTGCACCAAGAATTCCATCGTCAAAACCGTCACTAGCGCTTTGCGTATATGTTGCCGTAATACCGTTTATTACAACAGCGACCACGTCGACTGCAGTGGTGTTATCATAGTCCCCACTTAGAGTAATTGTACTTCCCGAGATAGATGCAGTGTCACCTCCAGAATCCCCATCAGTCACAGTAGCGGAGGTAAGGACTGGTGTAGATGACTGAACAATATCGAGAGTGCCATCACCGTTATTAGTGACTGTCATAGCAGATAGTGTCCCTGCAGCGACCAACGCATCAATATCGTCTTTAAGTTGGGCCGCAACACCTGCAACATCATCAGTGTATTGATCTGTTGTACTAAAAATTATATCGACTTCCACGTCGTTTATCGAAAATTCGAAGGTGTCCCCTTGTTTTGGTTTTCCTTGAACGGTAACACGACCTCCATCGATTAGTAGGCCCGCCGGGCCAGACGTACGGCCCCCCGATGAACCACCACTGACACCGATACCAAGTGCTGTTGATGAAGTGTCGCCGATTGAAACAGCTACACGATCAGACGATGCGTCGCCTGTTCCAATCTGGAAAGTGAAGTCTGAAGCACCACCAGTTTCACCACCCATCAGCGTTTTTCCCGCCCAAGAGGTGTTAGCCGCGGTACGATCAATCTCTGTCAGGATCTGATCAATTTCAAGCTGCAGGCTAGCACGATCATCATCACTGTTTGTATCATTCGATGCCTGAACCGCCAGTTCCCGAGCGCGCTGCAACATATTCTCAATTTCGACATGCGCGCCTTCGGCGGTGTCGATCAACGCCTGACCATCAGAGGCATTGCGGATGGCCATGTTAATCCCTGTAATTTCCGCATTCATCCGCGAAGCGATCGCCATGCCAGCAGCATCATCAGACGCAGTATTGATGCGTTTACCCGACGACAGCTGAGCCATCGCAGATTCCATCTCTTTATTCACTTTGCTCAAGTTCATCTGAGCGTTGATGGACGCGGTGTTGGTATTGCGCGGATTCATCCAAGCCGAACTGCGCTTAAGCAATTGATTTTAAACAATGCATGAAGATTTTAGAAATTGCTTAAGCTAGAAATATAACGCCCAAACGTCATTCCTGACGGATAGACACTCCCAGCCGCCCGTCTGCCATGTCAAAGGTTACCCCAACGGTCGCAAAACCATCGACTAGCTTCTGAAGAGTAGCAACTCGCAATCCATCGAAGCTGCCCGTTTGGCTAGCTGCTGCTTCAATGCGCTTGATTGTTCCAAGACTGACACTCGTTAGCTCCGCCAACTGTAACTGAGAAAGGCCTGCTAAAGCCCGCGCGGCGGCGAGCTGTCTGGGCGTAATAGAGAGCATGAATCAACCTATGTAACTTTCCCTAACTATTACTAATACCCTTGCTCATAGTCCATCACGACAATATATTAGTCTTTATGGCTATTTATGGAGACCTTATGTCTAATATAAAGTTCACAGAAGCTAATTTGAGACGCATTCCACACAGCAAATCTAAAATTCCCGTAATATATAAGGATGCCCGTTACCCCAGTCTGTACTTTTACTCAGGCATGAAGCGGAAAGCTTTTCATTTTAGATTTAGACACCTAGGTCGCTCTAAGATCATTATGCTCGGTAGGTACCCAGTTCTTAGCCTAGACGACATCTTAGAAATCTATGCAGATTACAGGAATATGGTTGCTAAAGGGTTAGACCCTAAGGAGGAGCAACGCGCACAACGTCACGTGCCAACTTTCAGTAGCTTCTTTCAAGATTACTATTTCCCACACATCAAACTTAGAAAGAAAAGCTGGCGGCACGATCGAGCACACTTCGACCACCACCTGAAACGACATTTTGGCAATCGCCAATTAAACCAAATTGTACCAAGCGAAATCCAGAGATTTACAACTAATCAAATCAAAGAAGGATGCAGCTCTAGTAGCATTAACGCTCGCCTCGTAATTTTGGGCCGTGTCTTTGATTTTGCCAATAACTTAAGGATCCCACACATACCAAAACGAGCAGATCTACAAATTTCACTGTTGCCGAATACAAGTAAAAAAGAACGCTTCCTAACACAGGAGGAAACAGAGCGGTTCTTCGAAGCGCTAAAAACAAGCCGCAATCAAACCATATGCTACATTGTGGCGTTCTTGTTGCTCACCGGAGCTCGGGTTGGCGAAGCTCTTTCCGCAGAATGGCGACATATCGATTTTGACCAACGCCTATGGCGTGTACCGTTAACAAAATCTGGACAACCAAGAACGATCGTTTTGTCTGAACGAGCAATTGATATTCTGCAAAACGTACGTGACTGGCAGCAAGAACACCTAAATCAGGCCCCTACCCCATATGTCTTTGTTAACCCTCACACCATGCAAGCATACACAACAATCCAAAAGCCATTCTATCGTGCTCGACGCATGGCTGGATTAGAAGACGTTCGCATCCATGACCTAAGACATAGTTTTGCAAGTGCCTTGGTGAACCGTGGTGTTTCAATCTATGAGGTGCAAGCCCTCCTGGGACATTCGTCCGTTGTCACGACAATGCGTTACGCACACCTTTCTCAGGAAAAATTAAAGGCTAGCGTAGTTGAAGCCTCTAACTTCTATGAGATCGACGCATACTAAGTACCAAAAAATTTACGCTTATACGTTATTTTACATAGTAAAAGCGTTATTCTACATAGTAAGAGCGTTGTTTCACATAGTAGCAGCGTTATTTTTCATGACAGCCGCGACGTATTGTTCTAGCTCCACTTTGAGGCTTTCAGGAGACACAATGCTCACGCGTCCTGCCCAATCTGGGTGCATAAGCTCATGCAATAGTTCGCGGTGACCACAACAACTCAGCAACACGGTGACACTGCCATCCTTTTCAACGGTGTTAATTTGCGAGCTGTGCAATCGCACCTTTGAAATGCGTTCTGCAATTGACGCATCAAAGCGTAGCACAACTTTGATTTGCTCATCTCCGTGATAAACACCAAAACTGCTCGCACTCCAGTCTTTGAAGCTCCATGTTGTAGGCAATTCAGATGCTTGGCTCGAGAGTTCGATATTGCGAATTAAATCTAGCCTATAGGTCTTTGGCGTTTGCGCGTCTTCAAAGCCCACCAAGTATACAAAACGGCCAAACTGTAGCCCAGCAGGACTCACCTCCCGATATTTCTCACTGTCTGCACCGTATGAAAACGTCAGCTTTTGAAACGCGCGAATTGCATAATCAATCGTATTTCGCACATCCAACGATACATCATTAGACGGTCCAATTCTGCCAACAGTCGCATCTCGCTCAATGCTCTCTTCTAAATCAAACATACCAGACAGACTAAGCCGTGATCCCTTCGACAGCAGCTTGGCAAGGCCTGAACGCGCTGGGCTATCACTTTGCGCGCTAAGCAACCGCTCGAGATCGAGACGCTCAGCAGTTTCAAGGCTAGTGATCATTGCAGTCTTTGCACCATAAGCGTCCGTAAGAACCCAACGCTTAGTTAGGTGATGGTCGAAATCTGTTCGCTCAGCCTCCTCTACCAAATCCATATTTTGGAGAATCAGGAGCATTCTCTCAACGCTAGCGCGGCTCTTATGCAGATATTCCATCATTTGAGTGATGGTTACGCCTCGCGAATACGCACCTAAATAAGCCGTAAGTTCAGAAATATCTCTATATTTAGAATACGCCACATCATCCCCCACAAAATCTATTACCCCGAAACGTGAGGGAATAGTGCGGTAAATTTAATTCATCGGAGGCACACAGCAGCCGACACTCAAATCTAAATCGAACCGAAAGGAACTTACCATGTCTACAATCACACGCTTGAACGCAAAATTTGGCCACGCAGCAATCGTACCTGTCGAAAAGGTAGCTTATCACAAGCGCACACTCACCAGTGCGGTGAACGAAATGCTTATCCGCCTGGACGCAACAATTGCAAAGCTTGAGGGAATAACCGATCTGCGACGCACCAAAAAAGATGACTGCAAAGCCCCCATGGCTTACAAATACAAAGGAAACCTCATCATTAAAGTTGGATATGGTGAGCGAAACGCTAAAATCATTGAAGAGCTCGACTTCCGCGCCTTCACTTCACTGGCCGACGCACTCGGTTATCTGCAAGAGTTGCGCAAAATGATTATTAATGGCGAACTTGACCAGATCATCGCTGATCATATCAAAAAACTGAGCGATCAGGCTATCTATGCAATCAGCTGCAAAAGCGACAAAGCCGATGAAAACACAAACGGTGAACCAATTGTCCGTGAAACAGTGATTACGCCCGCTGCGAACCTGAAGGTTGTGAAATAAGCCTCACAAAATATAGCTCCACCTCTTAGGTCGATGAGCAAATCCTTAATGGATAATGGCCGCTACACGCGGCCTTTTCTTTTGCTCACGGGGGCGGTTGCAAGACTTGCATCTAAGCGCCAACTTCCCAGCGAAGCAGTAAGAAAACTTGAATTTTTATCTGACTTTTGCTGCAAATCTAAAATCCAAAATTGGTCAATTTGCCAACCCATTTGGTAATATTGAGCATGGCAACATATTTCATAACTTTGAGAACACAAAAACCATCTCTCCATCAACACGTGGCTCAGTATGTACGTGCTATCAAACGTGCGACGCATCCAAATTCAGTTGCTGCAAATCTTCATAAAACAAATGCACTCAATCAACACGATCCACATATACATCTCACGATTGAGACAGACGATTTAGATGCGGTCAAAGCAAGAATTAGCTTTTTCTTACCCACCTGGAAGGTGAGCTATTGCCAAGCCGCACGCAACACCACAGCCACACTAATTTATGCAGCATCCAAACTAGATGCTGAACCGATCTTCTTTCGCGGAAGCTTGGATGAGCAATGCTAACAAGTTTCAATTCAGAAGATATTAGAACCGTCCTCAGCATGGCGGTTCTCCGCATGCCCAATTAAAAGGAACAAATAATGAATTATAAAATAAGTGAACATCTTAGAATAAGAGGAATTGTCTCAGGAACCTATGCTCGAGCAATACCAGAGCATCAGAAACCTCATTGGAATAAAATCAAACACAAGCATGAAGAAGGTAAAACCTTAACTTCAGATGAGTTGAGCTTTCTTCAAAATATGAACGCTTACACTTCTAAGCGATATGCAGCGCGCCAACGAGCGCGCAACTACAGCTTCGCAAACGTAGCTGACAAATTCTACAACCCAGCAAAGCGCATATAAAATATTTGGTCAGAGCTCCATGCCAGGAGCTAAGATAAGTTATTTTAAGCTATAAATTATAAAAGGAGTTCACCCTGTCTATTTCAATCAAGGCAACCGTACGTATTGAAGGAAACGAGCAACTAGAAGCATTAATCGCAAACTTGAGAGAGCTTGAGCGTTTTGACGGAACCCGCATCTCGTTGGCTCAAAACAATTCAGACACAGGCATAGCACCGCTCAGCATGTTTGTCGCTGCAGAACCACTACCTGACATTGTACGCAGTGTGCTATCAGCCGCAGACGCCGCTGCGTCTGCTCATTACACGGCAACACCCCGTGGACAGCCATGGCCCGAACGTGTCGCAGCGGGAACCGCTGCACTGCAATCACGCACACGCTCAATCGCTCATACCGCTCTGCGCAACGGAGCACCGCGTGTCATCACCAACCGCAATCAGTTTTGGCAGCATCACGGCGCAGCACTTGCAGCACGCTTTTTACTGCCCCGCCGCCCGTCTCAAAAATTGTAACAAATACTCAACGGTTTTGCTGCACAACGTAGTAAAGCGCAGATCTAGCATCTCACTAAGACGCGCTAGCATCTCCCACTTTGTAGCTAGCATCTCCACATTTATTGTTAGCATCTAACGTTTTTTATCTAAGATATGCGTGAATCAAAAAGGCCCCCGCAAAGCGAGGGCCTTTTCTAGTTTAAGCGTGGCTCTTAGCCCTGCAGCAGGCTTAGTACACCTTGCTTAGAAGCATTCGCCTGCGCCAGCATCGCTGTTGCCGCTTGGCTCATGATCTGAGACTTAGTGAGATCGCCAGTCACCTTAGCAAAGTCAGCGTCTTCGATACGAGACTGTGAAGCCGTGATATTCACTTGGATAGTCCCGAGGTTGGACATTGTGTGATCGAGACGGTTTGAAACCGCGCCAAGATCAGACCGTGCATTAGATATACGTGCCAATGCTCCATCAATAATGTTAATCGCGTTTGCAGCACCTGTTGTGGTGGAAATGTTCACCGTTCCTACAGACGATAGAGTAGACGAGGTGGTGACTGTACCATCTGCGGCAGGAGTTGCACCAAAAAATTCACCGTCAGCTGTAAGGGTATCTAGGGTTCCAACGACGGTGGAGCCTGTCTGGGTTATGGCGTCGGTCTCGGCATCATTGTGTGTTGTTGCAAGGGTATAGGATTCATCAGAGGTCATTGTGACCTGACCGGTTACTGTGTATGCAGCCGCCTCAAGATAAGTATTTTGAGCAATCCCAGTATCCTGCAGCATAACTACCAAATCCTCACCACCATCATTATCAGTGGCGGTGTTACCATCTTTGTCTAACGCGGTCATAAGCATATACGCAGTGCTTGTCGTTGAAAAAGAACCAATGCTGATATCGTCTCCATCAATGTCCGTCAACTCGAGAGCCGAGTTCTGTCCACCACTCAAAGCTGCAGACACGCCAGTTTCGCCTGCAATAGCGTTAATAGCGTCTCGTAAATCCCGGAGATCGCTTGCACTCGCAATCGCTACAGCCCCTGTGGTTGTGCCATTAACTGTAAAGGATACTGTATCTGCCGCGCTGAAACCTGAAAGCTTGACCTTTGTAATTGCCGTTGCACTTACGCCTGTTTCAGAAGTGACTGCGTTAACCGCCGCTGCGAAACCTTTCGCAGATTTGTCTGTCCCGCTAACGTCAATTGTAGATGTTCCAAAGGCTCCGGTAATTACAACATCACCAGCGGCGTCCATGCCGTTTGAGGTGCCGCTTGCAATGTTTACAACCGAGTTAACCTGATGCGCGCCGATGTTGGCTGTGTTTACGGTGCCAACGGACATGGAGATGGTTTGATTAGCTTCTGCGCCAATCTGGAATTGCTTGGAAGCAAAGGTACCGTCCAGCAAAGCCATGCCGTTCCATGTGGTCTGGGACGAAATACGGTTGATTTCTGCTTGTAGCTGGGTCACTTCAGATTGCATTGACACGCGATCTGACGCCACGTTGGTATCGTTCGAAGCCTGAATCGAAAGCTCACGCATGCGCTGCAAAATATTTGTAATTTCTTGATGAGCACCGTCTGTCGTGTCCACCAGCGATTGTGCATCTGCGGCATTCTTAATGGCCATTCCGATGCCTTTTACCTGGCTATCCATGCGTGTCGAAATCGCCAAGCCAGCCGCATCGTCGGATGCCGAGTTGATGCGTTTTCCAGAGGAAAGCTGCTCCATAGCGGCCTCCATCTCTTTATTAACTTTGTTCAAGTTAAATTGCGCGTTGATGGACGCGGTGTTGGTATTAATAACAGTCATATCTCTAGACTCCCTTAGGTTTATGCCAAGAGCAGCATGAACGCTACGGCCTTAAATTACCTTGGCGACACTTGCAGTCTGGCTCCTGAATAGAAAAACGACCGAATTTCAAAATGTTTAGAAAAATTTAAAATAAGTTGGTTTGGGCGCATAGACATAGCTACCTAACGCACGCTGTGGCCAAATATTACGGGAGGTAGTGTGCTTAGGGACACAGGCCCGTTTTTTGACATACGATATAGCGCGCCCAAAACGCATATTTTGTTAGGGTTTTGTTAACATCCGTCAATTTTCCAACTTTCCGGGGCGTCAAATTCAATACTTTTGAGGTCAAAATGCCTGCGCTACTGTAGTGGCTGGAGGGCTTGATATGAAATTCACGGCATCACAGACAGTCAGTCAGAAACAGTCGATCGTCATCACTGCGCAATTGCAGCAAGCAATAAAGTTGTTGCAGATGAACAATTTTGAACTTGGTCAGTTTTTGGAAGAACAGTCCGTCGACAACCCGTTTTTGGATGTTGAAAGCGCAACCCTACATGAAAGCGCCTCAACGAAAGAATATGACACACCTGTTGCAGCATCGGTGACGCCCACCGACATTAAAGTTGGCGAAGCCGCCGAAGACACGCCGCTCAACAACGAGGCGCTCGAAAACACATTTGAATCCAGCCTGCTCGATTTGGGCAATAAAACCAGCAGCGGCATGGCGCATCAAGATTGGGATATGATTGCTTCCACGGTTGAAGAGCGGAAACCTTCTTTATACGCGTATGTGTGCGGCGAAATTGACCAGCTGCTCGCCGAGCCAAAAGAACGGATGATCGGTTATGCGTTAGCCGAAGCCATAGAGCCCTCAGGTTGGTTAGGGCAACCCGTTGAGGAGATTGCCCTGATGTTGCGCGTTTCTGAAGCGTTGGTATGCCAAGTGCTTATAAAGTTGCAGACACTTGAGCCCGCAGGATTGTTCGCGCGCTCATTGAGTGAATGTCTCTTGCTGCAAGCACGTGAACAAGACAACGACACAACAGATTTTGAACGCCTTCTTGCCCATTTGCCCATGCTGGCCAAAGGCGACATGAAAGCCTTAAAGAAAGCGTCTGGTCTTTCTTTGGAGAGGTTGCGTACATTGATTAGCCTGCTCCGCAGCTTTAATCCAAAACCAGGAAGCGTCTTTGAGGGGGCCGCTGAACCCATACGCGCGCCAGACCTGATTGTTCAAGCGAGCGCTGACGGTTGGAAAGTAGACTTAAACCGCAGCACAATGCCAAGCATTCACATCAATCGGGCCCTTGCTAAAGCAGCTCTGAAATCCCTGCGAAGCGACGATGATAAAAAATTCACCACGGAGCGGGTCGCCGACGCCAATTGGTTGCGGCGCGCCATTGAGCAACGCAATTCAACAACACTGGCCATTGGCGCAGAGATTGTCCGCCGCCAACAAGCCTTTCTAGAGCAAGGCATAGGTGCCTTACGCCCATTGGTTTTGCGCGATGTGGCAGAGGCAATCGATGTGCACGAGAGCACCGTAAGCCGTGTGACATCAGGCTTGATGATGGCGACACCACAGGGCACATTTCGCTTGAAAGCTTTGTTTAGCGTTGGGCTGCAAGGCAATGGCGACGATGGCGCTGAAGCAGCTTCGGCGATAAAGTACAAAATTAAGAAATTGATAGAAACCGAACCGCCCTCAGCCCCTTATAGCGACGATAAAATCGTAGACTTCATGGCGAAAGAAGGCGTCAAGCTTGCCCGGCGTACTGTGGCCAAATACCGCGATATGCAAAACATCCCGTCGTCTTTCCAACGTCGCCGCGCAGCTTCAGTGGCAGGGCTCGCCTAACTCGCAAACAACTCATCCAACAATACGCGATGCGCCTGCGGGATTTTCTTCAAGGCGTCTTGAAGCGTTTGGAAACTGAAAGCAACAACTTCAACCTTTCCATGCGCCACGCCGATACCTTGCCACTTTCCGTTGATCAATGCGTCATGGATGCCAACGATTTGCTGTGGCCCAACCCAGCGCCTTAGCTTTGAGCCGTCATTTGAAAACACAAGCAACGTACCTTTTGAGACCAAAAAAATTGACGTTACCGGCATTCCCTTAATAAACAGCACTTCAGAATGGATCAGCTCCATAACTTCACCGTGGCTGAGCAAATTCCGCACAGGTGTGGTGGATGCTTCTCCCATTTATCCGACCCCTCGCAGGGCAAGATCCTCGGCAGCAAAACATCTCGCAATCGTCCATGTGAGCGGGTTGTCGATACACAGGCGCTCGCGGATCAGTGTACGAGGAATATGCACAATATCACATTCGGTTTGCGCTTTAATCGGAGTTACAAAGTGAGATGCCGCCAGAAACTCTTTAAAGTTGAGCACGTGTCCCTCCTGATACACAACACCGTCTGCGCCACGCGCCGTACCTTTTTTCAAGAGAAAGACCCTGTCTGTCTCACAGCCTGCCTCTAACAACATGGCTCGCGCTTGAACGCGATGGCGTGGCAAAGCGGCCAGTGACAGGCTATTGATAAAACTGGAGTGCATTTATATCCCCTTGCTAGGGTCAACGTCCCCGCAACGGATTACTTTAGGCCTGCGTTTCGTAATTTTTCGAAAAGCGTTTCAAATGGACAAACGTTAGCCTTGCGACTTGGCCTCAGCCTCTCGCAATTCCTTACGTTGAAGCCGGTTTAATTTCGGCTGCTCTGCCGTTTTGTCGAACGCAAATTTAATTTCAGGGTCAATTTCGCGACACGTTTCCCTCACTTCATTCTCGCTTTGCCCCGCCAATACGAACCAATAAAATTTGTTTTCAAACAAATGATACGAGCGAAGCAAATTAAGCTGTGCGCGCTTCACATAAAGGCAGGTCATGCCATAGGCCAAAAAGAACAACAAAATATGCGTCAAAAATGTGATTGCATATACAATCGCTATAGCAATCATTGGATAATACAAGCGGTGATTGAGCATCCACAAGACAGGAGCAATCCCAGCCAAACTGTCTGAACGTGTTTCATGCATTGCAGCGTTTCTGTGCAAGTCTTTAAACACTTCGAAGTTCTGATAATTCTCAATAGGGCCAAACTTGAGGCTCTGAAAACCGTCCACAACCTGAATTGCCTCCTCAGGCGTCGCAAAATCAAACTTCGCTTTGAGCGGCTGCTCAAAACAGACGCTGAAGAATAAACCGTCGCGCCAAAACGTAATCAGCCAAGCGATGTCAGGCTCTGTTGGGTCAAAATCTTCAAAAGCACTCTTGAGCGTTTCGCCATCTCCCAAGAATAGATCGCCGTCTATAGCGACCAAGATATCCCCTTCGCGCATACGATGAGCAACCGCCAACCGCCCCATCCCACTTTTCTGAAGTTTCAGAAATTGGGGGGGCTGTGCGGCGCTCGCTGGCGCTTCATCAGCGAAATCTTCAAGTGCCATGTTACATCCTCGGCGCTTTGACCAGGTTTATGGGAAGGTGATGGGCGCGTCTGATGTGCGCTTTGGT
Source organism: Lentibacter algarum (assembly GCF_040580765.1). Lineage (GTDB taxonomy): Bacteria > Pseudomonadota > Alphaproteobacteria > Rhodobacterales > Rhodobacteraceae > Lentibacter > Lentibacter algarum. The sequence continues at coordinate 1,326,245 of NZ_CP158687.1, read as the reverse complement.
TTGGCTGTCGCAGCCGGCGTTGGGCGCTTACGCGATTTGGGCGGCGGGCTGTTGGCGGCTGTGATTTTCGCAGAAATCTCTCTTTGCAGCATAAGGACCGTCTCCAGCTTTGCTGTCAGTTCTTTATTTGGGGCGGCATCAGCACCTGAGGGGTTATCTTGTGCCGCAAGACTGGCAGAAAGCGCACTTTGTGCCGCCTCAAGCGAGGCCAGCGCTTGAGAAATAGTATCGGTCTGTTGCGCCAAATCGGTATCAAATTTTTCAAGCATCGCTGTGCTAAATTGCGACACCACTGCTGTTGTGGTCTCTGAGAGCTCAGCCAAGCCTTCTGCTGTTATTGCTTGAGCTTCCGCCTGACTTTCCTCAATGCGGCTTACAGCGATATTGGTGGCTTCCACTGTCTCAGACATTTTGGATTGTTTGGTGAGTGCTTCATCAAGTAATGTGGTTGCCAATGCAAGTTTATCGACATTTTCCGCGAATATGACCAATGCCTCAAGCGACGTGTTGTTGCTGGTTTCCATGGTTTCCATGGTGCGATAATACATCATCGAAGCAGCAAGCACGGCGATAAGGCTGGCGGCGGCCGAGCTGGCAAAAACAATTGTGGCGTTCTTATATAGTTTTTTCACCTCGCCCTCCACGGCAGAATAATCCTGTTTGATACGCGCGAACTCATCAGTGACATTCGTTGCTGCATCGGCTGCGTCCAACGCGATCTTGATGCCCTCCTCGACAGCTTTCGTTTGGGTCGTCATCCCCGCCTCCTGACAGTTTTCTCTGATGCACGCCGTGATGGCGTAAATTTCTCATTGAATTGAGCACATTTCGTGCCAGTTGCTGTAAAAACTTCCAAACTGGGCGATCTCTGCGACTTAAAACCAAATTTTTTACATCCATGAGGTCTCTGCACATCAAATGTAACAAAGTAATACGTGCACCGACCACAAGCGATATGAGACCCCCCTGAACTCATTTGAATTTCCGCTGGATTGCAGCGGCCATATCAGCAATAATAAACCGCATTCCCCCGAGCAGGCACATGATAGAGGCACCAAACAAGCCATAGATCTGCCAACTGGGGGCAACGCTCATCAATGCAAGCGCCTCAAGTGCAATCCAGGCTGACATCCCAAAAAAACAAATTGTCGAGATCATTTCGCCCATGCTGCGCGTTCGTTTGCTGCTCATGTTTATGTCTCCCCACCCAGAGATTTACCGTTTTTATCAAATTGCAGTTCATTCGGAATATCGACCCAAGGCTCCTCAGGCGTCTCGCCTCGATCAAGGCGGAACACATAAGCCAAGACCGCCGCAACCGCGGTGTAGACACCATCGGTGATCTCTTGCCCAATATCGCCAGTGAAATATAGCGCACGTGCCAACAGCGGGCTGCGGAAGATTGTGACGTCGTGCTCGTTTGCTTTCTCGATGATACGCTCCGCCATTTTCCCACGACCCATTGCCAAAATGATTGGTGCGCGCGTTTCACCCGGGACATATTTCAGCGCTACAGCAAAATGTGTCGGGTTTGTAATAATGGCAGTGGCTTCAGCCACATTTTCAACTGCAGCACCCTGCTCTGATGCACGCCGGCTTGCTTCCATCTGTAAGCGACGGATGCGCGATTTGACTTCGGGCGAGCCCTCGGTTTGCTTGTGCTCGTCTTTCATATCTTGCCGGCTCATGCGCAGCTTTTGCATATGTGTGTACATGGCATAGGCCAAATCAAGGGCCGCAATGGCACCCAGGACAATAATAGATGCGGCCAGCGCCAGCATCGTGCCCCAGAACACCTCATGTAAAGCTGCCGTCAAGCCTGTGCTGGTGAGGCGCAATACTGTCGGCAGGAGCACCCAGATAACACCCGCAAAGGCAGCGCCAAGAAAGACAACCTTGGCGACAGCCTTGGCCAGTTCAACCAACCCTTTGACCGAAAACATACGCTTGAGTCCGCTCAAAGGATTGATGCGATTGCCTTTAAAGGCCATGGCTTTGGCTGTAAAATTAATGCCGCCCCCGATCGCCCCTTGTGTTGCCAATACAGCAACAAGCATGGGCAGACCAATAATTGCCGACACAACAATAAATATCCAAAGCGCATGGCCAAGGTTCGTCAAAATCTGGCTGTCCATTTTATCGAGGCCGCCAAACCGGAAAAATGTCATCCAATGACCAATCTGAGACGGAATATAGATCGACAAGGCGTAGATCATAGCGATCCCCATCGCCATGGTGGCAAAAACAAACATCTCTTTGGATGACAACACTTCGCCATCTTCCGCCGCTTTTTCTAAGCGCCGCTGAGTTGGGTCCTCTGTCTTTTCTTGGCTCTCATCACCACCTTCAGCCATTGGACATACTTTCGATAAGGGTTCTCAAAACGGCCATTGTCGACTCAATCAGATCTGAAAAAGACCAAGCTAAAGGCGTAACAGATAAAACAAGGAGCACAAATACGCTCAGGATTGTGATTGGGAAGCCGAATGAAAACAAATTAAGCTGCGGCGCTGATTTTGTAATGATGCCAATGGCCAAGTTGATTATAAACAACACCGCTACAATGGGCAGCATGACGCTTGCGGCAAAAGCAAACATCAACCCAGCGGCATCTATCCCTGTTTGAAACATCGCCCCATAAAGCAGCGGAGCACCAATGGGCACCAATGTGTAGCTTTCAATCATCAACGCCAGCACCAGCATATGGCCGTTGAGCGCAAAAAAAATGACCAACGAAAACAGGGTGAGAATCTGACTGATCACTGGCGTTTGCCCGCCCCCATTCGGATCAACTTGCATAGCAAAAGACAAGCCAGAAGATGCCGCAATTTTTTCACCCGCCAAGCCGACGGAGGCAAAAATAATTGTCATGCAGAGTCCAACGCAGAGCCCAATGGCCAATTCTTGTAATACCAAAGGCACCACAAAGAACGACGTCAAAACAGTGACATCAGGCGCCTCGATCTGGCTCATGATAAACAATCCAAGCCCAATTGAGAAAACAATTCTGATTTGCAAAGGCACCATACGCGAGCCAAAAAACGGCGCCGATATCAGAAAAGCACCAATGCGGAGATTGACCAAGAACACTTGCAGAAAAACATCAAACAAGGCCTGCAAAGGCATGCCAGGCAAACCCGCCAAAGATATGGAATTGATCGGTATCATCTCCCGACAGCCACGATTTCTTCAAAAATAAAAGTAAAGTAATCTGTCAATTGCGTCATCATGAACCCTGACAAAAGTGCCATGGTGAGCAGCACCAAGATGAGCTTTGGCACGAAACTCAATGTCATTTCATTGATCGAAGTCGCGGCCTGCAAAACACCGATAACCAAACCGATCGCCAGCGCCACGCCCAAAATGGGGCCTGCGGCGAGAATGATTTGCCAGAAGGCAAGTCGGAGGTATTCAATGTTATTATCAAAATCCATGGGACCTCACTGTGTTGCAAAAGTGGCCGCCAGCGAACCGACTGTCATGGCCCAGCCATCAACCAGAACAAACAAGAGCAGCTTAAAGGGCAACGACACCAACATCGGTGACAGCATCATCATCCCCAATGACATTAGGATTGAGGCAATCACCATATCGATAACCAAGAACGGAAGGAAAAGAAGAAACCCGATTTGAAAGGCCGTCTTCAGCTCAGATGTAATGAACGCCGGCAAGATGGTCGAAAACGGGATGTCAGCATTGCTCTCATAAGCTTCAGCGCCCGCCATATCGGAAAACATCAAAAGCGTGTCACTACGGGTGTTCAAAACCATGAAATCTTTCATGATGGTTGAAGCGCGGGCAATGGCTTGATCGGCGGGAAGTGTCTCTGACATGAACGGCGACAAAGCGTTGTCATATATTAGTGTCAGGGTTGGCTGCATGATGAACAGCGACAAGAACAAGGCGATTGCGATGAGCACCTGATTTGGCGGCGTCTGTTGTGTGCCCAAAGCTTGCCGTAAAATCGACAGCACAATAATTATGCGGGTGAATGACGACATACCTAACACGAGCGACGGCAAAAGCGTTAATGCAGTCATCAAGGCCAAGATCTGTAGCGACAGCGAGTATGTCATCTCGCCCTCACCCGATTGTGTGGTGTTTAAAGCTGGAAGCCCTGAAATGTCGAAGCCCTGACCCGAAGTAGCAGTTGCCAGCGCGATAAGGCTGATGAAACTGAGTGCGGAAAGTCTAAACATAAGTCACCTCAGTGCTGTTTGGCGCGAGTGGCAGAAGTGTCAACGGGCCATGGCGCGGCACACCAACCAAAAAGTCTGAGCCGTCAACCCGCACCAACAATAGGCCCTCCTTGGGCCCAACACTCAAGTTTTGGAGGACCTCCATACGTTTTGCTGAGGATGGCAGGCCACCCGCCCTGCGCAGACGCTTCAGCAGCAACTGGGCCGCCAATAGAATGGCCAAGAAGACCACCACTGTAACGATTTGAAATGGCTGAATATCCACTGTCTTTGCCTTACTTCTGTCTCACAAGAAAGAAGCAGGAAACGTGCCACCTCAAAGGTGGCACGTTAATTAATTGGTAATTATCTGATATAGCGTCTTATTTTTGAATACCCTTCACTGCCAAAAAAATGACAGCCCAAAGGTTAAATACTTTCTACGCGCTTTTCTGGCTCAACAATTTCGCCAAAACGAATGCCAAAACGTTCGCCAACCATCACAACCTCGCCCTTAGCTATCATTGTCCCGTTGATAAGAATATCCAACGGATCACCCGCCAGCCGATCAAGCTCCAAAATCGAGCCTTCGCTCAATCGCAACAGATCTCGGATGGTGATTTCAGAGCGGCCAACCTCTACTGTCATTTGCACGTCAATGTTTTCAAGAACCCGCAGGTTCTCGCTTCCATCACGCTCGGGCTTTGCAATGCTGGCCTCTTCAGTAACTTGGTTTTCATCTGACATCAGACTGCCTTTCTAAACATTGTCTTTGTTTGCGTTAATACGTTCGCGCAAGTGAAGCGCGGCTTGCGGGCCAACTTGGCCCAATTCAGCATTGAAAATATCCTTACCCTCAACAAGAACTTTTACACCATCGGCAAGCTGAATTGGGAAGGTATCACCGCTTTGCAAGCGCAAAAGATTGCGCATTGAAACCTTTGGCTTGGCCAATTCTGCTGTGACCATCAGCGGAATATTCAAAATTGCGCGTTCCAGCTTTTGACGCCATGACATATCATCATCGACAAATTCAGATTGAACCCGTGATCGCAGTAAAGAGGCGATCGGTTTCAGTGTTTGAAGCGGATAGACCATATCGAAAGTTGCCGGCTCATTTCCGGGAAGCTGCACCAAAAAGGTGCAGACAATGACAGTTTCGCTGTTGTCGACAAATGAGGCGAACTGCATATTTTCTTCATGGCCCTGCACCGAAAAAGATACTGGCGTAAGGTCGCGCCATGCCATTTGCATAGAACTCATCAACCCCTCTGTCACAATCTCAATGACGCGCTGCTCGGTTGCCGTGAATTCTCCAGTGGGGCGGCGCAACGAGCGCACAGCCGTGCCGCCATAGTATGAATTCGTCAGAAGCGAGATAAATGCAGGCGCCACAACCAAAAGGCTACTTCCGCGAAGCTCTTCCATACGGCTTGTGGTAAGGCTCATAAAGCTTTCCGCACCACTGGTATATTCGTCAAAGGTTTTCACCTCTGGTGGGAAAGACGAAATCCGCGGTTGAATGCGCAGCATAGGCAGAAACACGCTGCGTGCAAAGCGGCAGAACCGCTCGTTTATCATGCGCAGCGCGTAATAATCCCCCAAGAGCGATAGGTCATCGGAGCCGAACGAAAACGGGCGCACATCCACATGGCCATCATCACCGCCCATTGAAGCCGATGAGCTTTCATCGCCCAAGCCGTCAATCAGAGCGTTGACTTCATCCGAGGTAAGTTTCTTGGAAGGTACCATCTGCGTGCCCCTTATTGCAACACGAAAGAAGTGAAGTGAACGTTTTCAATGCCACCAAACCCCTCAAGAATCTCTAATTTAGTATTGATGGCCTCCGCCATTTTCACCGCCAACATATCACGTCCTGCCTTGCCCTGGATCTCTTCTTCAGTGAACTCACTGATCGTGCCAAGAACTTCAGACCTTAAAGCCAATTGGTGCGTTTGAACGTGTTCAATCACAGTTTCATCATATTGCGTTGAAACCCCAACCCCAAGCTGTAAGAACTTGCGTGAATTGCGCAGGTTGGTTGTAAAATTGCCCTCAAATTCAAAATAGGTTGTGATGAAAGTATCCACCTCAGGCGCTTCTTTTTTGTTGAGAGCAGGCTCTTCTTCGCCCTCTTCGGCTACCTCTTCGTCCTCTTCGGGCAGCTGACCACTTTCTTTCAACTTACGTTCAATAATTTGCTCGATTTCATCACTCGGCGTGAGAGACGAGCCCCCAAAAAGAAAAAAGCCCGCGCCAAGACCAATGCCAACAAGCACGACCCCCGCAAAAACAAAGCCAATTATCTTGACTAAGCCGCCCTTCTTCTTTGGTTCATCTGTTTCTTGATCTGCCATGTAACTGCTCCTGAAATTTTATGCGATGACATTTACTGCGCCGTTATGGCTTTTTGTGTCCACAGGCATCATGGGCTCTGAGGCTGACGCATTGCGCGCGCCTTTGTTTTTGTTGGCAAGCTCGGCTGAATTTTGCTTTTGCTTTTGATTTTGTCCATGCCCTGTGCCCGCGTGTTGTTGGCCTGCCGACATGGATGCCGCAAAGGATGTGAGCCTAAAGCCAGCATTGTCCAGCATCTGAGCCAGACGGTCTTCAGCCCCAATCAACACCCGAGATGCCAACGTTGTTTCAGTTACAATCCGGACTTGAGTGTCTCCGCCGCGAAACTCAAGGCTGACCTGTAAGTCGCCGAGGTTTTTGGGGCGCAACGAAATATCGTAGCGGGCAACACCTTCATTTTGCATCTTTTCAATTTGAGATACGAGTTTTTGCCCCCATTGAGAATCACGCATATTAAGCGCCATAGTCGCACGTAGCACGCTTGCCTGAGCATTTGGATGTGGCGGCTCCTGAGCGGGTTTGGCGGCGCTGTGTTCTAAGGAGGCCATTTCTAACTTTGCCGACAAGGGCTGAACCAACCCACCAAAACCTTTTGCCTCATCCGACTTTGACCCCGAAACCTCAGGCTTTGCAGAGCCATCTGGATTAAATTTTAGAACAAAGGTTTCCGGGCTCGGCTGAACCTCAACGGTGGCTGAAAAGGCTTCAGACACAGGAAGTTGATTTAACTTGCCAACTTCAGGCAAAATCACTGGCCCAAGTGGCGCACTCGGGCGTGTTGCCAGACCTGCCCCAGAAGAAATCTCTTCACTGGGCGCTTCCTGAGGCTTGGGAGGGACAAATGGCTCAAGAGCCAGCAGCCTTGCTTGACTCTGCCCCTTCTCCTCAGCGTCAGGGGAAATAACTCTTTTCACAAGCGCCTTACTCACCAAAACATCATGCTCACTCGGCCTCTCGGCGTCGCCTAAGTTCACGGGGTCCACTACATTCAGTTTGGCGTCGCTTTTCTGGTGTATTTCAGACACCCGCAAAGTCTCAACACCGGTCAACTCAGAAACACCAACTGCTGGTAAGGCGACATGACCATCGGACAACAGTTGAGATCCCAGATGCGTGATCGCTTGCGGTGTGTCTGGAAAGCTGGGGTTGGAAAATGGCGGGATTGCAGCTTTCGAGACTGCCAGCCTGGGTGTATCACCCTCACTGTTCATGCTCGGCATCTGCAAGCCTTCTCGGGCTCTGCCTCTAAATCGCTGAACTGCGGCATCCGTTTCAGCGCCCGCAGCGCCAACTTCTATCTGGACTTGCTCCGCGTCAGGTGCTCCTAAGTGTGCAATCGCAAGAGCCGACTGCCCCCCCGCTTGCATAATCTCGCTTTCAGCCGTGGCAAGCACAATCATGCTGGGCAGTGCCGCGATAGGATCGTTTTGCAGCTGGGGCTGAGTTGGCTCATCCGCCACACCTTGCACACCATCTGACACTGGCAGAACTTGCAGGCCCGCTTCAACTAAGCTTGGTTCAGTTGCGGGAATGCTAGGGCTATCCTCTCCAGATGGTCCCTCCTCAACGGTCAACTTTACCTGCGCGCCAATGTCAAATGAACCCATCTCCTCTGGCAGCCCGCCTGGTGCAATCGCTCTTTGCGACGCTTCAGGCAAAGCTGCCTCGATCTCTTCGGGCAGGGCTTGATTGCCTTGAAGCATATGATCAAAACTCTGCGGTACCTCAGACATCTCGTCTGGAACAAGAGCAATCATATCGCCCAATGCTGTACGACCACCGTTATCGGCGGGTCGGTTAAGCTTGGTATAGGGGCTAATGCCGTTCATGAATGCGCCTCAAAAAGAGAAAGATCTACCCAAGGGGGGTAGCAATAACAATGCCAACTTCCTCATAACTTTCGCTCTATTTTCTGTGCAGGACGCAGTCTATCGGCAAGGTCGAGAGCATCTTGTGCTAATAAGCGCCGCTCCTGCGCGGCCCGTTCCTCTAACATTTTTTCTTTTTGCTTTGATTGAGCCAGCTGCATTTGTGCCGTCTCAATTTCTCTTCCCAAAAACTCGAGCCTGTTTTGCGCAAACTCGCGCTGCTCGGCCATTTCACGCCCGTAAAAAGCTTGCGAGCGCAAAGCAGAAACCGTTTGCGTGCCGCGATCTTGGCTATTTTCCACAATCAGCTCAGCGAGTTTTGCATCAAGGTCAGAAAGCCGCGTCTGGTCTCCAACAAGCCCGCCCAAAGCATCTGCTTTCTGACGCAAACGCATCGTCTCGCGCTTCATCATCAGTTCATATAAACGAGATGTACGTGACATCTGCTCACTCTCCCATCAAAGAAATGAGATCCTGTTGGCAGTCTTGAAATGTCGCTGGCTCATTAGCCGCTTGTTTGATGTAGGCGGTGATATTGGGCCAAAGTGCGATTGCAAGATCAAGCTCAGGATCTTGCCCAGCAGCATAGCCCCCCATCAACATCAAGTCGCGGTTTTCCATGTAAACCGAGACCAGACGTTTGAATTTAACGGCTGCTTTTTGATGCGGGTCTGGGATAATATCATTCATCACGCGGCTGACCGAAGCCGTCAGGTCAACGGCAGGGTAGATCCCCAGTTGGCTATGCTTGCGGGACAAAACGATATGCCCATCCAAAATCGCCCGAGCCGTATCAACAACAGGGTCGTTGGTCGTGTCGTCTCCATCAGCCAAAACGGTGTAAATCGAGGTTATAGCGCCCTCGCCTTCGCCCCCCGTGCCCGTGCGCTCAATTAAGTTCGGGATCATAGACACAACAGAAGGCGGATATCCTTTTGCTGTGGGCTGCTCTCCTAAGGCCAACCCGACCTCGCGCTTCGCATGAGCGACACGGGTGAGAGAGTCCATTATCAACAACACATTCTTACCCTGGGCTCTAAAATATTCCGCAATCGCAGTGGCGCGATTGGCACCACGGATACGCAGCAAAGCGGCTCTGTCAGCAGGCACAGCCACAACACAAATTTTGTGACGCGCCTGCCCACCCATCGAGCGCTCGACAAAATCGCCGACTTCGCGCCCACGCTCTCCGATCAGCCCAACAACAATCACATCCGCATCCGAAAACCGGGTCATCATCGACAACAACACCGATTTCCCAACACCTGAGCCCGCGACAATCCCCACACGTTGCCCACGGCCAATGCTCAGCAAAGCATTCACAGACCGCACGCCAACATCCATCGGTTCCGCTATTGCACGGCGTTGTAAAGGATTGATGGGCTTTCCGTGCAAAGGCCAACTGTCCTCAAGCTCGATGGAGCCACCCTCGTCCAGTGGTTCTCCCTGTGCATCAATCACCCTGCCCAGCAATGCAGGTCCGACGGCAATTTGACGCCCATTGTTTGCCACCGTGACCAAGGCACCCACTTCAATATCGGCGTTTTGATCATACAAAAAAGCAAGGTTTCGCCCGTCACGGAAGCCGATAACCTCCGCTTGTATTGGAAACCCGTCAGGGAGATGCACATGACAGATCGACCCAACCGACACAGGAAACCCGTCACACTCAATGATCTGGCCATCAAAACGGGTGACCAAGCCTGACGCGATTAGCGGCAAAGGCTGCCCCAAGGACGCGATACTCTGGACAACAGTTTGAAGGGCGTTAATCGTCATTTTTCAGGCTCATCAGCTATGATATCGTCTAAACTTTCCTCAATGAGTTCATCATTGATGGCTTGATCGGCTCCATCGGCTGGCTGTTTCTCGTCTACAGCCTCCAACGACACCTCGGGCGTATGCGTCTCTGGTTCATCAACAACATCATCTGCCAATGTCAAAGGAACATAGTGTACAAAAGTCGGGGCCTGCTCGACCCGCGGCATGACATCCGTCAGCCTGATACCCTCAAGCGCCAGATCAATATCTCCACGGGCCAAACTTTCATCTGCAACCAAACGTAGAGACAGCAGCTTTCTGGATTGCTCAAGACAGGGCTTTAAGACAAGCAAATCACTCGGATGAACCTTGAGGATGGGCGCCGACGTTGAGGTTTGAATGCGTTCAGCCAAGGTCTCGATCCTCGCCCCAAAAGCCTTTGGCATTTGATCAATTTGCATCCCCGCACGAGACGATGCGAGACTTATCACACTGGCGGATATGCTGTCTCTCAAAGCAAGGCTGGCATCATGCCCTTGCTCCTGAAACGCCTCTACAGTTTGCTCCAAAAGTCCCAGCGCATGGGACATCATTGCTTCAACCTCATCACGTGCTTGACGCTGCCCTTCAAGGACACCTGCCTCAAAAGCCTCCGTTATTTGGCTGTCTGCCGCCTGCTCACTCACACTTTCCGAAGCGACCATGCTAGGGCTGGTCGGCTCAGGATCAGGTGCACCCAGCTCAGTCTCAGGGGCGAGACTATCAGGTTGCAGTGTTGTCGGCTCGGTTGCGACTTCGATAGGGCTATCATCCTGCTTTCCAGCGTCGGCGCCAGACAAAGGCTGCGGTTCTGTTTGATCTGAAACTTTAGCCGCCGCTTGATCAGTTGCCGATGGTGTCTCCTCTTTCGCGGCAGGCCCAGGTGTTGCAGGCTCCGGCGGTTGCTCTGGAGCCGCTTTCTCGGCAGCGTCTTCGGCCTCTTTCTGCGCCCGCTCGCGCGCGGCATCCTGCAAAGCAATCCGTTCAGACGCCTCACGTGCCAAATCAAGCAAACTTTTTGATTTAAACGGTGCATCTGGTTTGCGTGGAGCGGCCTCGTCACGTTGATAAACCTCGGTGTCAATCGTGTTGATAAACCGAGTGATTTCAGACTGCTTTAGAGGCGCACCCGCTGCCACATCTGAGGCGCGGATCAGTCCTTCATGTGGCACAAAGTCTTGGGTCATACCATTTCGTCTCCACCACGGCCCGCAAGCACGATTGTACCGTCGTCAGACATTTTCCGCGCCACAGCAATAATCTGTTTTTGTGCTTCTTGCACATCAGTGAGACGGACAGGGCCAAGGGCTTCCATTTCGTCTTTAATGTTGGACGCTGCCCGTGTGGACATACAGCCAAACAGTTTGTCGCGAAGAACCTCGTCGGCACCCTTGAGAGCCAAGACGAGAATTTCGGTATCAATGGAGCGCAGCAGCGTCTGAAGCGAACGGTCGTCAGACATAACCAAATTATCAAAGACAAACATATTGTCTTGGATCGCTTGCATAAGGTCTTTGCTGTCTTTCTTGATGTCCTTCATAATCCGCTGTTCCATCGCGGTTTTTGTGAAGTTCATGATTTTCGCCGCCGCTTTTACGCCGCCAATTTGCGAAGCGCGCAGCGTTGTATTAGCTTGGAACTTTTGCTGCATGACGCGCTCAAGCTCGCGCACAGCATCAGGCTGCACTGTCTCAAGGGTTGCAATCCGACGCACCACCTCTGGCTGCAAGTCAGGTGGCAACAGCCCCAACACATCTGCTGCCAAGCCGTAATCCAGATATGATACAATCAAAGCAACGATTTGAGGATGCTCATCAATGATGAGTTCGGCAATCGCTCGAGCATCCATCCAATCCAATATTTCAATCGGCCGCTCTGACGACGCTGGGGTAATCCGGCTCAAAACCGATTGTGCCTTATCGCCCCCCAAGGCTTTTGTCAGAACATTGCGGATGTAATTTCCAGCGCCCAAGCCCAGACTTGTCTGTTGTTTGATGATTGCCAAAAATTCGTCCAACACAGCATTGACTGTGTCTTGATCAACGCCTTGCACCGAATACATTGCCCCGCCCAAATGCTGGACTTCACGCGGAGACAGGTTCTTCAAGATTTCAGCGGCTTCATCTTCTCCGAGCAGCATCATCAGAATGGCTGATTTCTGCGTGCCCGTGAGCGTATCAAACAAGCTTTCTTCATCAGTCGGTGTTGCAAGTGCATCTGACATTTTAATTTCCTCTGGCAGCAGCAGGCCTTAGCCTACCACATCCATTTCTTTCTTCATCATTTGCTTAAAGACATTTGACACACGCCCGGCTTCATCAGACACAATCATCCGAATGATCGCCACCTTATCGTCATAGGTGTTGGCCGTATCCAACATCTCCATTGAGATGTTGGCTTTCTTCGGCTTCAGCTTGGCCTTAATGTCTTCCAAGGTTTCGCCCGCATTAACTTCGACAGATTCCATTGCTTCGGCATCTTCATCAGAAAGTCCCCCACGAGCAACCATTTCGCCACCAGCAGGCACCAAGAGACGGTTGAGAAGCGGGCGGATAACCCCCAACGACACCACAGCCAACATCAGGATCATTCCGATTTGTTTGGCAAGGCTTTCCACCCAATCAGCCTCATGCCAATCCACCTGAATGCCTTCAAGCTCTTCAATGAAAGGTTGTGATTTGACGATAAGTGTATCACCGCGGGAGACTTGCAAGCCAATCGCGCTGGAGACAAGATTCTCGATGTCTGCCAATACTTCTCGATCAATGGGTTGCATTACCATTTCGCCCGTTTCGGGGTCTTTCACGCGCTGATCACGGACCAACAAGGCCGCATTGATTTGCACAATCGTGTTTGAGGGTTGTTGCGTGGTTTGCACCTTGCGGCTCACTTCATAGTTGCGCACTTCGCTTGAGGATTGGCTTTGCACATCCCCAGAGCCCATCGTGCCCGTGGATTGCGTGCCATCCGTCACCAGTTCGGCTTCTGTGGGCGCAGTGTTCGATATTGCACCAGGGATGCCGACAGCGGGACTTTTTGACGTGATGTCTTTTGTGCTTTGCTCACTGCGCAAGGCATTTCCGTTGGGGTCAACACTCTCCTCTGTCACCTCACGGCGCGTGAAATCAAAATCAATATTCACGCGTGCTGTCGCATTCCCTGGCCCAACGATTGGTGTGACCAAGCTTTCAATCCGCGAACGGTAGATGTTTTCCAGACGCATACGGTATTGCAGCTGATTATCTGTCAAAATAGAGGAGGGATCATCAGGTGCCTTGGACAAAAGACGGCCACTTTGGTCCACTACCGTGACATTGTCTTTCGCCAT